>NZ_DASYTH010000270.1:0-13847 GCF_036002505.1 Actinophytocola sp. | reverse complement strand
ACGCCCACTGTGAGGAAGGCCCCCTTCATCGCACCGCACCCCTCCATCGCGAAACCGCGACGAGCACCGCGGGCCCGGCGCCGGGGTTGCGCAGGCAGCGGAGCGGGAGGCCGTCGAGCCAGATGACGTGGCCGCGGTGGAAGCGCCGCCGCTCGCCGTCCAGGCACTCCAGCTCCAGCACCCCGTCCTCGATGAGAATGAGGGCGTCCGCCCATTCGTCCGGGTCGAAGGGCCGGGAGTCGCCGGCGTCGAGGGTCACCGTGCGGCGCCGGAACGCGGGCGGCAGCGGCCGGGCGAACGGGAGCGGCGCCCGGTCATCGGTCATACACGTTAAGACGCCGGCGGGCCCGGCAATTCATCGGTGAGGCCGAAGACTCCGAACATCGTCGGGCCCATGAAGTTGGCGACGTGGGTGATGCGCCCGCCGCTGATCGTGAGCACCTGCAGGGTGAACGCCCGGAACCGGCCTTCGGAGTTCCGGATGTAGAGCCCGAAGCCGGGCTGCCCGTTGGCCCGCACCGGGAGCAGCCGGAGCTCGCCCGGCCCGCCCGGGCAGCGGAACTTCAGGTGCTGCGCGACGTGCGCGGCGCCTTCGTACCAGCTGACGTACGGCGGCATCTCCCAGACGACGTCCTCGTCGAACATCTCCGCCAGCGCCGGCACGTCCTTGGCCTCGAAGGCGGCGACGTACCGCGCCAGCAGGTCCCGGTCGCCGGTGGTGGAAGGGCCCTCGACCTCGTCCCGCTCCGGCGCGATCTTGTCGAGCTGCGCCCGCGCCCGCTGCAGGATGCTGTTCACCGCCGCGGTGCTGATCCCCAGCAGCTCGGCCACCTCCGCCGCCCGCCAGGCCAGCACCTCGCGCAGGATCAGCACCACCCGCTGCCGCGCCGGCAGATGCTGCAACGCCGCCACCAGGGCCAGCCGGATGCTCTCCCGCGACGTCACGATCGCCGCCGGATCCGAGCTCTCCGCGCCCACCAGCGCGTCCGGCACCGGCTCCAGCCACGGCACCTCGCCGCCGTCGACCAGATCGTCGTCCGGGTGCGAGCTCGTCCCGGCGAGCCCGGTCGGCATCGGCCGCCGCTCCCGGCTCTTCAACGCGGTCAGGCACGTGTTCGTGGCGATCCCGTACAGCCACGTCCGCAGCGACGACCGGCCCTCGAACGTGCCGTACGCCCGCCAGGCCCGCAGATAGGTCTCCTGCACCAGGTCCTCGGCGTCGTGCACCGACCCCATCATCCGGTAGCAGTGCGCGAGCAGCTCCCGCCGGTACGGGTCCGCCAGCCGCTGGAAGTCCTCGGTGACCAGGGTGCTCGTCATGGCCCCCTTCATAGCACGCAAGGTCACGGCTTGACGGCGAGAAAGACGAACGCGGCCAGCAGCACCAGGTGGACGCCGCCCTGCAGCCGGGTGGCTCGCCCCGGAACCACGGTGAGCACACCGGCCACGACGGTGAGCGCGAGCAACACGATCTGCGTGGAGCCGAGGCCGAGCACCAGCGGTCCTTCCAGCCACACCGACGCGAGCGCGATCGCCGGAATGGTCAGCCCGATGCTGGCGATCGCCGACCCGTAGCCCAGGTTGAGGCTGGTCTGGATCCGCTCACGCAGCGCGGCCCGGCCGGCGGCCAGCGATTCCGGCAGCAGCACCAGCAACGCGATCATCACGCCCACGAACGAGGGCGGGAACCCCACCGCCTCGACCCCGGCCTCGATCGCCGGGGACTCCACCTTCGCCAGCCCCACGACGGCCACCAGCGCGACCACGAGCAGCCCGAGGCTGGTCAGCGTCGCCCGGCCGGTCGGCGGCGCGGCGTGCTCCTCCTCGACCACGCCGTCCTCGGTGACCGGAAGGAAGAAATCCCGGTGCCGCACCGTCTGGGTCACCACGAACATCCCGTACAGCGCCAGCGACGCGAGCGCGGCGAACGTGAGCTGGGCCGGGGAGAACTCCGGGCCTGGCCGGGTCGTCGTGAACGTCGGCAGCACCAGGCTCAACGTGGCCAGCGTCGTCACCGTCGCCAGCGCCGCGCCGGTTCCCTCGGGGTTGAACAGCGCCATCCCGTACCGCACCGAACCCAGCAGCAGCGAGAGACCGACGATGCCGTTGGTGGAGATCATGACCGCGGCGAACACGGTGTCCCGGGCCAGCGACGCGGCCTGCTCCCCGCCGGACACCATCACCGTGACGATCAGCGCGACCTCGATGACCGTGACCGCGACCGCCAGCACCAGCGACCCGAACGGCTCACCCACCCGCAGCGCGACGACCTCGGCATGGTGCACCGCCGCCATGACCGTGCCGGCCAGCACCGCCGCCACGACCCCCACGAACACGGCGCCGAGATCACGGCCCCACACCACCGCCAGCATCGCGATCCCCAGCACCGGCACGGCGACCGTCCAGGACATCCGCCGCAGGCCAGCGATCATGCGCCCACCCTGGCACACGCCCGGCCGCCGTGCCTTCTACGGCAGCACGGCCGGCAGACCGAACGCCGGGAAGAGGCTGGCGTCGAAGGTCGTAATCTCGGCGATGAGGCCGTCCACGACCCGGAGCACGTCGAACTTGACGGCGCGGAACTCGGTGTCGCCGTGGGCTTTCAGGTAGCTGGCGGCGGTGGGCATGCGGTTGGCGGGTGGGCACGAGGCGCCACTCGCCGGGGCTTTCCGGGCCGAACGCGCGCTCGAACAGCGGGATGAGCGCGGCGATACCGTCGTAAAGGAACGGGTGCGGCGGCATGGTGACGCGGATGTCCTCGCGCATCAGCTTGACCGAGGTCTCCCAGTCGCCGCGCTGGTGGGCGTGGATGAAACCGTTCAGCAGAGCCAACTCGTCGGCACTGGGGTCCGAAGTGGACCATTCGGCGTGGTCTTCTGGGAGGTGCTCCCGCAGCGTCGCCCGGGCCCGCTGCAACGCGCTGTTCGCCGCGGCGACGCTGAGCTCCAGCAGCGACGCGGTTTCGGTGGCCGGCCAGCCGAGCACGTCGCGCAGGATCAGCACGGCGCGCTGGCGGGCCGGCAGCAACTGGATCGTGGCCAGGTAGGCCAGGCTGATCGTCTCCTTGGTGACCAGGGCGGACTCCGGGTCGGGCTCGGCGGCGGCCTCGTCGAGCAACTGGTCGGGATACGGCGAAAGCCACGGCACCTCGGCGAGCGAGGTCAGCGTCGGCACCTGCCGCCCGCAAAATTCCGGGGAGGCGGGCGAGTCTCGGGCACGCCGGCGGTCCACAGCCCGACCACCCGCACGCCGGCCGGTCCGGCTTCGGCGGCGAGGTAGGAGAGGAACGTCTCGACGGCCGCGTCGGCCGGCCCGGTGCCGCCCATCATCGGTGCCCGGCCCTTCGAGGATCCGCTGGTCAGGGACAGGATCACGCCGCCGCCGGTCTTGGCCATGCGGCGCGCGGCCGCCGTTGCGGTGAGGAACGTGGAGAGCAGGCCGTTGCTGACCGGCGCCGTGAAGTCGGCGGCGCTCATCTCGACCAGCGGCCGGCCCTGCACGTCGCCGCGCTTGATCAGGTTGAACGACACGTCGATCGAGCCGGCGGCGGCGAGCACGGCGTCGGCGTGCTCCTCGACCGCCTTCTCGTCCAGCGCGTCGACGACCGCGACCTCGGCCTTCCCGCCGGCCGCGGTGATCTCGGCGGCGACCGCCTCGAGGCTTTCCCGGTGCGCCCAGTGAGGAACACCCGGGCTCCCTCCCTGGCCATGGCCTTGGCCGTGGCCCCGCCGATGTGCCCACCGCCGCCGTAGATGATCACGTTCTTGTTCCCGAGTAGCTGCGTCATGCCCCTGAAACGACGGCTCGCGCCGAGACTCATCGGTCTCCTACCGACAAATGAAATAGTCTTGACAAGAAAAGTTGTCGGTGAGACGGTAGTCGCGTGTTGGACGTGACGGTGATCGAGGACCCGGCCGCCGCCGAGGTCTCCCTGGACCCGATCCGGGCGCGGTTGCTGGCGGAGCTCGCCGAGCCGAGGTCGGCCACCATGCTGGCCGCGGCCGTCGGCCTGCCCCGGCAGAAGGTCAACTACCACCTGCGCACACTGGAGCAGCACGGGCTGGTGGAGCTGGTGGAGGAGCGCCGCAAGGGCAACGTCACCGAGCGGATGATGCGGGCCACCGCCGCCTCTTACGTGATCTCGCCGGTGGCCCTGGCCGCCGTGCAGCCCGACCCGGACCGCGCGCCGGACCGGCTCTCCGCCCGCTGGCTGCTGGCGCTGGCCGCCCGGATGGTGCGCGAGATCGGCGTGCTGCTCGTCGGTGCGAGCAAGGCCGGCAAGCGGGTCGCCACGTTCGCGCTGGACGCCAAGATCCGCTTCGCGTCCGCGGCCGACCGGTCCGCGTTCGCCGAGGAGCTCACCAACGCGGTCGCCGCGCTGGTCGCCAAGTACCACGACGAGGCCGCCGAGGGTGGCCGCGAGCACCGCGTGATCGTCGCGGTGCACCCGAGTGTCCCTGTTGAAAAAGAGAAGAAGGAGAACTGAGATGCCGCACAAGTTCGAGGTCCGCGAGGAGCTCACCCTGGACGCCACGCCCGAGCAGGTGTGGGAGGCCATCGCCACCGGGCCGGGGATCGACGCCTGGTTCATGGGGCACAGCGAGGTCGGGTCCGGGGTCGGCGGCCGGACCAGGATGAGCATGCCCGGCTGGACCGCCGAGTCGACGATCACGGCGTGGGAGCCCGGCCAGCACTTCGCCTACAAGGGCGACGAGGCCCCGGACGGCACGTTCATGGCGTTCGAATACCTCATCGAGGGCCGTGACGGCGGCAGCACCGTGCTCCGGTTCGTCCACAGTGGATTCCTGCCGGACGACGACTGGGAGTCCGAGTACGACGCGCTGACCAACGGCGACCGCATGTACCTGGAGAAGTTGGCCGTCTACGTCAAGCACTTCGCCGGGATGACCTCGACCTACAACCTGTTCGAGCTGGGTACGCCGGTGGACGGTGAGCGGGCCTGGGACGCGTACCGCTCCGTGTTCGGCATCGGCGCCGACGTCTCGGTCGGGGACAAGACGCGGATCACCGTGCCTGGGCTCGAGCCGGTCGACGGTGTCGTCGAGTTCTACCGGCACCCGTGGTGGGTCGGCGTGCGCACCGACGGCGGTTTCTACACGGCCATGTGGGGCCACCAGAACACCCCGGTGCTCGAGTACTCCGCGTTCAACTCCGATGTGGACGGTGCGCGGATCGAGCAGGCCTGGCAGGCCTGGCTGGGCACGACGTTCGCCTGACGTTTCTGAGCATGGGAGATGGCCACCGCGCTCGGCGTGTGGTACCGCGACGAGTCTGCCGGGGCTGGACCTGACCAGCGTGGCGCTCTCCCTGGCCGCCATCCTGCCGGTGATCTACGGGCTGAAGTCGTTGGCGCGCAACGGATGGACGGTGTCGTCGGGCGTGGCGATCGTGGCCGGGCTGGCGTTCGCGGTGGTGTTCGTGGCCCGGCATGGGAGGTTGGCGCACCCGCTGCTGGACCTCGGTCTGTTCCGCAGCCGCACGTTCACCGTGGCGCTTGGCACCATGTTGCTCGGCGGGATCGTGATGGCCGGCGTGTCCCTGATGTCCACGCTGCACCTGCAGGTGGTGAGCGCGCTCTCGCCGATGGGTGCCGGGCTGTGGATACTGCCGGTGAACATCGGCCTGATCGCCGGTTCGCTCTCCGGTCCGGTGTTCGCCAAGCGCTTCCGGGTATCCACGGTGGTCGCCGCCGGCCTGGGCGTCGGTGCGTTCGGCCTGCTGCTGCAGAGCCAGGCGTCCGCGTCCGGCGGGCTGGGCCTGGTGGTGAGCGTGCTGGTGCTGGCCTCGTTCGGGATCGCTCTGCCCATGGCGCTGACCATGAACCTGATCCTGGGCGCGACCCCGCCGGAGAAGGCCGGGGCGGCCGCCTCCCTGCAGGAGACCGGTGGCGAGTTCGGCGTGGCGCTCGGCGTGGCCGCGATGGGCACCCTGATCTACCGCGGCGAGCTGTCCGGCACCACTGTGCCGGACACCGCCCGGGAGAGCCTGACCGCCGCGGTGATCTTCGCCGGCCTGGCCGTCACCGTCGCGATCGTCCTGGGCGGCGCCGAGCGGTCCACCGAACCGGTCGCCGACGTTCCCGAATTGGTCTGAAATCGAGGCAACCCGCACTCCCTTTCCCGCGTGGATGTGGTGTGACCAGCAGGGGGTCACGGCACCACGAACTCGGGAAAGGGAGTGCGACCAATGTTCATGCGAAGATTGGCCACGGTATTGACCGGAACGCTGATCACGATCTCGGCGATCGGCGTCACCTCAACGGCCTCGGCGGCGCCGAGCAAACCGGCGCCGCCGACCGGTCCGGGTACGGACGCGCTCGTCGCTTACCTTCTCTACAACGACACCACGGGCAAGTGCGCCGATGTTCCGGGATTCGGTGCGGGCAGGGTCGACGGCCCGATCAACCAGTACACCTGCGACGGGACCGCGAACGACAACCAGCTGTGGTACTTCCACTTCATCGGTTACACCCCCAACTGGGAGCCGCTCTACCAGATCCAGAACGCCAAGGACGGGCTGTGCGTGGACGTCCCGAACTTCGGCGCGGTCCCGGCCACCACGAAGGTGAGCGAATACTATTGCCGCGGCGCCGAGGACAATCAGTTCTACCGCCTCTCCTGGCGTTACGACGGCTACTGGATCGTCAACGACAAGAGCGGCCTGTGCCTCGACGTGGACGGCTTCGCCACCGGTGGCAACGACGCCCGCCTGACGCTGTACTACTGCAGCGACTACGACGACCACATCTGGCAGCTGCTGTAATGCAGATCCATTGATTACCCGGGCGAGTCAAGAAGTTGGGTGACGCGCAGGGCCGCCGCGAGAATGTCCGGATTCGGAGTGCGGGAATAAGCCTCGGCCGCAGTATCGGTGAACTTGATGACGTGCTCGTCTCCATGGGCGGCGGCCCGGTCGAGAACCTCGGCGACCGGGTCGCCGGCCTGTGTCGGTTCGGGCAGGTTTTCCCTTGGCGCGCCGGCAAGGGGAGCGTAGGTGGAGATGATCGCCGCGCTCGCCGCCCAGGCCGCGGCCAGGCTCGGCGCCCACAAGTCGCGGGGCAGCACCGGCAGCGTGTTGAGCACGGCGTTCGGCGCGGTGGCGGTGTGGACGAGGAGGACCGGGCTACCGTGGCCGTGCGTGAGGTACTTGAGCGTGGCGGCGGCGACCAGGTCCTCCAGCCGGCGGCGGGCGTCGTCCGGGTCGGTGGCGGGGCGCAGGGCGGCCACCGCCCCCGGGAACGCGGCCAGCTCGCCAAGCTGCCCGAAGCGGGAGGCCAGAACGCTTTCCTGAGCGGGGATCCGGGGGACCTCGTCAATGGCCTCCGCCGCGTCCAGGTTCCCGGTAAGCCCTGCGGCACCGGGAACAGGGAGGTAGCGGGCCGCCCACCAGGCGAGCCCGTGGGCCAGCTCGGTGACCGCCTGCGGGCTCTCGTCACCGCCGATCAGGGCCCGAACCGCGTGGCTGACCCGGATCACCCCGTGGGTGGCGCCGGCGACGATGCCGGGGAGCAGGCGTGGCCACCAGGTGAGAAGGACTTCGTGCCAGGGGCGTTCCCCGACCAGGCGGCCGAAGTAGACCACCCAGTCCCCGATCCTCGCGAAGTCGGAGAGTGCTTCGTGCCAGGTCTGATCGGTGATCGGCTCCCGGGCCGTGGGGAGTTCGTCGAGGCGCCCGATGTAGGCGTCGAGCCAGGCGGGAACCTGGTCCTCGCGGCCGCGGCGGACGAGGACCTCGGCGGCCATCGGACCGTGGTTGGACAGGTTCCCGCCCCACTCGGGGCCGGTACCGTGAAGGCGCTGGTAGGCCTCGTCCAAGATCGCGTTCATGATCATCCCCAGGGTGTGTTGGTGGTGCTGAGCCCGAGGCTACCTTGATCTTGGGGGTGTTCGTTGGGGTGAGGTTCGGGGTGTTTGGGGTTCGCCCTGGGGTGCTGTGTGTGGGGGTTCGTGGGGGCGCCGCCCCCGAACCAACCCCCAAATACAGCACCTTGGCCACCCCGAAGTGCGCACCAACCCCAAATACGCTCAGTCGGGCAGAATCGGCATCTCCATCCCCGGGTCCCGCCCCAACAGTACCGCCCGCGTAATCGAAGTCTTCCCGAACCGCGTCTGTACCCGATCCAGCACCGCATCCAACTCCGGATTCAAATGCTCATCGAACGGTAGCATCAACTGTAGCGCGCCACTGTTGTCCAGGTTCGTCACCGCGATCCCGATCAACGTTATGCCATTGTCCGTTATCAGCGGCATGGTGGCGGTGAGCAGCGACCGCGCGGTGCCGAGGATGAGCTCGGTGGTGGAGGTGTTGCGGGGGAGTGTGTGCGACCGCGTGATGCGGGTGTAGTCGCCGAAGCGCAGGCGCAACACCACTGTCCGGCCGGTGCGGTTGGCGGCGCGCATGCGGCGGGTTACGCGGTCTACCAAGGTTATGAGGGCGGCGTCCAGGTCGGCTGATGACTTGGGGCGGCGGCCCAGGGCGCGTTGGGCGCCGATGGATCTGCGGCGGTGGCCGACCACGACGCGGCGGGGGTCGTAGTTGTGGGCGAGGGCGTGGAGGTGGCGGCCGGCGGCGCGGCCGAGCATGGCGACGAGGCTGGATTCGGCGAGTTTGGCTACGTCGCCGACCGTCATGACGCCGCGGTCGTTCAACTTCGTCGCGGTCTTGTCGCCGACGCCCCACAACCGGCCGACCGGCAAGGGATGGAGGAAGGCCAACTCCCGGTCGGGCGGGACGACCAGGAGGCCGTCGGGTTTGGCTACGCGGCTGGCGACTTTGGCGAGGAACTTGGTGCGGGCGACCCCGACCGTGATGGGGAGGCCCACGCGGTCGCGGACCTCGTCGCGCAGGCGGGCGGCTATCTCGGGTGGGGTGCCGCGGATCTTGCGGAGGCCGCCGACGTCCAGGAACGCCTCGTCGATGGAGATGCCCTCGACCAACGGCGTCGTGTCGTGGAAGACCTCGAACACCGCCTTGCTGGCCTCCGAGTATGCGGAGAACCGGGCGGGGACGACGATCGCGTGCGGGCAGAGGCGGCGGGCCTGGCCGCCGCCCATGGCGGTGCGGACGCCGTAGGCCTTGGCCTCGTAGCTGGCGGCGAGGACCACGCCGCCGCCGACGATGACCGGGCGGCCGCGGAGGTGCGGGTGGTCGCGCTGCTCCACGGAGGCATAGAAGGAGTCGAGGTCCGCGTGCAGGATGGTGGCCTCGCTCGACACGAACATATGTTCGCATAGGAGACCGACAACCGCGTCTGAACCGATACGGCTGAGCAGGGGGTGCGGGCGGTGTCGATTAGTCCGGGGCAGCTTCGTCGTCATAAGTGACAGCAGTGAACATCCCAGCTCCACCGAAGGAGAACACCATGAGCACCGTCACCGCCCTGCCGACGCTGAGCCACCGGGACCGCGCCATTCTGCGGGCCGTCGCCGCCGGTCGCTGCCAGATCTCCGGGGGTGCCTGCGCGGCGCTCACCGTGGACGGGCTCAGCTGCTGCGACCAGTTCGTGGCGAACCGGTTGGCCGGCGCGGGTCTGATCGCCGCGCCCGGACCCCGACCCGAACCCGCGCGGCTGACCGACTCCGGACTGGCGCTGCTGGCCGCGGCATGACTAAGCCGTGTGCGCCACGAGCGCCGTGAGCACCGTGGGCCAGGTCGGCCGCGGCGGCACCTCGTGCCCGACTCCCTCCAGGGGGAGGAGCCGGGCACCGGGTATCTCCGCGGCCAGCGCCTCGCCGTGCGGGAACGGGAACAGCGGGTCGCGCGTCCCGTGGATCACCAGGGTGGGCGCGGTGATCCGGCCGAGCCGGGGCCGGAGCCGCTCGCCGTCGTCATCGCCGCCGATCATGATCCAGTGGTTGGACAGCGAGGACTTCAGGTTCACCGTGCGGTCCATCACCCGCGCCGCCGTCGCGCGCCGCTCCGCCTCGTCCCAGCCGACAACTCCGCGGAACGGGAGCTCGCCGGCGACCATGTAGTCGATCACCGCGGCCCGGTCCGACCAGTCCGGTTCGGGCGGCGGGTTGTCGAAGAACGCCCGGAGCTCCGGCACCACCGGCGGCAGGTCGTCGGCCGGCCCGGAGCTGGTGGCGATCAGGGTCAGCGACGCGACCCGGTCGGGGTGCTCGATGGCCAGGACCTGGGCCATGCCGCCGCCCATGGAGACCCCGACGAGGTGCGCGCGGGCCACGCCGAGGGCGTCCAGGATGCCCAGCGCGTCGGCCCGCAGGTCACTCCCGGTGTAGCCCGGCTCCCCCGGCGGGTAGCTGGTCGAGCGCCCGGTATCCCTGTGGTCGTAACGGATCACGAACCGCGACGCGGCCGCGAGCTGGACACAGAACTCCTCCGGCCAGCCGTCCAGGGAACTGGTCGAGCCGGCGATCAGCAGGATCGCCGGCTCGGACGGCTCGCCGAAGGTCTGCACGCACAGGTCGACCCCGTTCGCCCGCACGATCCGTTCAGCGCTCACAAGGTCGATCATGCCCGATCATGAGTGAGCGTGGGCGCGGCGCACGATCCGGTCGCCGGCGAGGCCCACGGTGATCAGGGCGAGGGCGCTGGCGAAGTGCAGCACGTGGTCGGGGGCGTTGAGGGCCAGGATGTTCAGCGAGCCGGAGCCGATGACCAGGCCGATCAGGCCGACCAGCAGGTAGACCGCGCCGACCAGGGTGTTCACGCCCTTCGACACCGTGTTGCCGGCCGCGGCGGCGCCGATCAGGGCCGCGCCGACGAGCAGGTGCACCACGTTGTGCAGGCCGTTGACGGCGAAGATGCCGAGCAGGTGGCCGCCCTCGTGGCCGGCGAACGCGTGGTCACCGGACACGGTGAACCCGATCAGGCCCACCAGCACGTACACCGCGCCGAAGGCGTATCCGACCAGCTGGTTGGTAGTGCGAGACATGTGTCCTCCTTCTAACCCGGGGAAGGTTCCACGCGCCATTCGGAACAACCCGCGCCGCGGATTGGCCAATCCGTCCGGCATCCGGCCACGAATGCCCGGTGCTAAGGGACGTACCTCGACACAAGGAGATCACGGCATGCGTGCGTCACGTATGGTCGCGGCGGTGGCCGGCGGGTTCGCGGTGATGATCACGGCCGGGTGCGGCAGCGGTGGCACGTCGTCATCCGGCACCCAGGCGGCGCCGGCGACGACAACCACCACGGCGGCCGCGAGCGGAGAGTTCGGCTCGGCCTGCGCGGCGGTGCCGAAGGACGGGCCGGGCAGCTTCTCCGGCATGGCCAAGGATCCGGTGGCCACCGCGGCGTCCAACAATCCCGTACTGTCCACTTTGGTCACCGCGGTGACCGCGGCCGGTCTGGTGGACACGCTCAACGGTGCCAAGGACATCACGGTGTTCGCGCCCACCAACGACGCGTTCGCCAAGATCCCGAAGGCCAACCTCGACGCGGTGCTGGCGGACAAGGACATGCTGACGAAGGTGCTGACCTACCACGTGGTGGGCAAGACGGTCACGCCGGACGCCCTCACCTCGGGCATGTTCGAGACCCTGGCGAAGGGCACCGTGCGCACCTCGGGCAGCGGCCAGAACTTCATGGTCAACGACGCCAAGGTGGTCTGCGGCAACGTGAAGACGGCCAACGCCACCGTGTACATCATCGACACGGTGCTGCTGCCGCCGGCGGCCTGACCGTGCAACCGGTTGTGGGACATACTCCGTGATATCAGCGGAGGTGTCCCATGACCGGACGTCGGGTCGCGTTGTCGGTTGTGATCATGGTGCTCGCCGTGGCGGGCGTCCTCGTCGCCGTGTTCTGGCGCGGCGGCACGGAACCGCAGGGCTCGCCGCCCGCCGGGTCCGTGACGGATCTGCCCGCCGGCTGGCGCTGGGAGGCCTACGGCGGCATCGAGGTGCAGGTGCCCGCGGACTGGGGCTACGGCACCACGAACACCCCGCCCTGCCTGACCCGGGAGAAGAGCAAGCCGTACATCGGCCGCCCCGGAGCGGTACCGCTGATCAAGTGCTCCGGCCCGCCCGTGCCGGCCCTGGACCTGCGTGCCCCGTATCTGTGGTTCAGCACCAAGGGCACGGACGGAGCGCAGACCTATGACGGCGGCTGGGTCGCGGAGACCCGCACCGTCGGCGCCACCACGTTCACCGTGTTCAGTGACGATCCCACGCTGCGCGCCCGAATCCTCGGCTCCGCGCGCCCGGCCACCGGCACGAAGGACACCGACTGCCCGGCCGACCACCCGGCCACGAAGAACCACGACGCCCGGCCCGACCCGGGAAAGCCCGGCCTCACCGGCAACCTCGAGTCAATGACCATCTGCCGCTACTCGCTGACCGATCGCCGGTCCGGACCGGCGATGCTGTCCACCAGCCGGCTCACCGGCGCGGAGGCCGCCGCGGTGGCCAACGCGATCCTGGCCGCCCCGGAGGGCACCGGCCCGGACAGCCCGGAGAACTGCGCCGCCGAATACGCCTACGGCGACGAGCTGCTCGTCCTCAGAATCCCCGGCGGCACCGAGGTTTTCGTCCGCTACAGCGGCTGCGTCGGGCACGGCTTCGACGACGGCCACATCCGCCGCCGGCTCACCGCCGACGCCGTCCGCCCGCTCCTGTCCGGCCCGCACAGCCCCATGTCCCTCATCGGCCCGGTCGCCGAACTGGTCTGGGGAGTCAAATAGGGAGGGGCACTACCGGACGAGCCGGAAGAATGCGCGCACCTCGGCGACGAACAGCTCCGGTTGCTCGAATGCAGCGAAATGGCCACCGCGCGGCGGTTCGTTCCAGTAGACGATGTTGGTGAACCGCCTGCCGGCCCAGCGCCGGGACGGCCGCACGGTTTCCCGGGGGAAGATGGACGCTCCGGTCGGGACACTCACGGTGTCCGATGTGGACTTGAGGATCCAGTCGGAGATCTGCCGGAAGCTCTCCCGGTAGAGCCGGGCGGCCGAGGCGCCGGTCCGGGGAAGCCAGTAGAGCATCAGGTTGTCGAGCAGTTGGTCGCGGGTGAGGGCGTCCTCGGGGCTGCCCGCCGAGTCGGTCCAGGACTGGAACTTCTCGATGATCCAGGCGCACAGCCCGGCCGGCGAGTCGACCAGGCTGTACCCGATCGTCTGCGGTTTGGTGGACATCTCGGTGGCGTAGCCGGTTTCCCAGGTGCCGATCTCCTTGAGCTCCTCGAGCCAGGCGCGCTCGGCGTCGCTGAGGTCGTCGAACGTCGCCGGATCCGGCGCGGCCAGCGGGGGAGTGAGGTGGATGCCGGCGACCCGGGACGGGTGCTGCAGGCCGAGGCAGGTGGAGACGCTGGTGCCCCAGTCGCCGCCCTGCGCGCCGAACCGGGGGTAGCCGAGCCGGTCCATCAGCACCGCCCAGGCGTCGGCGATGCGCTGCACCGTCCAACCGGGACGGTCCGGCTTGTCGCTGAACCCGAAGCCCGGCAACGAGGGGCACACCACGTGGAACGCGTCCGCCGGGTCATCGGGCTCCGTCAGCGGGCCGATCACGGCCTCGAACTCGACGATCGAGCCCGGCCAGCCGTGCGTGAGCACCAGCGGCAGCGCGTCCGGATGGGGCGACCGGGCGTGCACGAAGTGGACACCCAGGCCGTCGATCTCGGTGCGGAACTGGGGAAGCGCGTTCAGCCGGGCCTCGGTCGCCCGCCAGTCGTACGCATCCGCCCAGTATGCGCACAGCTCGCGCAGGTAGCCGACCGGAACGCCGTGCGACCAGTCGCCGACCGGCTCGGGCTCCGGCCATCGCGTGCGCCGCAGCCGGTCGCGCAGGTCGGCGAGCTCGGCGTCGGTGACCTCGAGACGGAACGGGACGACCTCGTCACTGCTCATGTAACCCGACGGTAGCAGT
>NZ_DASYTH010000269.1:0-15633 GCF_036002505.1 Actinophytocola sp. | reverse complement strand
CAGAGGGTGCCGGCTTCCTCCGTGCGCTGCTCGGGGCTCGTTCCTCGCCCCTGCGCTGCTCCTCCGTCCAGCCGGCACCGCGGCCTCGCCTCCGCTCATCGATTCCCCTCGTGGGCGCTCGTGCTCATCAGCGACCGGACTGGCTGAGGTTCTGCGAGTTCTGCTGGTCGGTGGCCGCGTAACGAGCGCTCGCGCCGCTGATCTGGCCGGCGAACGCGGTCAGGTTGGCGCACATGGCGTCCGACCCGGTGCCGAGCGCCTCGATGGCCTTGGAGAAGTCGCCGAACCACTGGGTGTGCTTGGTGCCGAAATCCTTGTCGGTGACCTTGGCCGGCTTGAGGTCCTTGACCTCCTGCTGCGCGTCCTCAGCGGTGTCGTTGATGGTCCGCGCCGCCGACGACATCCCGTCGGTGGACGTCCGGTAACCGGACGGGGCGCTGACACCGGAGCCGGCCGGCGGAGTGTTCATGGTTCCCCCTTCACGAGAGGCAGCAGTCATGCAGGTCAACGCTACGACGCACACCGGCGGCACCCGGTGCCCTGCATCTGCACAGAGAACCTACACACCCACCCGGGTGGACGGGGTGGGGTCAGCGCATCCAGCGGTGACCGGAGAGGTCGTCGTCCTCGTCGCTGGCGCGGGGCGGGCGGCGGACGGGTGGCGGCGGCGGGGCGGCGGCTGCGGGTGGCGTGGGCCGTGCGGAGTCGTCGTCCTCGAACCCCAGGGACAGCACGTGATCACGTGGCCCGGCCGGCTGGGCGGGGGTGGGCAGCGGGTCGGGCTGGACCGTCGGAGGTGGAACCGGCGGGGGTGTCCAGTTCGGCTCGGTCGCCGCCGGCGGCTGGGCGGGGAGGATCTCGTCGCCACCGAGGGAGAGCACGGTCTGCTTCGGTGGTTTGCGCTGCCACGGGGAGGCCGTGCCCGCCTCGTCCGGGGGCGGCTCGGGGCGGCGGCCCTTCTCGATCTCCTCGGCCATGGCCTCACGCTCGGCGGCCTCGCGGGCGAACGCCTCGCGCGCCTCCCGGTCGATCTGGTCGGAGCGCTCACCGCACTCGTCCAGCGACCGCACCGCCTCCGCGGTCACCGCCTCGAGCCTGCGCTGGGTGGCCAGGTCGTCGATCTCGTAGAGCGCCATGCTCATCTCTCGTCCTCACCGACCGCGCCGGCCAGGTGCGCCTCCCCGTCGTCGAACAGGTCGCCGTGGATCCGCCACGCGCTGCCCGCCCGGCCGGTGTCGCCACCGCCGCTCCCGCCACCCATACCGCCCATCATCGGCATTCCGCCGCCGGCCATCCCCTGCTGCGAGTGGTCCGCCGGCGCCGTGGACCCGCCGTCATCGGCCGTGGCCAGTCCCGCCTCGCCGGGCCCACCCGGCTGATGCGCCTCGAACTGTCCCAGCGCGGCCGCCCCCGGCGCACCCCAACCACCCGAGTCGTCCGAAGCCACATAGCCCGAGCCACCCGCCGACCCCTGCGCCTCGGTCCGCGCGACCAACGGGTCCGACCCGGCCGGCACCTGCTGATCCGGCTGGGAAACCTGGGTCTCGTACCCGCCCGGAACCGCCTGACCGGGTCCGGCAGGCGTGCCCGGACCGGCACCGGCATCCGCCGGAGCGCTGATCGGCACCGCCTGCCCGGGCGACACCGGCGGCTCCGGCTGGGCATGCCGGCCCACCGCGCCGTCCGGAGCCGGCTGGCCGGCGCCGACGACCTGACCTGCCGGCTGGCCGGGAGTGCCGTGGTCGACCTGCGGGTTGGCCGGGTCGGCGTAGTCGAGGGTGTAGGTGGTCGGCGGCGCGCCGGCGCCGTTGTCGACGGTGACCATGACCGTGTCGGCCGAGCCGGGCGGGTGCTCGGCGGTGATGGTGAGCGGACCGTCCTTGATCACGCACTTGCCGTCCTGGCCGGCCTGTACCGGCGTGGACCCGGCGGGCTGGCCCGCGCCGGAATCCGGGGTGCCGGCCGGCGGTGCTCCGCCGCCCGCGGGTGGCTGGCCGGTGCCCGGCGTGGTTCGGGTCGGGTCGCCGAAGTCCAGGTCGTAGGACTTCGGTTTGCCGGTGCCGTCGTCGACGGTGACCTTGACGTGGCCCTGCCCGTCGGGGCTCTGCACGCCGATGGTGCGGTCGCCGTCCTTGATCTCCACGGTCTCCGGCTTGGTCGCCCCCGGGTCGTCCTCAGTGGATGGCTGGCCCGGAGATGGCTGGGCGGGCTGGTCGGTTCCGGCCGGTGGCGTGGAGTCCCCGCCACCTCCCGGAGGCGGGGAGCTGGAACCTCCACCACCACCCGGGTTGGGATTTCCGTTGCCCGGGTTGGGGTTTCCGTTGCCACGGTGATCGTCGGGGTCGGTGCCGCCGGAGCCGCCCGCGGTGCCGGGGACGGTCATCGTGGAGAACACCTTCAGCTCCGCGATGATCCGCAGGTTCTCCAATGCCGCCCGGTAGGCGTTGCCGACGCCGGTCTTGAGCTGGTCGGTGGCCACGTACCACTCGTGGATCTTGCCCTCGATGGCGCTTTTCTCGTCGTTGGACCACTTCACGATGTCGCGGTACTGGCTGATCACCAGGCCGGCGTTCTCGTTGCAGCGCCAGCCGGACACCAGGTCGTAGCGGGCCTGCGTGATGTGCTTGCCGACGATGATCCCTTCCTGCTCCGAGTTGTCCTTGGTGCACTCACCGAACCCGGTGCCGAAATGGTTGGTGGGGCAGACGTCGGCGAAGTGCTCGCAGTCGCCCTCGGTGACCTTCCGCCAGTCGTTGGGCTTGGCCAGGTTGTCGAACGCGAGGATGCGCGTGCTGTTGTCGCGGTAGCTGTTGTACTGCGTGCGGATGCCCGCCGTGGCGGTGCCGAGCCCCTTGGCGGTGGTCTTCACCGCGGCCGAGTAGTCGTTGAGCGTCTTCTCCACCCGCTCGACGGCCGCCCGGAACGCGTCGAACGACTTGCCCTTCCAGTCGTGTGCGAGCTGGTCCTTGCCCTTCTTGATCACCGCAGAGATGTTGTCGATGGCCGCGGCGAGGCCGTTCAGCCTGGCCACGTCCTTGTCGATGCGGCCCCAGTGCAGGCAGCACACCTCTTCGCGTTTGGCGCCCGACTTCGGGTTCAGGTTCAGCTCGAGCTTGGCGTCGTAGCCGGGGACCGTCTTGTCCACGCCCTCGTCCAGCGGCGTCCCGATGACGTCCCAGCACTCCCCGGTGTCCCCCACCGCGGCGACCGCGTTGTTCATGCCGGCCGCGGCGTTCGGCATCTCGAAGTTCATCCCGGTCCCCCTAGACCGCGCGGTTGCCGCCGCCGTGCGACGCCGGCTGCGCTGGCAGTTGCTCCTCGATCGCCTTGATGTTCTGGAACCCGGTGGTGTCGGCCTGCACCACCAGGTCGGTGCCCTGCATCAGGTTGGCGTGAATCTCACCCAGATGGGTGGCCAGGTTCCCCAGATCGTCGGCGATCGCCTTCAGGTACGCCTCGAACTTCGCGCCGTGGTCCTGCCACGACTTGCCGAAGTCGGCGGCGTGCGCGGTGGTCTGCCCCACCGTGGCCCTGACCTGGTCGACCTGCACCTTGGCCTGGTTGAACACCTCCGCAAACCCTCGAACCGACGCGGCGTCGTACTCGAACCCGTCCATGCGTCCCCTCTTCCCCAGTTTCGCAAACCGGAATCTACCCAAGTTTGACCTGGTCCGAGGTATTTGGCAGGTTTTGCGGACGCGAACGTACGTCAACCGAGCGCGGAGACGACCCTCGCCAGGCGGTTGGCGGCGGACTCGGCGGTGTCGTGGGTGGGAGCCTCGACCATGACCCGGACGAGCTGCTCGGTGCCGGAGGGGCGGAGCAGCACCCGGCCGGTCTCGCCGAGCTCGGACTCGACGGCGGCGACCGCCTCGCTGACCGAGACCGACGCGGCCACCGCGGCCTTGTCGGCGACCCGGACGTTCACCAGGACCTGCGGAAGCCGGCGCATGACGGCGGCCAGGTCGGCCAGCGACCGGCCGGTCGAGGTCATCCGGGACATCAGCTGCAGCGCGGTCAGCAGGCCGTCGCCGGTGGTGGCGTAGGCCGGGAGGACGACGTGGCCGGACTGCTCGCCGCCGAGCGAGAACCCGCCCGCGCGCAGCTCCTCCAGCACGTACCGGTCGCCGACCGCGGTGGTGCGCAGCTCCAGGCCGTGCTCGCGCATCGCCAGATGCAGACCGAGATTGCTCATCACGGTGGCGACCAGGGTGTCGCCGGCCAGCTCGCCGGACTCCTTGAGGGACAGCGCCAGCACCGCCATGACCTGGTCGCCGTCCACCAGCTCGCCGGTGGCGTCCACGGCCAGGCACCGGTCGGCGTCGCCGTCGTGCGCGATGCCGAGGTCGGCCTGCTCCGCCAGCACCGCCTCGCGAACGGCGTCCAGGTGGGTGGACCCGCACCCGTCGTTGATGTTCTCCCCGTCCGGCAGCGCGTGGATGGCGATCACCTCGGCGCCGGCCTCCCGGTAGGCGCGCGGGGCGGCGGCCCAGGCGGCGCCGTTCGCGCAGTCCACCACCACCCGCAGGCCGTCGAGCCGGTGCGGGGTCGCCTTGAGCAGGTGCTCGATGTAGCGGTCGAGCGCGTCGGTGATGTCGTACATACGCCCGACCCCGGCGCCGGTGGGCCGGGCCGCGGGGCCGCCGACGCCCGCCCTCGTCGCGGCGTCGATCCCCACCACGTCGGCCTCGATCTCGTCTTCAACACTGTCCGGCAGCTTGTGCCCGCCGGCCGCGAAGAGCTTGATCCCGTTGTCCGGCATGGGGTTGTGCGAGGCGGAGATCATCACGCCGAGGTCGGCGTCGAGCTCGCCGACGAGGTACGCGATGGCTGGCGTGGGCAGCACCCCGACCTGCATGACGTCGGCGCCGGCCGAGGTCAGCCCGGCGCACACGGCGGCCTGCAGCATCTCGCCGCTGACCCGGGGGTCCCGGCCGACCACCGCGACCGGCCGGTGCGAGCTGTCGTGCGCGGCGAGCACCCGGGCGGCGCTCGCGGACACGGACAGGGCCAGCTCGGGCGTAAGGTCACCGTTGGCGAGACCGCGAACACCGTCGGTGCCGAAAAGGCGGGCCATGGTCGGTGCTACCTCCAGGCGAAGGGAATGCAGTTACGCCGCGCACGGTGCATCTGACGCACCGAACGCGGCGTTACCGGCTACCGACTCAGCGCTTGCTGTACTGGGGCGCCTTGCGGGCCTTCTTCAGGCCGTACTTCTTGCGCTCCTTGACCCGGGGGTCGCGGGTGAGGAAGCCGGCCTTCTTGAGCGCCGGCCGGTCGTCGCTGTCCAGCTGGATCAGCGCCCGGGCGATCGCCAGGCGCAGCGCACCGGCCTGCCCGGTGATGCCGCCACCCTTGAGGTTGGCCCGGATGTCGTACGCCTCCGGCTTGTCCAGGATCACCAGCGGCTCGCGGATGAGCTGCTGGTGCACCTTGTTCGGGAAGTACTCCTCGAGCGTCTTGCCGTTCAGCTTGAACTGGCCGGTGCCGGGCGTGATCCGAACCCGGACCACGGCCTCCTTGCGCCGGCCCACGGTTTGCGCGGTCTCCGCGGTCACCCGGGGGGGCTTCGGGGCAGCCGGCGCCTCGTCCAGCTCGGGCAGGGTCACAAACTCTTCACTCACTGCTTCTCGACCTTCGCGATCTCGAACGGCTTGGGCTGCTGGGCGGCATGCGGGTGGTCCGGGCCGGCGTAGACCTTGAGCTTCTTGCCCTGGGCGCGGCCGAGCTTGTTCTTCGGCAGCATGCCCTTGACGACCTTCTCCAGCAGCCGGTCGGGGCGGGTGTCGAGCAGCTCGCCGAACGAGCGCTTGCGCAGGCCGCCGGGGTAGCCGCTGTGCCGGTAGGCGAACTTCTGGTCGCGCTTGTTGCCGGTCAGCGCCACCTTGCCGGCGTTGACGATGATGACGAAGTCGCCGGTGTCCACGTGCGGGGCGAACGTGGGCTTGTGCTTGCCGCGCAGCAACGTCGCGACCTGCGTGGCGAGCCGGCCGAGCACCACGTCCTCGGCATCGATGACATGCCAGACGCGGTCCACCTCGCCGGGCTTCGGGCTGTACGTGCGCACGGGTCTACCTCGTCGTCAAGTCTCTGGGTTCTGTGCGTGCCTCACCGAGCGTTCGCGCTCCGCGCCGCACAACAACGTCAGAAGATACCTGCCGCTTCCCGGGAGGGTCAAAGCGGGTCCCCTAGCCGCGGCCGATGAACGGCATGGTGGTGGCCGTGATCGTGAGGAACTGCACGTTGGTGTCCAGCGGCAGGGTGGCCATGAAGCGCACCGCGTGGGCCACGTGGACCGGGTCGAAGACCGGCTCGGCGGCGATGGTGCCGTTGGCCTGCGGGACGCCCTCGGCGAACTTTGCGGCCAAGGCGGTGGCCGCGTTGCCGATGTCGATCTGGCCGCAGGCGATGTCGAACGGGCGGCCGTCCAGGGAGATCGACTTCGTCAGTCCGGTGATCGCGTGCTTGGTCGCGGTGTAGGCCGGGCTCGCCGGGCGCGGGCTGACCGCCGAGATCGAGCCGTTGTTGATGATCCGCCCGCCCCGCGGGTCCTGGTCGCGCATCAGCCGGAACGCCTCGGCGGCGCACAGGAAGGACCCGGTCAGGTTGGTGTCCACGACACGTTGCCAGTCCTCGAGGGACAGGTCGGCGACAGTGCCCGGCACGTTGATCCCGGCGTTGTTGAACAGCAGGTCGATCCGCCCGAACGCGCGGCGCACCTCGGCGAAGAGCGCCGCCACCGACGCCGGGTCGGCGACGTCGGCGGGCACGACGTGAGCGTCCCCGTGGGACCTTGCGGTCTCGCGGAGCGTCTCCTCGTGCCGCCCGGCCAGCACCACCCGGTAGCCGGCGTCCAGCAACTCCCGCGCGACCACCCGCCCGATTCCCGAGCCGGCTCCGGTCACCACGGCCACCTGTTCCATGCGCCCAGCCTGGCACACCGGCCCGGAACGTCGAACTCACTTGCCCGAGCGTCGAACTCGGTTGCCGGAGCGTCGAACTCGCGGGCAAACAAAGGCCCCGGGAGGGTTCTCCCGGGGCTCCTTTGTCTTGGGGAGCTAGCTCACCAGCGGGCCGTGTTCTGCTGCTCGGTGTGGTGCGCGTCCTCGCGGGTCTTCTTGACCGCGATGGAGATCTTGGCCAGCACCTGGATCAGGTCGGCGGCCGCGGTCTCGAACTTGGTCTTGGTCTGCCGGAAGGCCTCGCTCGCGCCACCCTGGTACTCCGCCGCCAGGTTGTTCACCTTGGTCCGCAGATCGTCGATGAGGGTCTGCATCCCGTTGACACGGCCGTCGATGGACCCCGCCAGCTCGTCCAAGCTGCCGAAGTCATACAGCATCAGGTCGCCGTCCATTTTTCCCTCTCAGTCGTTATTCGAAGTCTGAATGTGAATGTCGAGAATGGTTTGTTGAGCGACGATCAGCCGTCGAGGGCGGACATGATGCCGGTGATGTCCTGCTGGGCCTGCGCGTTCTGCGCCTCGTAGGCCTTCGAGGAGGCCGTCACCTGGTCGGCGATGTTGTTGAGGCTCTCGTTCATCTGCTGCAGGTCCTGCGCGAACTTGGTCATCAGGTTGTTGAAGGCGACCTGAGCGGTGCCCTTCCAGTTGACCGCCTCGACGGCCGACGCCAGCTGCTGGCCCTGGTTCATGAGCTGCTGCTTGGTGTCGACCATCTCCTGGCCGGCCCGCATGAGCTCAGCTGCTCCAGCCTGGAACATTGCCATTTGGGTGAACCCCCTTCGTTCAGGGTCTCGGTGGTCCGTACGTCATCGGAGTTCGTACGGCCGGTACGACGACACCCTGCCAGGTCCGGTTCCGCGGTGCGCCCGGTTGACCGCATGTCGTTGCGAGCGTGAACGCACGACCAGCCCGCCCACCTGAACATCCGGTGAACTTCGCCGTTCCAGACATGTGCTAATGCGCATGATTCCCTTTGGCGAATCGCCGAAAATAGCGGCGGCTAGCTGGGATTTCGTCTCGATCAGACCGAGCCGAGTGGCAACTGGACGTGCCGGCCGGACCGGCTCCGCCCGGCCCGATTCGCTGTTGCGAAATATCTCGACCTGCTCACTCCTTCGGGTGAATCCGCCCGGATCACCTGGTGATGGTCATGGTGCGCACGACCGTCTCGCACGCGGGCTGGACGGTTCCCCGCGCCGGTGCGGTGTACTGGCAGCCGACGCTGACCTGGGTGTGCGACCTGAACAGGACGTACCAGTCGACCGTGGTGTTGGGGTGGGTCTGCCGGTAGTGGATGAGCGTGCGGCCGGCGTACGAGACGCTGTCGCTGAAGTCGGAGAAGTCGGCGCCGGCGGCGGTGAAGTCGGCGCGGAGCTTGTCGACGGCGCGCGGGCGGTCCGTGTCGCTGTCGAAGGAGAGCCGGGTCTGCTCGACCAGGATGCGGTCCGCGCCCTGCTCGGCACCGGACGGCTTGACCTCGGTCTGGAGCTTGTCGGGCTCACCGCCGGTCTGGGTCCAGCCGGAGGGCAGGGCGAACTGGTACTCGTACTGGGCGATCATCCGGGTCGGCGGTGCCGGCTCCGTGCCGGGTGAGTTTCCGCCGCCCAGCACCAGGATCAGGACGATCCCGAGGCCGGCGGCGACGGCCGTGCCCGCGGCGATCCAGGTGATCCGGCGGCCCCGGGAGGCGGCGCGCGGGTGGGACGGCGGCGCGGGCGGAACGGGTCCGAGCGCGGGCTGACCGCGGGCCGGCGTTCCGGGCGGTGCGCCGCCGGCGGGCGCGGTCATCGGGTGTGGTCCAGCGGGTGGCCGGTCGGCGAGGGAGACGGTGCCGGCCGGGACCACGCCGGTGTGGTCCGGCTCGGGGCTGGCGGCCCGCAGCGCGCCCCGGGCCACGACCGTCTCGGGCTGGTCGAGCGTGGTGGGGACGACCCCGCAGCGCTGGTGCACCAGGCGGGCCACCAGGGGGATCCGGCTGGAACCGCCGACCAGGAAGATCCCGGCGAGCTGCGCCGGAGCGAGGCCGGCGGCGCGGATGGTGGCCTCGGTGAGCTCCGCGGCGCGGCCCAGCCGGGGGGCGATCAGGCCTTCCAGGTCGGCGCGGGTGACGTGGGCGTCCGGGAACGGCGGCGGCAGCGGCACGTCGGTGTAGGTATGCCGGGAAAGCGTCTCCTTGGCGCCGCGGACGTCCTGGTGGATGACCCGGCGCCGGCGGCGGTCGGGCAGCTCGCGGCCCTCGATGAGGGCGCGCCAGGCGTCCGGGTCGGTGCTCGAGACCAGCGAGCCGACGTGTTCGAGCAGCAGCTGGTCGATGTCCGCGCCGCCGAAGCTCGGGTCGCCGCGGGTGGCGAGCACCTGGAATCCGGGCAGCCGGGGGTCCGTGCGGGGCTCGCGGCGGACCACGCTCACGTCCACGGTCCCGCCGCCGATGTCCAGCACCGCCAGCACGCCGGCAGCGGTCCCGCCCTGCGGAAAGCTCGCCGTGTGGAACACCGCCGCCGCGACCGGTTCGGGGATCAGCACGATCCGCGTGGCCAGGCCGTTCGCCGCCTGGCGCAGCACCCGGGTGCGGACACCACCCCAGTCCGCGGGATGGGTGAGCACCAGCTGGTCCACGGCCGCACCGCCGGCGAGCCGCCGGGCCTCGGCCACGGCCCGGGACAGCACGACCCGGATCGCCTCGCGCACGCCGATCACCGTGTTGCCCAGCAGCAGCTCCGTCTCGTCGATGCGGCGCTTGGGATGCGGCTCGTACCGGGACGGGTCGATGGCCGCCTGCCGGTCCGCCTCCTGCCCGACGAACAGCGTCCCGTCGGTCCCCGCGTACACCGCCGAGGACATCAGCGGGTTCCCGTCCACGGCGACGACCTGAGCCTCCCGGCCGTGCACGGACACGGCCACACACGTGCTCGACGTGCCGAAGTCGACGGCGACCCGGATCACTCTGTTTGCAACCAAGCCACATGCATCAGCTGCTGGCCGACCTTGCGGCTGACCAGGGTGCCGCGGCCGGGTGGCAGAGCCGTGGGCTTGACGGTGCCGAGCAGGGCGCCCTCGTCCTTGCTGCCGCTGCCGACCAGGCCGGGGCTGGCGATCTCCTTGAGCTTGCCGATGATCGGGTCGTAGGTGGCCCGGGAGGCGCCACCGGTGCGCCGGGCGACGATCACGTGCAGCCCGACGTCCTTGGCCTGGGCCAGGAACTCCGAGATGGGCTGCAGCGGGTTGCCCGCCTGGGTGGCGACCAGGTCGTAGTCGTCGACGATCACGAACAGCTCGGGGCCCTTCCACCAGGAGCGGTTGCGCAGTTGCTCCTGGGTGACGTCCGGGCCGGGCAGCCGCTTGGTCATCGAGTTCTTCACGTCGTTGATCATGCCGGTGAGCTGGTTGGAGGACACCGCGTAGCCGAGCAGGTGCTCGGTCTCGACGAAGCCCAGCATGGTCCGCCGGTAGTCGACCAGGATGATCACGGCCTCCTTGGCCGTGTACCGCTCGGTGATGCCCCGCACGATCGTGCGCAGCAGGTTCGTCTTGCCCGACTCGCCGTCCATGAACGCCACGAAGTGCGGCTCGGCGTCGAAGTCGAGGAAGACCGGGGCGAGCGCGTCCTCGTTGACGCCGATCGGCACCATCCGGGACTCGCCGCGCCGGCCGTCCAGCGAGAGCAGGTCGGCATAGGGCAGCACCTCGGGCAGCAGCCGCACCTGCGGCGCGTGCCGGCCGCGCCAGGCCGCACGGATCTTGGCCACCGCGTCCTGCACGCCGGTGGCCACGTCCTCGGTGCTCGACGACCCGTCCACCCGGGGCAGGCCGACCAGGAAGTGCAACTTGTCCCGGGACAGCCCGCGGCCGGGGTAGCCCTCGGGCACGTTCACCGCGGTCCGGCGGTCCACCTCGGACTCGCTGGGGTCACCGAGGCGCAGCTCGAACCGGGTGCCGAGCAGGTCCTTGAGCGCCGGCCGGATCTCCGCCCAGCGGTTCGCCGAGACGATCACGTGCACGCCGTAGGACAGGCCCTGCGCGGCCAGGTTGACCACCTGCATCTCGATGGACTCGAACTCCTGGCGGAAGTTGAGCCAGCCGTCGACGATCAGGAAGACGTCGCCGAACGGGTCCTCCGTGAGCTCGCCGCGCCGCTTGCGGTTGCGGAAGTCGGTCATCGAGTCGATCTGCCGGTCGCGGAAGATCTGCTCCCGGGTGGTCACCAGGCTGGACACCTCGGCCACCATCCGGCGCACCTTGTCCGGCTCGAGCCGGCCGGCCACCCCGCCCACGTGCGGCAGGCCGTTGAGCGTGCCCATCGTGCCGCCGCCCAGGTCGACGACGTAGAACTGGGTCTCCTCGGCGGTGTGCGTGAGCGACATCGACATGATCAGCGTCCGGAGCAGCATGGACTTGCCGGACTGCGGGCCGCCGGCCACCGCGGCGTGTCCCGCGGCGCCGGAGAAGTCCGCCCACAGCAGGTCGCGGCGCTGCTCGTAGGGCTTGTCGATCAGGCCGAGCGGCGGCTGCAGCCGGCCGTTACCGAAGAACCCGACCGGGGACAGGCCGCGGTCCTCGGTGGGTTGCAGCGGCGGCAGCAGCGTGTCCAGCGAGTTCGGGGTCTCCAGCGGCGGCAGCCACACCTCGTGCGCGGGCGGGCCCTGGCCGAGCAGCCGGCTGACGATCACGTCCAGCTCGCTCGGCTCGGTCGGGCTGTCCGGCTTGGGCGCCTCCCGCGGCGCCTCCCGCGGCTTCTCCGGCTCCTTGGGGATCTCCACGTAGTCCGGCACGAACAGCTTCGCCCGCCGGTCGCCGCTGACCGGGGCGGCCGGACCGGCGGACTGGATGCCGGCCGGGCGGTACGGGCCGGACACGTAGGCGGCCTTGAACCGGTGCATGGTCGAGGTGTCGAACTTCAGGTAGCCGGAGCCGGGTATGGACGGCAGCTCGAACGCGTCCGGCACCCCGATGGCGGCGCGGGACTCGGCCGCGGAGAACGTCTTCAGGCCGATCCGGTAGGACAGGTGCGAGTCGAGGCCACGCAGCTTGCCCTCCTCGAGACGTTGCGAGGCAAGCAACATGTGCATCTGCAGGGACCGGCCCAACCGTCCGATCGCGACGAACAGGTCGATGAAGTCCGGCTTGGCGCTCAGCAGCTCGGAGAACTCGTCGACCACGATGAACAACGCCGGCAGCGGGTCGAGATCCGCGCCGTTCTCCCTGGCCTTCTCGTACTCCCAGACGTTCTTGAAGTTGCCGCCGCTCTTCAGCGCCTCCTGCCGCCGGTTCATCTCGCCGGCCAGCGCGTCCTTCATGCGGTCGACCAGGATCAGCTGGTCCTGCAGGTTGGTGATGACCGCGGCGACGTGCGGCGCCGAGTCCAGCCCCAGGAACGTCGCGCCACCCTTGAAGTCGACCAGCACGAAGTTCAGCGTCGAGCTGGAGTGCGTGGCGAGCATGCCGAGCACCAGCGTGCGCAGGAACTCCGACTTGCCGGACCCGGTGGCGCCGATGCACAGGCCGTGCGGGCCCATGCCCTCCATCGCGGCTTCCTTGATGTCCAGCTCCACCAGCTGGCCGTGCTCGCCCACCCCGAACGGGACCCGGTAGCGGTCCCGGATCGGGCGCGGCCGCCAGGCCTGCTGCACGTCGAAGGTCATCGGGTCGCCGGGGATGTTGAGCAGCTCGAGCAGCGTCGGGTTGGACAGCAGCGGCTCATCGTCCCCCATGTCCGCGGCAGCGGCGCCCAACCGCCACGGGGAAAGCTTGCGCGCCAACGCTTCCGCCTCGGCGACGGAGAGCCGGTCGGGGTGGGCGAACCACTCCACGCCGCTCGCGCTGCGCGCGCCGAGCCGGTCCTCCTCCACCACCAGGCGCAGGCCGCGGCGGGCGGTGAGGGTGCCCAGGCACTCGGAGAGGTCCAGCAGCGTGACGCCGACCAGGCCCTCCTCCAGGATGATCTGCTCCTCGCGGGTGACCTCGCCGTCGTCGATGACGATCAGGACGTGCGGCTGGTCGGCCTGCGGCGGCGCGTTGCGGGTGAACCGCTGCCGGTCGCGCAGCTGCTCGTCGAGCCACTCCTCCACCTGCGCCAGCGACCCGGCCATCATCCGGAGCTGGCCGATACCGTCCACATGAGACGGATGCTGCACGTGCGGCAGCCACTTGGCCCACTCCCACTCCTCCTTGGCCCGCCCCGCGGTGACCACGGCGACCAGCACGTCGTCCGGGGTGTGGAAGGTGACCAACTGGGCGATGAGCGCCCGGGTCAGGCCCCGGGTCAGGTCCCGGTCGCCGGACAGGCCCACCGCCGCGAAGCCACGGATGGCGATCTGGATCGGCAGCTCCGGGACGATCGAGTGGGCCCGGACGAACCGCCGCAGGGCCAGCGTCGCGATCGGCTCCAGCTCGTCGACCGGGCCGGTCTGCGGCGGCACCAGCCGGGTGGCCAGGCGCTGGGAGCCGCGACCGGCCCGCAGGTGGCAGAAGTCCGGGTCGGACTGGCGGCGCTCCCACATCCGGCGGCTGGTGGCGATGGACCACAGCGCCTGCGGGTCGGGGTGCACCCACTCCAGCGCCGCCCGCTGGTCGAGCGAGGCCTCCCGGGCGCGGTCCCGCATCTGGCCGAGGTAGCGCAGGTAGTCCTTGCGGTCCTCGTTCATCTCGGCCTTCTTCTGGCCGCCGCCGCGCCCGCCCCCGCCGGCCATCATGCCGACCATCGACATCATCATCATGCCGCCGAAGATCAAGGACGTCGGGTTGTTCTTGAACGCGACGAACATGAAGGCCATCATCCCGATGGTGGCCACGATCATGACCGCGGGCAGCATCTTCAGCACGATGTTGCCGGGGATGACCCGGGGCACCTCGGGCGGTGGCTCGAGGTGGACCTCACCACCCGGCTGACGCGGGGCGGACAGCCGCGGCGACCGCTTGAACTGCAGCGTGCTCACTGGTCCGCCTCTCCGGAATTTACCCATGTGGTGGCGTTGGGTGAGGGTCGCCCGGTTGGCCAGGTGCCAGTGGCTGGGTCGCGTCCCGTTCCCCTTGGGCGCGGTTGGCAGGCACGCGGCTCGTGCTGACGCTCGCTCACCGAATGGGACCCCTCATTCGAGTTGGCTACGACTTGCCGGAACCGGCGCACGGGCAGTTACCGGCAAGGCCATACTAGGGGCGCCGCGGCGTGCCCGGATGGGCAACCGAAAAGCCCGTGGCGGCGAACTACGCACGAGGACGAACGGATAGGGGGCGGCACGGTGGCAACCGGTACGACGGTGTTCAGCCGGGTGACGGTGGTGGCCCCGAGAACGCGCATCGACGTGGCGCTGCCGGCCGACGTCGCGGTGGCCGACCTGCTGCCGATGCTGCTGGAGATGGCCAAGGAGGCCACCCCGGACGGCGGCGCCCGGCACGGCGGCTGGTGCCTGGCCAAGCTCGGCGAGAACGCGCTGGACCCCAGCCGGACGCTGGCCTCGATGTCCGTGGTGGACGGCGAGATGCTGCAGTTGCGCCGGCGCTCGGAGAACCCGCCGCCGCCGATGTTCGACGACGTGGTGGACGCCATCGCGGAGTCCTCGCCGGACAGCTACCGGCCATGGACAAAGCAGACCGCCAACCGGATCGGCTACATCGGCGGCGCGATCGCGCTGATCCTCGCCTCGGTGACGGTGCTGCTGGCCGGGCCGATGGGGGCCGGCGGCCGGATCGGTGCGGCGGTGGCGGCCGGGGCCGGCGCTGTGGTCGCGGTGGCGCTCGGCACCGTGATCGCCCGGGCGTACCAGGCGGAAACGGCCGGGGTGCTGATCGCCGCGGCCGGCGGGCTGCCGATGGCGTTCGTCGCGGGCCTCTACATCGTGCCCGGCGCGACCGGGCGGGCGAGCCTGCTGCTGGCCTGCGCGCTGGTGCTGATCGTGGCCGCCGCGTCGATCATGCTGATCGGCGCCGGGATCACCACGTTCGTCGCCGCCGGCACCGCCGCCGCGCTCGGGGTCGTCGCGTTCACCGTGGCGACGCTGGTGGCGCACCCCGCGCCGGGCATCGCCGCGGGCACCGTGTCCGTCGCGCTGGCAGGGTTGTCCTTGCTGCCCCGCCTGACGATCCAGCTCGCCCGGCTGCCACTGCCGAACGTGCCGGGCAGCGCCGAGGACCTCAAGGAGGACTCGGGTTTCCCGGACTACCGCTCGATCGAGAAGCGGGCCGGGCTGGCGCACGAGTACCTGACCGGAATGATCGTCGGCTGCGGCGTGACCACGGCCGTCGGCGCGGTCATCACGGCGAGCGCGAACAACGTCTGGGGCGTCACCCTGGCCGTCGTGGCCACGCTGGTGCTGCTGCTGCGGGCTCGCACGTACGCCAACGGCAGCCAGGCGGTCGCGCTGCTGGCCTCCGGCATGCTGGCCACCGCCGGCATCGTGACCGGCTGGCTGGTCGGCGCCGAGGCGGGCGAGCGGCTGCTGTGGGTGTTCGGCACGCTGGTGCTGGTCGGCGCCGCATCGCTGGTGCTCGGTGTGATCTTCCCGGAGCAGCGGTTCTCCCCGCCCCTGCGGCGCACCGTGGAGATCATCGAGGCGATCTGCATCGCGGTGGTGCTCCCGCTGGCGCTGGCCGTCATGGGTCTGTACGGCACCTTGCGGCACATGGACATCGGGCTGTAGCGCGATGCGGTTCGCCACGACCACGAGGCTCGCCGCCGC
>NZ_DASYTH010000268.1:0-10310 GCF_036002505.1 Actinophytocola sp. | reverse complement strand
CAATGGAGACCGACAGTTCAAGGGTGGTCGTGCGGCGTGCCCGCACGACCGACGTGCGGGCGATGAAGGCCCTCGTGGACGCCTACGCCGGCCGGGTGCTGCTGGTGAAACAGCTGGTCACGCTGTACGAAGACGTCCAGGAGTTCTGGGTGGCCGAGCTTTCTGGCGAGATCGTCGGCTGCGGCGCGCTGCACGTCCTCTGGGAGGACATCGCCGAGCTGCGCACCATCGCCGTCGCCCCCGACCTGACCGGCCGCGGCATCGGCCACCTGCTGGTCTCGCAACTGATCACCGCCGCCAAGGACCTCGGCCTGTCCCGCCTGTTCGTGCTCACCTTCGAAACCGCGTTCTTCGCCGCCCACGGTTTCGTCGAGATCGCCGGCACCCCGATCTCCCCCTTCGTCTACGAAGAAATCCGCCGCTCCTTCGACGAAGGCGTCGCCGAGTTCCTCGACCTCCCGTACGTCAAACCGAACACCCTCGGCAACACCCGCATGCTCCTCGAGCTCTAACCCGCGTGTCCCGGCTTCGCGTAGTCGTGTCCCGGCTTCGCGTAGTCGTGTCCCGCTTTCATGTAGCCATGTCACGGCGTCGCGTAGTCATGCCGCGCGCCCACGGGCCGCGAGAACCCTCCGCAATTCGCCCAGCACGCGATCAGGCTTGCGCAGATCCTGTGCGGTCGCCCGAACCACGGTCCATCCTCGCGCTCCAAGGCGCCTGTCCCGATCCGCGTCGGCCTCGGCCCTACCCTCGTGCGCCTCGTAGCCGTCGTACTCGAGCGCGACCCGGAACTCCGGCCACGCCATGTCGAGCCGATAGACCAACCGCCCCTCCAGGTCACGGACCTCGAACTGCGGCTCTGGGAGCGGGAATCCGGCATCCGCAACCAGCAAGCGCATCCAGCTTTCGGGAGGCGATTCGGCGAGCCCGGTGGCAAGAGCGAGCAACACCTCGGCGCGGCGGGTCCCGCGCCGGTCATCGCGAGTGATCAACCTGTCGTCCACCTCGGCGCGAAATGTTCCCCGTTGATTTGCCGGCAACGCCGCAAGTGCCTGATCGGCGCAGGCGAAGGCCAGCCGGCGTGGCTCGGTACACAGCAGATCGGCGATGACGAGATCCAGAACCAGGACCGGCATGCCCATCCGTGTCGTGATGTCGGCTTCGACAAAGCGGTCATGGTGCACCATGAGACCCGGTCGCCTGTCTGCTCGGCACTCGTAGGGGACGGTCACATGGATGTCGCTGTCGCCCTCCGCGGCGGTGCAGCCGTGCAGCGCGGCTGCGGTCCGTCCGGATAGGACTGCCTGCCCACGGACGGCAAGCAGTGCCGCGGCTGCCCGCGTCTCCAGTCGAGTGGCTCGGTCTCTTGGCACGAAGACACCACGCCACGGCTGATCAAGCAGGCCGTCGCGCAGCGCAACTCGCACCGCGTGCTCACCGAACCGGGCTACGAGGTCGCGGCGGAGTTGGGCGCCGTGAAGCGGTTCATTCATACATCCAGGATGCGATGTGCGCCCCGATCCTGGACGCGATTGAGCATTGGCTGTGGACAAGTGGTCGGCTTGTGGAAAACCCCGGCTACGCGAAACCGGGACATGGCTACGCGAAAGCGGGACACGACTACGCGAAGGCGGGACACGGCTACGTGAGGGCGGGACACGCGCTAATCAGGGACAGGTCCGCCGCGGATGATCATGAGGGTGGCGTCTAGTTCGTCGGGTTTGATGAGGACTTCGCGGGCTTTCGAACCCTCTGAGGGGCCGACTACGCCGCGGGTTTCCAGGAGGTCCATGAGGCGGCCGGCTTTGGCGAAGCCGACGCGGAGTTTGCGTTGGAGCATGGAGGTGGAGCCGAACTGGCTGGAGATGATGAGTTCGGCGGCTTGGAGGAGGACGTCGAGGTCGTCACCGACGTCGGGGTCGATTTCCTTGGCTTCGCCAGGTTTGGCGGCGGTGACGCCGTCGGTGTAGTCGGGTTGGGCCTGGTCCTTGACGAAGGTGACGATGGCGGCGATCTCTTCATCCGTGATGAAGGCGCCTTGGATGCGGACGGGTTTGGAGGCGCCCATGGGGAGGTAGAGGCCGTCGCCCATGCCGATCAGCTTTTCGGCGCCGGGTTGGTCGAGGATGACGCGGGAGTCGATCAACGAAGAGGTGGCGAAGGCCAGGCGGGAGGGGACATTCGTTTTGATGAGGCCGGTGACGACGTCGACGGAGGGGCGCTGGGTGGCCAGGACCAGGTGGATGCCGGCGGCGCGGGCCTTCTGGGTGATCCGGACCACGGCGTCCTCGACGTCCCGGGGGGCGGTCATCATCAGGTCGGCGAGCTCGTCGACGATGGCGAGGATGTAGGGATAGGGCCGGTACTCGCGTTCGGAGCCGGGCGGGGCGGTGATGTCGCCCGACTTCACCTTCTTGTTGAAGTCGTCGATGTGGCGGACGCGGTTGGCCTGCATGTCCTGGTAGCGCTGCTCCATTTCCTCGACCAACCAGGAGAGCGCGGCGGCGGCCTTCTTGGGCTGGGTGATGATGGGGGTGATCAGGTGCGGGATGCCCTCGTACGGGGTGAGCTCCACCATCTTGGGGTCGATGAGGATCATCCGGACCTCGTCCGGGGTGGCTCGGGCGAGCAGGGATACCAGCATGGAGTTGACGAACGACGACTTGCCGGAGCCGGTCGAGCCGGCGCAGAGCAGGTGCGGCATCTTGGCCAGGTTCGCGGTGACCATGTGGCCCTCGATGTCCTTGCCCAGGCCGATCACCATCGGGTGGTGGTCGTCGACCGCGGTCTTGGAGCGCAGCACGTCGCCGAGGCGCACCATCTCGCGGTCGCTGTTGGGCACCTCGATGCCGACCGCGGACTTCCCGGGGATCGGCGCCAGCAGGCGCACGTTGTCGGTGGCGACCGCGTAGGCGATGTTCTTGGTCAGCGCGGTGATCTTCTCCACCTTGACGCCCAGGCCCAGCTCCACCTCGTACCGGGTCACCGTCGGGCCCCGGGTGAAGCCGGTGACCTGCGCGTCGATGTCGAACTGGTCGAGCACCCCGCTGATCGCCTCGATCATCAGGTCGTTGGCCCGGCTGCGGGCCTTCGGCGCGGCCCCGGTGCCGAGCAGCGCCGGGTCGGGCAGCTTGTAGTCGCCGTCGACGACCCGGGTGACGGTGATCTTGCTCGGCGTCTCCTTGACCGGCGCGTGCTCCTTGACCTGGACCGGCGGGCGCGCCGGCTTGGCCGGGGCGGGCTCCTCCTCGAGCGGGAGCGGCGGCTGGTCCGGCTCGGCCATGGACGCCTGCCGGCGCCGGGACGGGCGGCGCGGCTTGGGCTCCTCGGCCGGCTCCTCCTTGACCGCCTCCTCCTCCGGCGGGTACTCGGCGTCGTCCGGGTCCATGCCCAGCTCGCGCAGCCGGGCGGGGATGTCCTTGAGCCGGGTGCCGGTGAACACCAGCACGCTGAACCCCAGCGCCAGCGCCAGCACCGGGAGCGCGACCCAGGACGACACACCCTTCGCCAGCAGCCCGCCGGAGACGTAGCCGAGCGCGCCGCCGGCGTACATCCGGTGCGTGTTGTCGTCCGGCAGGTCGCTGAAGATGTGCAGAATGCCGAGCAGGGCCAGGGTGAACAGCAGCGCGCCGGCGATCAGCCGTGGACGTTTCTCCGGCTGGGGGTCGGAGCGCATCAGCGCCACGCCGATCACCAGCAGCACCAACGGAAGCGCGATCGCCCCGGCGCCGATCACCGAGCGCACACCGGTTTCCAGCCAGGCGCTGGCCCGGCCACCGGTGCCCCACCACATTCCGGCGGCGGCCACCACACCCACCGCGATGAGCGCGAACGCCACCCCGTCGCGGCGCACGCCGGGCTCGATGTCCCGGGCCCGGCCGACCGCCCTGGCCAGCCCGCCGACTCCCCTGGCCAGCAGGTTCCACACGCCACGCAACGCACGGGCGAACGGGCCGGGACCACGCCGGGGACGCCGCGCCGGGGGCTTCCGGGACCGGGACCGCGACGCCGCCGGGCGTTTACCCGTGCCGGTTCGGGCCCTGCCCGTGCTCGTGGTCCTGGACGCCATGCTCTTCACGGTAGTGCCTTCCCGTCACCCCAGTCACTCCGGTCACGACAGCAACACCGGCCCGGACCTCCCGGCACGACCTGGGGCATGCCATGCTCCCGACCATGGTTGCGCTGTCTCGCCGGCTCACCGAGTCGACACGCCGTAACGGCACGGCCACGTCGTTCCCACCGGACTGGCGGGTGCTCGCCGCGGTGGACCGCGGGTTCGTCCGGATGGTCGGCAAGCTCGAGATCACCGGGCGGTTCCCGGACGAGCTGCGCGGCCGCTCGGTGCTGGTGGCCGCCAACCACATCGGCATGTTCGACCCGTTCGTGCTGGTCGCGGTGAGCGCCAAGCTCGGGGTGCCGCTGCGGTTCATGCTCACCGCCGGCCTGCTGGACGCCCCGGTGATCGGGTTCTTCCTGCGCCGCGCCGGGCACGTCCGGGTGGACCGCGGCAAGAGCAACGTGATCGAGGCGTTCGAGCGGGCGGTGGAGCGGCTGCGGGCCGCGCGGATCCCGCTGCTGGTGTACCCGGAGGGGCGGGTCAGCCACGACCCCGGGCTGTGGCCGGAGCGTGGCAAGACCGGGGTGGCCCGGATGGCGCTGGCCGGCAACGTGCCGGTGGTGACGATCAGCCAGTGGGGTGCGCACGAGGCGGTGTACTGGGGCACGGAGACGGTGACGAAGCCCGCCGACTTCAAGCCGCTGGTCACCTCGTTCGGCCGGGCGCTGGTGAACCGGCCCACGTTCCGGGTGCACATCGGCGGGCCGGTGGACCTGTCGGACCTCTCCGCGGGCCGGCCCGGCGACGCGATGCGCGCGCACAAGCGGATCATGCAGGCGATCACCGACGGGCTGGTGCCGCTGCGCCAGGGGGAGCTCGACAAGCCGCGGTTCCACGACCCGACCCGGCCGACGGACGCGGTCAGCCCCTGGCGTCCCGCTCCCTGAGCAGTGCCTGATGGTTCGCTCGCAAGCTCGCTCACGACGGTCCGGGCCTGTCGGGGTGGTCGGTCAGACTCGGCCGCGTGACCGCTCAACTTGTCGCACCGGTAACGAGATCGGCGACCCGGGGCACCGTCCTCGTCGTGCTGGCGTCGTGCTGCGCCGGCACCGCCGGGTCGCTGGCCAAGTCCATCATGGACACCGGGGTGCGACCGGAGCAGCTGGCGGCGGCGCGGATCGGGTTGTCGGCGCTGCTCCTGCTGGTGGTGGTCGGAGTGGCCCGGCCGGAGCTGCTGCGGGTCCGGCGGGCGGACCGGCGGCTCGTGGTGGGCTACGGGCTGCTCTACTTCGCCACGGTGGCAAGGATTCCGGTCGGGATCGCGACGCTGCTGGAGTTCACCTCGCCGGTGCTGGTCGCGCTGTGGGTGCGGTTCGTGCGCGGCACCATGCTGCCGTCGCGAGCCTGGGCCGGGACGGTGCTGGCGCTGGGTGGGCTGGCGCTGCTGGCGCGGGTGTGGCAGGGCCTCACCCTGGACGCGGTCGGATTGCTGCTCGGGATCGGCACCGGTCTCGCGGCGGCGTCGTACTTCCTGCTGGGTGAGCGCGCGGTGGGGACCGTGGCGCCGCTCGGCTTGGTCACCTGGGGCATGGTCGCGGGTGCGGCGACTGTTCCGCCTCTCCGAAATTAACTGCTGTGGTTGCGTACCAATGAACCCTGCGGACCCTCGGTGGATTGTGGCTGGGTGCCGTCACGGTCCCCTGAGGTTGCGTTGGTCGGGGTGAGCACGTCGTTGGCTTACCTGCTGGGCATCAGCTCGATGCGGCACCTGCCGTCCACTGTGGTCAGCGTGCTGGGGCTGACCGAGCCGGCGGTGGCCACCGCGGTGGCGTGGGCGTTCCTCGGGCAGTCGTTGAGCGTGGTGCAGGTGATCGGTGCGGCGGTGATGCTGGGTGGGGCCGCGCTGGTTCAGCGGGCTAGTTCAGCCGGGCCAGATAACCGTTGTCCACCAACCATTTGACGTTGATCGGGGTGGGTGCGCCGGGGATCAGGGCGCTGGCCAACTGATACTGCAGGCCGCGGCCGGGCTGGAGGAACCAGGGCGCGATGGGTCCGGCGCGCACGGTGAAGTCGCGGGTCACCAGGTAGTCGCGGTAGTTGCAGCCGGCCGCGGGGTTGCCGACGAGGTTCTGCGGCGGGATGGAGCGGTTGGCGTAGGGCAGACCCTCCGGCGCGAGGAAGGAGCCGAACTCGCTGCCGTAGCGGTCGATGCGGGTGCCGATGCGCAGCAGTTGGTTCCAGCGGATGGGATTGCCGTCGGGGTCGAGCACGTAGCCGTCCTGCGGCGGGAAGCGCCAGCTCGACGCGGCGGTGTCGTAGAACGTGGCCAGGAACTGCGGCGCGGCGACGTGGCCGGTGCGGTGGTAGCCGTGCAGCTGGTGGCCGACCGGGCCGAGGACGGGGAGGCTCTGCGGGCCGAGCCGGGTGTCGCCGTGGAAGAGCTCGGTGGAACATTCGGCCAGGCGTGAGGGTGGGGCCGCGGTGGCGATCGGGGCGGCGGTGAACAGGAGCAGGAACACGCCGAAGAGCAGGGACAACGTGCGCCGCGATCTCATCGCGAGGCCTCCCGGAAACGCTGCTGTGGCAAGGGAATCCCTACGTTAGCGAGCGGAGGCGGCGGCCGGCAGGGTTGTCACCCGTTCGGCTGCCGGACGAGGGTGTCCCCGCGGGTCAGGCCGGTGCGGCCGACCTGCCCTCGCCGGCGGCGAACCACTGCGCGCCGGCGAGGCCGGCGAGCACCGTGGCGCCGCCGAGCCGGGCTTCGAGCCACAGCCCGGCCTGCAGGTCCAGGCCGCCGCCCTCGATCGCCGCGCGGCGGTCGGCGAGCATGGTCTCCTGCGGGAAGCCGGCGATCAGCTCGGCGAGCTCCTGCGCCCGGGTGAGCGCGCCGCCGTCCTCGACGACCTCGGTGACCAGGCCCATCGCGTGCGCCTCGGCGGCGTCGACGACCCGGCCGGTGAGGATCAGGTCGAGGGCGCGGCCGAGACCGACGATCCGCGGCAGGCGCTGGGTTCCGCCGTCCAGCAGCGGCACGCCCCAGCGCCGTTCCAGGCAGCCGAACCGGGCGGAGCGGGCGGCGACCCTGAGGTCGCACCAGAGCGCGAGTTCCAACCCGCCGGCCACGCACCAGCCGTTGACCGCGGCGATCGTCGGCTTGCTGGCGGTCAGCCGGGTGATGCCCAGCGGCCCCTCGGGCAGGTGAATCCGGCCGGCCAGCGATTCGAGGTTCTTCAGGTCCGCCCCGGCCACGAACGCCTCGTCACCGGCCCCGGTGAGCACCATGACCCGGGCGTCCTCGTCCTCGAACCTGCGGTAGGCGGCGTTGAGCCGCTCCGCGGTCGGCCCGTCGATGGCGTTGCGCCGGTCCGGGCGGTCGATGGTCACCACCGCCGCGGCGCCGATGCGCTCGTAGGTCACGGTCATGGGACGACGCTAGTGGATCAGGGCGCGCAGGGCGTCGGTGTCGACGTGCTCGGTGATCGCGTCGGCGAGGCGGTCGAGCATGTCCTGTCGAAGCGCTTCGAAACCTGGCGCGCCGGGAGCCGGGGACCAGGTCCGTCCGGCCTGCTGAGCGGCCTCGGTGAGCCAGGCGCGGCGGAAGGCGTCGTTTTCGAAGGCGCCGTGCCACGTGGTTCCCCAGACCGGGCCGACCCGGCAGCCGTCGAGGAACGGTTCGACTCCATCGTCCACTATGGATTGGCCGTGGTGGATCTGGTAAGCCGTCACCTCATGGTCGCGCCAGCGACCCGTTGACGTGCCGAGGGATTTCGCCTGTTCAAAGGTGACGGTCGTGGGCAGCAGACCGAGCCCAGGGACGCGACCCGCGCCGGACTCCACATCGTCGTCGATGGTGCGGGCGAGCATCTGGTAGCCACCGCAGATGCCGAGCACCGGGCGGCCTTCCCTGGCCCGGGCCAGGACGGCGTCGGCGAGCCCGCGTTCGCGGAGCCACGCCAGGTCGGAGACGGTGGCGCGGGAGCCGGGCAGCACCGCGACGTCGGCGTCGGCCAGCACGTCGGGGTCGGCGGTCAGCGTGACCGCGACACCGGGCTCAGCGGCGAGCGCGTCGACGTCGGTTGCATTGGAGGCGCGGGGAAAGCGGGCGACGGCGACCCTCAGCGGCCGGCCGCTGAGGGTCGCGGTCTCGGCGCGCCAGCCCGCGGCGGCCAGGGCGTCCTCGGAGTCGATCCACACCCGGTCCAGCCAGGGCAGCACGCCGAGCACCGGGCGCCGGGTGCGCCGGGCCAACTCGTCGAGCCCGGGCCGGAGCAGGCCGAGGTCACCGCGGAACTTGTTCACGATCCAGCCCGCGATGAGCGCCTGGTCCTCGGCGTCGAGCAGCGCCAAGGTGCCGTACATGGCGGCGAGCACGCCGCCGCGGTCGATGTCCCCGACCACCACGACCGGCAGGCCGAACCGGCGCGCCAGACCCATGTTCACGTAGTCGCCGGCCCGCAGGTTGATCTCCGCGGGGCTGCCGGCGCCCTCGCACACCACGATGTCGAAGCGCTTCGACAATTCGTCGAACGCGTCGAACGCGATCTCGGCGAGGCCCGCACGGCCGGTGGTGTACTCCCCTGCCTCGAGTGTCCCGTGTGGACGGCCGAGCACCACGACGTGGCTGCGGCGGTCGCTGCCCGGCTTGAGCAGCACCGGGTTCATCGCGGCCTCGGGGACGATCCCGGCCGCCTTCGCCTGAAGCCATTGCGCCCGGCCGATCTCCGCGCCGTCCGGGCACACCATCGAGTTGTTCGACATGTTCTGCGCCTTGAACGGCGCCACCCGAAACCCTTGCCGCACAAGCCACCGGCAGATGCCGGCGGTGACCAGGCTCTTGCCCGCATCCGACGTGGTCCCGGCTACCAGCAGGCTCATTGCGGCCCGGACTCGATGTCGCCCTCAGCCTTGAGGTACAGCGCGCGGACCGCGTTGAGGGTGGCTTCGTCGGGTTCGGCCCAGAGCCGGCGTTCGGCCGCCTCCAGCAGGCGCTCGGCGATGCCGTGCAGTGCCCACGGGTTGGACTCGCTGAGGAACTTCTGGTTCTCCTCGTCCAGCAGGTAGGTGTGCGCGAGCCGCTCGTACATCCAGTCGGCCACCACGCCGGTGGTCGCGTCGTAGCCGAACAGGTAGTCCACGGTGGCGGCGAGCTCGAACGCGCCCTTGTAGCCGTGCCGGCGCATGGCCGCGATCCAGCGGGGGTTGACCACGCGCGAGCGGAACACCCGGGCGGTCTCCTCGGCAAGCGAGCGGGTGCGCACCGCGTCCGGCCGGGTGCTGTCGCCGATGTAGGCGGCCGGCGCGCGGCCGGTGAGCGCGCGCACCGTGGCGATCATGCCGCCGTGGTACTGGAAGTAGTCGTCCGAGTCGGCGATGTCGTGCTCGCGGGTGTCGGTGTTCTTGGCGGCCACGGCGATCCGCCGGTACGCCGCCTCCATGTCCGGCCGGGCCGGGGCGCCGTCCAGGTCGCGGCCGTAGGCATACCCGCCCCACACCGCGTACACCTCGGCCAGATCCGTGTCGTCGCGCCAGTTGTGGCTGTCGATCAGCGGCAGCAGCCCGGCGCCGTAGGAGCCCGGCTTGGACCCGAACACCCGGGTCGTCGCCCGGCGCTCGTCGGCGTGCGTGGACAGGTCGGCGTGGACGTGGGCACGGACATAGTTGTCCACTTCGGACTCTTCGAGCGCGGCGACCGTGCGGACGGCGTCGTCGATCAGGTAGACCACGTGCGGGAAGGCGTCCCGGAAGAACCCGCTGATCCTGACCGTGACGTCGATCCGCGGCCGGCCGAGCTCGGCGAGCGGGATGACCTCCAGCCCGCTGACCCGGCGAGACGCCTCGTCCCAGACCGGACGCACTCCCAGCAGTGCGAACACCTCCGCGATGTCGTCGCCGGCGGTGCGCATGGCGGAGGTGCCCCAGACAGACAGGCCGACCGAGCGCGGCCACTCGCTGTTGTCCGCGCGGAACCGGGCGAGCAGCGAGTCGGCCATGGCCTGGCCGGTCTCCCAGGCCAGGCGGCTGGGGATCGCCTTCGGGTCGACGGAGTAGAAGTTCCGGCCGGTGGGCAGCACGTTGACCAGCCCGCGCAGCGGCGATCCGCTCGGCCCGGCGGGGACGTAGCCGCCGTCCAGGGCGTGCAGCAGGTTGTCGAGCTCGTCGGTGGTGCGGGCCAACCGGGGCACGATCTCGGTGGCGGCGAACCGCAAGACCTCCGCTACCTGAGCGCTCGGGGTGCGATGAAGGGGGCCTTTCT
>NZ_DASYTH010000267.1:0-6718 GCF_036002505.1 Actinophytocola sp. | reverse complement strand
GGTGACCCGACCCGGACGGTGGTGACGGCGGTGGCCGGGCTGGGCGAGCCGCTGGTGTCCGGCGAGACCGCCGGCGAGGAGTGGACGGTCACCGGCCGGGAAGCGGCGGCGACCCGCGCCGGCCCGGACGGTGCCGTGCTGACGCGGACTCAAGCACGGGAGGTGGCGCGGCTGGCCCGACGGGCTGCCGTCCATTACGGCGACGGCCCGTACGACATCGAGTGGGCCATCGATCGGGCCGGGAAGCTGTGGCTGCTGCAGGCGCGGCCGATGACCGCCGTACCGGAACAGGTGTTTTGGAAGGCGCCCGGGCCGGGGTTGTGGATGCGCAACTTCCGGCTCGGCGAATGGCTGCCCGAGGCGGTCACCCCACTGTTCGCCACCTGGTTGCTGCCAGTGCTGGAGGACGGCTACCTGGACGGCATGCAGGCCACCGTCGGGGTGCGGGTGCCGTTCCGGTACGCCTTGGTCAACGGCTGGTACTACAACGCCACCCCGATCCCTTCGCTGAAACTCCTCGCCCGGGTGCTCCGGCACGGCAGGGTGAAGATCTTGTACAACGCGCTGATCCGGGTCAGTCGCGACCCGGCCGCAGCCGACCGAGCGGTCCTGTCCGATCTGGACCGCCACTGGCGTGACAACCAGGCGCCCCGCTACCGGCAGCTCGTCGCCAGCGCGGCCGCCGAGGCGGACACGGCCACCCCGCAACGCCTCGGCGAGCTGGTCGGCATGCTTGGCGCGGAAGCGGGGATCTGGCTGTGGTACCTGGCCATTGTCGGCGGGTCGGCGTGGAAGATGGAAGCCCGCCTGACCCGCTTCACCCGCCAGCACCTCGGCAGCGTGCTGCCCGACCGCGATGGTGGAACCCAGCTGCTGCTGCGGGGCCTGGCCACGCCGGTGGCTGGTGCGCATGCGGTGCAAAGCGTCGACTGGTATCACCCGGTCGCCGGCGAACTCCCCGCCATCGGCGGCCCCGACGACGTGGTTGCCCAGCGTCAGGGCGAGCTCGCCGAGCAGCGGATCGACGCGGAGCGCCGCTGCCGACAGGCGCTGGCCGACCGGCCGCGGCTGCGGGCCCAGTTCGACCGGCTGCTAGAGGTCAACAAGCGGTACGCGGTCATCCGCGAGGAGCAGGCCCGCGACTTCACCCTCGCCTGGCCCGTGCTGCGGACCTGTGCGCGCCGCCTGGGCGAACACCTGGCCGACATCGGCGCCATCGAAGCGCCGGACGACGTCCACTTCTGCACCCGCGATGAGCTGAGCGCCGCACTCGCCGGCGAGGGCAGCCAGATCGTGGAGGCTGGCCAGCGACGCGAGCGGTGGCAGCGGCAGCGTCGGCTGACCGCGCCGTTAACCCTCGGCCGACCGGCGCGGCTGATCGGCGATGTCATCGACCGCGCCGTCCAACAGGCCCGCGGCGCCAACCCGGTTCCCGACGGCGCGCTCGTCGGGCACCCCGCGTCCGCGGGACGCGCCACCGGACCGGTCCACGTCGTGCACGGCCCGGACGACTTCGCCGCGTTCGCCGCCGGTGACGTGCTCGTCGCCAAGGCAACCGCGCCGGCGTGGACACCACTGTTCGCGCGGGCCGCCGCCGTGGTCACCGACGGCGGCACCCTGGCCGCGCACGCCTCCCTGGTGGCCCGCGAATACGGGATACCCGCGGTTGTCGGAGCCGGCGACGCCACCCGGCGGCTACGCACCGGACAGCTCGTCACCGTTGACGGGACCACGGGCGTGGTCACCGTCCACACGACCAGCTGAACGCGATCTTGGCCGGGCCCCGGCCGCCGGCTGCCTGTGCAAACTCTTGTACAGCTTCGCGATACTTCGCGGCCCACCCCCGTATGGCCCTCTGATCCGTTCGCCGCTCGGAGTGGAACGCGGGTGGCACGCGGCCGCCCGAAGGGCTCAAGTCGCCACCCGAGGCGCGCACGCTCCGCTCCGCCTGGCCGTGGCAGGCGAGTCCGGATCAGATTGGCAGGCTTGATCGTTCGTTTCCGCTCGTGCGGCGGGTCCGGGTAAGCATGAGAACGCTTGCGGTGACTCCCGTGAAGCCGAGAGTGATCAGGCGTGGGTCGGACTTGTGGACGCCGAAGATCGTCCAGCAGGACAGCTCACCCAGGATGAGCATCCAGGTTCCGCGTGAGACTCCCGTGGGGTGATCTGTTCGGTACGCGGTCCAGATCGACGGCGTGACTTGGAGGATGAAGGCTGCCGTGAGTAGCGTTCCCAGGCCGGTACGGCCGGCGACGGTGAATCCCGCGGTGAGGAGGGCGACCCAACTGCTAATCAGGACCGTCGGCCGCGCCTTCGCCTGTCCGCGCTGGGCGAGCATCGTCGCGAGCGCGCCGGAGAGGAGCGTCGCGGAGGAGGCCGGCACAAGTGCCGTCCAGTACCCCGAGAGCGCGAAGTAGGCGAGCCAGGCAGCGTTGTTCACGCTTGTGAGCGTCGCCCAAGACCAGGAGACGCCGGCGGTGTCGTCCGTGGCCCGTAGTTTGAGGATCTGGGGCAGGAACTGCGGGATCGCAAACGCCGCGGCGGCGATCGGCGCGTAGTCGAGGACGTTACCCATGATCGTCGTCCGCCTCCAGCGCGAAAGGGCGGTCCTTCAAAGAAATCTGTGGTGGTTCTCTGGGGGACCCTAGGTGGAGCCGGAGCTCGAGTCTTGTACGAGATTGCTTCGGGCTAGGCTGATCCCGTGGCGAGAGCCTCCGGCCCATCGAAGCCGCAGGAGGCCGATGACGCTCGGATGTGGCGGACAGAAGACCTCGGCGGCTTGGAGCTGCTGAGGGCCACCCTCAGTGAGTTCGCCTTCCGCCCGCACGCGCACGAGGAGTTCTTCATCGCCCTCACTGAGGAAGGCCTCGCCACGCCCAGATACCGGGGAGACACCCACGTGATCCGCCCCGGCGACCTGGTCGTGCTCAACCCGGAGGAGGCTCACGCTGGCGGTCCCCCGGCAGAGGTTTCCTGGACGTATCGGGCTCTCTACCCCCGCCCGGACCTCATGCGCGAGATCATGGCGGAGTTCCCCGGAGACAGGCCGACGATGCCCGAGTTCGGCGGGGATGTCGTGCGGGACCGGGAGGTCGCGGCGCGTCTCCGCCGCTTCCACCGGCTCTCGGAGCCACCCGAATCAAGCACGCTCGAACGGGAGGTGTATCTCGCCGAGGCCCTCGTCCTGCTGGTCGGCCGCCACGCGGTACCTCCGCATGCGCCCAGACCGCCGGGCCTGGAACGCAGGGGGGTCCGCCTCAGCAGGGAGTACCTGCAGGAGCATGCAGCCGACAACGTCACTCTGGAAGCCCTGGCCCGGTTCGCCGGCCTCAGCGCCTTCCACCTGTGCCGTGTGTTCCGGGAGGCGGTGGGAATGACGCCCCATGCCTACCAGACGCAGGTCCGGGTGCGGCGCGCCAAGTCCCTCCTGAGAGCGGGGCTGCCGATCACCCTGGTCGCCGCGGAGGCGGGCTTCTACGACCAGGCGCACCTCACCCGACACTTCAAACGCATCGTAGGCCTGACCCCTGGCCGGTACCTCAAGGACGCCACCACCTGACGTCTCGAAGCGGGTTCCCGCGGCTGGGAACCTTCGCCAACGACGCCGAGGTAGTCGACCGGCTGACGATTACCTCGTGCCCGGCGCCGAGCAGGGTCTGAGCGGCTGCCCGACCCAGCCCGCCGGCGGAACCGGTGATGAAGATGCGTGCCATGTGCTTCCTTCCGCCGCACCTTGCTCGTCGGCGTACGGTGCGTCTCGTGGCGCCGTTCCGTGCGGGTGGCATCGTCGGTGGCGAGGTCCCTGCCAGGGTCGATGGCTCAGCTTGAGGCCAGCTGTGACCGGGCTAGCCGCAGCGCGGCTAGCGACCCCGCTACCAGTACTGCACCTCCCTGTACGGGGAGTGGAGTCGCACCATCACGTTCATGTCTTCCGGGAGATCGTGGCCCCCGAGCGGGAGAAGCCTCGGTTGGTGGGTGTACTGAGAGGGCATCCCAACCAGGCAGGATCCGTCGTAACGTCGTCGACGTGGACGAGACGCCGATCAAGATCACCATCGCCGACACGGTGTTCACCGCACGACTGGCCGACAACGCGACCGCACGCGACCTCGCCGCCCAACTGCCGCTTACCTTGGCCTTCAAAGACTTCAACCACGTCGAGAAGGTTGCGACACTTCCCCGGCGGCTGTCTACGGACGGCGTACCAGCAGGAGCCGACCCAGACTTCGGCGATATCGGCTACTACGCGCCCTCGGGCGACCTGGTTTCTACTACGGCGACGTCGGCTACTGGAATGGCATCGTCCGCCTCGGCCGATTCGACACCACGATGGAGCTGATCGAGCACCAGGACGACAACTTCCGGGTCAGGATCGAACGCGGCTGATCGCCCGGGGTGGCGGTGACGATCGCAGCATTGTGCAGCCCGATCCAGCCGTGATCTCCAGCTCGGCGCCGGTTCGACGTGCGGGGAACGGCCATTCAGGAACGCCGACACCATCGGCAGAAGGAGAGTCAAGGCTCGTGAACCCGACCTACGACTTCGCTGGACAGGTAGCACTCGTGACGGGCGGGAGCTCCGGCATGGGCCTTGCCACCGCACGCGCGTTCGCCGAAGCCGGCGCCGCGGTCGTCATTGCCGACATCAACGAGACCACGCTGGGTACGGCCACAGACGAGTTGACAGCCGCTGGCCACCGGGTCCTCGGTGTTGGCTGTGATGTGTCCGACGAGGACAGCGTGGCAGCCATGGTGAAGGCGACCGTCGACAGCTTTGGCCGGCTCGACATGGCGTTCAACAACGCCGGCATTCAGGTTCCACCCAGCGATGCCGCGGACGAATCGGCCGAGGTTTTCGACCGGGTCAATGCAATCAACCTGCGCGGGGTGTGGGCGTGCATGAAACATGAGCTGGGCCAGATGCGTGGCCAGGGCAGCGGCGCGATCGTCAACTGCTCCTCCCTGGGCGGTCTCGTCGGACTTCCGGGCCGGGCCGCCTATCATGCGTCGAAGCATGGTGTGATCGGGCTGACGACCAGCGCGGCTCTGGAGTACGCGCCCCGCGGTATCCGCATCAACGCTGTCTGCCCGGGCACCATCGAGACCCCGATGGTCGCCGACATGATCGCCAAGGGCGAACTCGACCCGGCCGAAGCAGCCGCTGCGACCCCGATCGGCCGCCTCGGCCAGGGCGAGGAGGTCGCCGCATCCGTCCTGTGGCTGTGCAGCCCTGGCGCCGGCTTCGTCGTCGGCGTCGCCCTCCCCGTGGACGGTGGCTACACCGCCCGCTAACGGGCTGCTGCCCTCGGTCCCGGCAGGCAGTGAGCCCGACGGCGACGACCCGGGTTGTCTGGAGCTGGGCCTGATCATGTCCCCTCCGATTTCTCCGGTCGGGGTGAGCGCAGCCCACGGCGATGGCTCGGCCGCGGCCGAGGTCCTCGATCATCCGGGCTGTGTCCTGGCTGCTCCAGGAGTCGATGTCGGCGACCACCACGGTGGCACCGTGACCCGCGAACGCCAGTGCAGTGGCGCGGCCGATGCCGCTGGGCCGCCGGTCACGAACGCGACCTTGCCGGGCCAGACCGCCGTTCTCGTCGGACGATGACCTGTAGTGGCTCCTGCTGTGCGAATGAGTAGCTGCGGTCAGGGACGGAGAAGGACCTTGATCGCCTGCCGGGCGTCCATGGCCTGGTAGCCGGCGGCGGTCTGGTCGAGCGGCAGCTCGAGGTCGAAGACCTTGCCCGGATCGATGCGGCGGTGCCAGATCAGATCCATCAGCTCGGGGCAGGAAGCGGCGCACCGGGGCGGGGCCGCCGTGCCGGTGCACGTGGGAGAAGAACAGCTCTTCCCCGGGCAGCTGTACGTCGTGGGCGACGCCGACGTAGCCGACGTGGCCACCGGGCCGAGTGGCGCGGATGGCCTGCATCATCGACTCCTGGGTGCCGACCGCCTCGACGACGCTTTGCGCGCCGAGCCCGTCGGTGAGGTCCTTGATCCGGGCGACGCCGTCGCCGCGCTCGGTGACGATGTCGGTGTCGTCCTTGAGAGTTGCGGTAAGTGGTCGCCGACGGACTTGGACCCGTCACTAGGTGAGCAGGCCGATGCGGCGTAGCCACGACTCGACGGCCGGGCCGGCCTCGGCGGCTTCTTCCCCGCGGACGGCGAGACCTTCCCCGAAGGTCGCTCCCGGACACGATGCGGCGTAGTCGCGTTCGGTGGTGCCTAGGCCGCTCATCGCGTACGTGGTGAGCGGGTGGATCGTCTTGCCGGTGAAGTTGAGGCTCTCGGTGAAGGTCGACATGATCATCGGTGCTCGGATGTTCCAGATCGGGCTGCCCAGTAGCACGGTGTCGTAGCGTTCGATCGAGGTCAGCGGGTTGGCGATGGCCGGCCGGGCGTCGGCGTCCTGTTCCCGGACGTTGCGTTGCACCGTGGGGTCGTAGTCGTCGGGATAGGGGACGGCGGCCGCGATGCGGTGCACGTCGCAGCCGATGAGCCGGCTGATCATCTCGGCGACGACCTGGGTGTTGCCGACGGTGACGCGTCTGCGGCCGCCGTTGTAGTAGTTCTCGCCCGCTCGGGAGAAGTAGGCCAGCAACACGGTGCCTCGGTTGAAGGAGGACTGGCTGGCGGCGGCCCGTGGTTGTTTCCTGGACTGCCGGGATGTGGTGCAGCCGTTCATCGTGGCGCCGATCGCGGTGCTGGCGGCACCAAGTAGG
>NZ_DASYTH010000266.1:0-18655 GCF_036002505.1 Actinophytocola sp. | reverse complement strand
CCCTCGACGGCGGCCCGGGCCGCGGCCGCCTGGGCGTGCCCGCGGTAGTCGGTCTCGACCACCTCGAGCTTCACCTGGCTGGCCAGTGCGTGCGCGAGCACGTCCCGGCCGGCGGCCGTCGTCGCGGTCGCCTTGGGATTCACAACCAGCACTGCGCGCATTACCGCAGAGTAGGGTGTGCTGCTCCCTTCCAGAACCGCCTACCGGTCCCACCATCGCGCCGAAACCCCGCGCGAGTGCACCCAGACGACCGTCTGCTCGCGAGAAGCGGAGTACTAACGATGTGATCGTCCCTCCTCCGGCTGGCGTTAGGGACCCCCGTCCGGGTGGCATTACGATCAGCCAAATGCAGGTATCGGCCGCCGTTCCGCTCACCGTCCGCGCGGCCGGCATCATCGTGGCTCTGCAAGGGCTGACCGGTGTCGGCTTCGCCGTAGCCGTCCTGGTCCGCGCGTTCGGCGGCGGCTCCACCACCGGCAGCAACCTCTACGGTGAAGCCGGCTACTTCGCCGTCCTCGGCGCCCTCGTCGTCGTCGCCGGCACCGGTCTGATCCTCGGCAAGCGCTGGGGCCGCACCCCCGCCATCGTCATCGAGCTGCTCCTCCTCGGCGTCGCCTACTACGCCGCCGGCCCGTCCGGCCGCCCCGAGTTCGGCATCCCGGTCGCCCTCGTCGGCGTGCTGGTCCTCGTGCTGCTCTTCCTCGCCCCCTCGCGAGCCTGGTCCCTCGGCGAGCCCCCTACCCCGCCGCCAGACGACCAAGACCGTCGCCGCTGACCCGCATCACCGTCCACTCGTCCATGGGGACGGCGCCGAGGGACTTGTAGAACCCGATCGCCGGCTCGTTCCAGTCCAGCACCCACCACTGCAGCCGGGTGTAGCCCTGCCGCACGCATTCCTCGGCCAGCGCGACGAGCAGAGCCTTGCCCAGCCCGGAGCCGCGGGCACTCGGGCGGACGTAGAGGTCTTCGAGGTATATGCCGTGCTCGCCGTCCCAGGTGGAGAAGTTCAGGAACCAGAGCGCGCAGCCGACGACCTCGCCGTCCAACTCGGCGACGTGGGCGAAGAGGGCCGGGGCCGGGCCGAACAGGGCGCGGCGGAGCTGGTCGGCGGTGAGGTGGCACTCGTCGGGGGCGTGTTCGTACTCGGCCAGCTCGTACACGAGCTTCACCATGGTGTCTACATCGGACTCTTGGGCGCGTCGGATGCGCTGGTCTGGCAAGGGGTCTCCGTTTCTAGCCGATCGGTGGCACGTTGAGGCGGCGGAGCTGGGGCTCGCCGCGTTCGTCGCCGAGGATCGCGATGCCGGCCGGGTCGAGTCCGAAGTGGACGCCGGAGGTCGGGGGTTGGTTGAGCCAGCTGGCGATCAGCACCCGGCTGAGGTGCCCGTGGCCGGTCAGGATCACGTCTCCGCTTGGGAGCGCGGCGCGTGCTCGGTCGAGCACTTTGGCGGCCCGGGCGCCGACCTGCTCGGCGGTCTCGCCGCCGGGGCACGGGTGGGTCCACACGGTCCATCCGGGCACGTGCTCGCGGATTTGGGGGGTGGTCAGGCCTTCGTAATCGCCGTAGTCCCACTCGGCGAGGTCGTCGGTGACCTCGTCGACGGTCAGGCCGGCGAGCTCGGCGGTGCGCAGGGCGCGGGCGCGCGGGCTGGAGAGCACCAGAGCCGGCGGCGCGTCGCCGCGGAGTCGCGCGAGCGTTTGGCCGGCGCGGCGGGCGCGCTGCTCGCCTTCGGGGGTGAGCGGGAGGTCGGTGCCGCTGGTGTGGCGGCCGGTCTCCGACCATTCGGTCTGGCCGTGCCTGATCACGTACACGGCGTGCTCCGCGGACAATTCCGGCCTCCCTGCCCTGGGCTGAGCTACTGCCTGGTAGATATCCTGGGCCGGTGCGCACCGTCGAGCAGTCCACCCCGACCACCACGTTCCAGCTGTGGCAGAGGTTAGCCGGCGCCCCGCTGGGGAAGTGGGTGTTCTCCCTGGCCGTGCGGCTGCGCGCACCGTACTTCCGGACGATCCTGCCCACCGTGGTCCACATGCGGCCGGGGTTCAGCGAGGTGCGGGCGCCCAAGTGGTGGGGCGTGCACAACCACCTGGGCACCTTCCACGCCATCGCCATGTGCAACCTGGCCGAGCTCGCCATGGGCATGCTCGCCGAGGCCACGGTGCCGGCCACGCACCGCTGGATCCCGCGCGGCATGACCGTGGACTACCTGGCCAAGGCAAGAACCAGCCTGCGCGCCGTCGCCCAGCTCGCGGAGATCCCGGCCTTCGGCGGCGAACCCGTCGACCTGCCGGTGCCGGTCCTGGTCTACGACAAGACCGGCCGGGTCGTCGTGCAGGCCGTGATCACGGTCAAGGTGTCCGAACGCTGACGGTGTCTGATTGCGTTCGAGGCGTACTCGAGGCGGAGGCGCAGCGGTGTGTGCGGGACCCGCACCGGCTCGGCCCGCAGGGCGCCGAACACCTGGGCGTACCCGCCGTTGCACTGGCCTTCGGCGAACGTGGTGCGGAGACCGGTGAGCGATGGTTCGGGGAGCCGGCCAAGCTGGACCGTGCCGTGCGAGACGAGCACCCCGCGGCGCGACTGGGCCGGGTCGGCTCCGGCGGGAATCGTTGGGCAGTGGACCCCGGGTCAGGGGTGGCGCTAGCCGGCGCGGAGGCCGGCGATCAGCAATCCGCTGCCGGTGGCGCAGAGCAGGGTGCGGAACACGTTGCCGGCGGTCCATTCGCGGAGGTAGCGGGTCCAGTATTCTGCGGCGGCCGGGGTCTCGGGGTCGACGGCCATGAGGGCGTTGTTGCGCGGGACGTGGAACGCCCCGGTCAGGATGACCGCGCCGGCGATGTAGGCGAGGCCGCCGGCGAGCAGGTAGCCGGAGTAGGGCTCGCTCCAGTTCGCGATGGCGATCACGATCAGCACGGCGCAGAGTGCGGCCGAGCCGAACAGCTCCAGCATGAACGGCGGGCGCAGCGCCGTGACGTTGATCGACTGCATGGCCGCGATCCCTTGCGGCGCGGGGAGTCTGCGCAGGCCCGGCATCACGAACGAGTCGAACGTGAAGAACACGCCGGCTGCGACGCCGGTGCCGATGGCGGCGGTGAACGTCAAGACGAGTGGGGCACCGTGGATCATCGGGAGCTCCAGATTCCGGTCGGGGCGGTGGCGCGGACGTAGTCGGTGAAGTCGCGGGGTTCGCGACCGAGCGCCCGCTGGACGCCGTCGGTCAGGTGGGCGTTGCGGCCGTCGAGGACCTCGGAGAATAGCGCCATGAGTTGGTCCGCGAGCTCGTTCGGCAGACCGGCCTCGATCAGCATCCGCCGGTACTCCGTCGGCGTGACCGGCAGGTAGGTCAGCTCGCGGTCCGCGGCGGCGGCGATCTCGGCGATGGCCTCGGTGAACGTGATCAGGCGGGGCCCGGTCACCTCGTAGGTCTCGCCGGCGTGGCCGGGCTCGGTGAGCGCGGCGACCGCGATGTCGGCGATGTCGTCGACATCCACGAACGGCTCGGGCACGTCGGCGCCGGGCAGCGCGACCACGCCGGCCAGCACCGGGTCGAGCAGGTGGCCCTCGCTGAAGTTCTGGCTGAACCAGCTGGCCCGGATGATCGTGGTCGCGGCGCCGCTGTCGCGGACCGCCTGCTCGCAGCGCGCGGCCTCGGGCTCGCCGCGGCCGGACAGCAGCACCAGCCGGTTGACCCCGGATTTCGTTGCCAGGCGGGCGAATTCGGCGATCGTGTCGGCGGTGCCGGGGATCGCGAGGTCGGGTTGGAAGGTGAGATAGGCGGCGCTCGTGCCGCGCAGGGCGGGCTCCCAGGTGTCCGGGTCGTCCCAGTCGAACGGCGGGTTGCCCGATCGCGATCCGGCTCGGGTCCGGGCGTCGCGGGCTTGGAGGCGGCTGATCACCCGGCGGCCGGTCTTGCCGGTCGCACCGAGGACGAGGATTTCCTGTGTCATGGGCTTAGTCAACGGCGGCTCGGTGAGACTTTCCATGGCTCAGCGGCTCAACTTCATGTCCGATCGTCTTACACTGGTGCCATGGACGCACTGGCCGGGCTGCTCGACGGACCGCGGGCGCGTGACGCGTTCCTGCTGCGCGCGATCCTGGCGCCGCCGTGGTCCATGCGGATCCAGGACGAGACGCCGCTGACCGTGGTCTCCATGCTCCGCGGCGAGGCGTGGATCCTGCGCGGCGGCGACCCGGTGCGGGTGCGGCCCGGCGAGGTCGCCATCGTGTCCGGCCCCGAGCCGTACACCGTTGCCGACGACCCGGCCACGCCGCCGCAGGTGATCATCCTTCCCGGTCAGCGCTGCGAGACGCCCGACGGCCGGCCGCTCTACCAGGAGATGGATCTCGGCGTCCGTTCCTGGGGCAACGACCCCCGCGGCGACACCGTGATGCTCGTCGGCACCTACCTGTTCGAAGGTGAGGTCAGCCACCGCCTGCTGCGCGCCCTGCCCGGCCTGCTCGTGCTCGACGCCGCCGACAGCGCCCTCCTCCCGCTCCTCGCCGCGGAGCTGGTGCGCAACGACCCCGGCCAGGAAGCCGTCCTCGACCGCCTCCTCGACCTCCTGCTGATCACCACCCTGCGGACCTGGTTCGCCCGCCCCGACGCCGCCAGCCCGCCCTGGTACCGCGCCCACGACGACCCCGTCGCCGGCCGCGCCCTCCGCATGCTGCACAACAACCCCGCCCACCCCTGGACCATCGCCTCGCTGGCCACCGCGACCGGTGTCTCCCGCGCCACCCTCGCCCGCCGCTTCACCACCCTCGTCGGCGAACCCCCCATGTCATTCTTGGCCGGCTGGCGCCTCGCCCTCGCCGCCGACCTCCTCCGTGCCACCGACGCCCCCCTCGCCGCCATCGCACAGAAAGTCGGCTACACCACGCCCTACGCCCTCAGCACCGCCTTCAAACGCCACCACGGCCGCAGCCCCCAGCAGTACCGTCGCCGCGCCGGCTAGTCGGAGAGTACGAGGTGGAATCTTGCTATTGTAGAAGTCCCAGTCTTTCCCGCCTCTCTGAGAGATTGGCAAAGCCTTGTAGGCTGAGATAGTCAGCAAGCACATTCCAGTGAGAGAGTATTCGCTCCGCGGCGTCTCTTGCCTGTTTCCGAGCTTCCGTAACGCCGAACCCTGTTCGTGAGCCCAAGCGATCAAAGCTAGCTGGCGTGACCGCCTCGAACGATTTCGACTTGTCGAGGTTAAGTCCGAGATTGTCCTTCGGGATATAGAGCACGGTCGGGAGCACATCGTACAATGGACTTAGGGTCGGTGTCCGACCGTCGATATACTGAATCGCCCAGTTCTTCAGGTGGGCATCTCCATTGCCAATAATCACGTTGAGTACGATTCGATCGATTACTGAGCGAATTGACTCGACACCGCACAGAGCTCCAATGAGCACGCCGATGGTCTCGAAGTTTGCGCGGGTGTACTTCGCATTGATCACGGCTGTTGGAACATCCACGACCTGGGCGAGTTCTTCCATATGGATGCGGACATCGTCCTCGCGCCGGTCAAACCTCTTCACGAGCAATGCCTTACCTGTCGATCGCTGGGCCCAGCCCTTTAGGCCGTCGACATCATACGGTGAAATAATACTTGCCGATACGGCGTCAATTCCGGCTCGCTGCGCAAGCAGTATGCATCCGAGCTCAGCTTCTGGAACGCCAGTAAATCCGGGTCTTCCATCTGGGAACTTGAGAATGAAGTTTCCGGCCTGACCTCCGACGGGTACAGTTAGTCCGCGCTCGTCGCCATAGATTGAGAACTTCAGTTGGACGCCGGCCAAGCTGAACTTTAGTATAGGGTCGTCTCGGCGGTCGGCATCCTCGTCGTCCGCCTCATCCGGCATCGTCGTAAGGTTGCCTTGAGAGTCGAGTAGAACTACTCTGATCGCGCCAGGTAGGTCGCTGGGGCCAAGCAGTCTCAATAGATCGAATTCATTCACTTCGCTGCTGTGCGCGGCCGCCGCGACCGCCTGCCGTAGTCGACCCTCAGGAAGGAGATGCGAGAACCAATGTGGCAACGCCACACGCGCGCTAGGTTTCCACGCGCGGCCGTGCTCCTCGAAGATCTGTCCCAAAACCGGCCTGTGTGCCAGATTCCAATAGGAATCGTCGAATTCGAACCAATTTCGATTGTTTGCCTGGTGTAGGTGTCCAACGTCAACCCAAGCTGCCGAAGTGGTCTGAAGTTGCACTGCCAGAGTTGACTCTCTGTCCATCAGTTGTCCTCAGCATTACCCGCGGCAACAAGCTCTTGGAGAGGCGGTCGAATTATTGCCCCTGACTGAAGCTTGTTTTCGAGAAACCTATCGACTTGTTGACTGAGCGCGGCTCCTCGTATACGGACAAATTCTTCGATGTTGTCATCTGACAGAGCTTGTGCGGCTTGACCATCGATGAGATGACTTTGCAAAATAGCGCGGTCGGTGCCCGAGGATATGCTCGGTTCTCCGGCACGCCAGAAACCGCGCGCTGCGGCGTATGATCGTCGCCCTGGCACGAAGTCGGTGACTGCGTTCGCTCCGTGTTGCTCTAGCAGTGCAGCCAGGTCGAGAACTTGGCCATCAGGCCCTTTCGGTCGAAGCGCCGCCAGAGCTAGTAGAATCAACCGACCGTTCCCTGAATTGGTCTTGAAGTTTGATAGCGGTATCGCTGGAGCCGCCCTGTCTGCAACCAGGGTCAGTAAAGCCTCGACGGCGTCATATTCAGCAGGAGCCTGGTCAAGGGCGCCTTTTCTCGGATTTATTGCAGAGACAGCTCTCCGTAGAGCTGGGGTTTGCCCGCTCTCCCGCCAGCCAAACCCATGTACCCATCCTCGCCATAGCCAACGGGAAAGAAGCTGAAGAACCCAAGTAGAAGGCTCCGGGTGTAGAAAGAAGAAGGCGGCCAATACTGGTAATGGAAGTGTATTCGGCATGAGAAGCATGTGGTGAACGCCCTCTACTCGAAGGAATCCTATCGCACGCACCAATGCCTGCTCGGTTCGATCGTACCAGTCGAATGGATCCTCATTTTCCTCGAACTCTTCACGTATATCTCGCTGGACGTTACCGCCTCGAATGGCGAGTAGACTCTGTACGACCCGATTTTCATCCAATGTGCCGAAATGGGTACCGTGTAGCTCCTTGACCACCATTGCGGGGCTTCCGGGCTGTGCGTCACCCGCAAACAACGCGTGAAACACTTGTGCTCTGGTGATTGGTTTTCCGGCGGAATTGACACGATCAAAGACCTCGCGAAGCAAGTTTTGGTTGTCGCCAATCACGATATATGCGGGAATTCTGTAATCACGCAACACCCCGCCGAGGCGATCTGCGACGTCGAAGTCCTCGGCTTGAAGATCGTCTTCGTGCTGACGTAGCCAATTAAGTAGCCGCCTTGTCTCCGATGCCTCGCGCACCGGAATCGAACGACTTGGTACAACCCCTCGACGGGGGTTGACGAAGCGCTGTGTCGAGAGATCAAAGTATACTTCAAATCTCTCGTCAACTTCTCTATGGTTAGGCGAGAGGCTCCCGAACAGTGATGCGATTCGTTGCTGCCCGTCAACTACGAAAAGCGCGTCGGATCGTTCGGCGACATCAATTTGGATCCGGCCGAATGAAATTGTGTCGCGAGGCCCTTGTTGCTTCCATAGAAGAATCGTCCCAATAGGGAACCCTCGATAAAGGCTGTCGAAGAGGCGGAGCACGTCGGCCGCATCCCACGCGAATGCACGCTGGAACGACGGTACTCTAATCGAGCCCTCTCGCGCCAGGTTGACGATCTCCCAGATGGTGAAGGTGCTGGAGCCCGACCGGTCCAGTACAGCACCTGCCGTCATCTCCACTCCCTTCTCAGCCGCATGGGCTCGGTGCCCGATCCGTTCGGGACTCAGCGTAGCGGTGACCCAGCCACGAGCTTGGTAGTTCGCGGGCCAGTGGCACGTACATGTGAGCGGATATCCTGCGACGTTGGCGAGCTCGGTGTGAAGGAGCGGCTGATGTCGACCCGTGCGCTTGCGCTAACGCTTTGTAGCGGCTTCGTCCCGGACCTGCGCGTCTAAGGATGCTGGGCCGGGGCGGTAAGACGACAGCGGCGCCCACCAGGAGACACGATGGTGAGCGCCGCTCGCGAGGTCCAGAGTCAGCCCTGCTTGGTCTCCCAGAAGATCTTGTCGATCTCGGCGATGAGGTCGAGGAGCTCCTGGCCCTTGGCGGGGTCCATGCTGCCTTTGGTGCCGGAGGCGCCGGCGGCCTTGGTGGCGCGGTTGAAGAGGTCGTGGAGGTTGGGGTACTTCTCGAAGTGCGGAGGCTTGAAGTAGTCGGTCCAGAGGACCCAGAGGTGGTGCTTGACCAGGTCGCTGCGCTGCTCGGCGATCAGGATGGCGCGCGTGCGGAACTCGGGGTCGGTGTTGTCCTGGTACTTCTGCTGGATGGCCTTGACCGACTCGGCTTCGATCCGTGCCTGCGCGGGGTCGTACACACCGCAGGGGAGGTCGCAGTGCGCGGTGGCCTCCAGCCGTGGGCCGAGAATGCGCGACAGGAGTCGCATCTTTCCTCCTGGTTTGGTGACTGCTCCGATACTTCGGACCCTACTCCCGGCACACTCGTCGGGCAGGCGGAGGTGATCGTTGGACGACCGGCGGTACCGGCAGGTCCAGGTGACCGGGAGCTCGATGCTGCCGGCGCTGGCCGACGGGGACCTGGTGATCGCGCGCATGGGCGTCCGACCCCGCCCGGACGATCTTGTGCTGGTCAGCTGGCCGCAGCGGCCCGGGCAGCTGTCGGTCAAGCGCGCGGTGTGGCCGGAGGGTGACCGCTGGTTCGTGGTCGGCGACAACGCGGCCGCCTCGACCGACTCCCACCACCTCGGCCCGGCGGAGGTGCTCGGCGTGATCCGCTGGCGGCTGTGGCCGCGGCCGCGCCGGGTCCGCTAGTAGGTTGCCCGGAGCGCGTCGTAGTGCGCGACGCAGTCCGAGTAGTGCGGCAGCAGACCCGCGGCGGAGGCCTCGGCGAACGTGGGTGCGGTGGCGTCCTTGTCGGACAGCAGCGGCTCGAGGTCGTCCGGCCAGGGCAGGGCGAGCGCCGGGTCGAGCGGGTTGATGCCGTGCTCGGCGGCCGGGTTGTAGCCGGTGGAGCAGAGGTAGGACATCACCGTGTCGTCCTCCAGCGCCATGAACGCGTGGCCGACACCCTCCGGGAGGTAGACCGCGCGGTACGACGTCGCGTCCAACTGGGCCACGTCGAAGGCGCCGAACGTCGGCGAGCCCACCCGGATGTCCACCACCACGTCGAGCAGCGACCCGCGCGGGCAGTAGATGTACTTCGCCTGTCCCGGCGGCACATCGGCGAAATGCAGCCCGCGCAGCGTCCCCCGGCGCGACCAGCTGTGGTTGCTCTGCACCAGCCGCAGCGGATGGCCGACGGCCTTGACGAAGTGATCTTCCTGGTACGGCGCCACGAACACGCCGCGGTTGTCCGGAAAAACCTGCGGGGAGAACTCGAAGGCGTCCCGGACGGCCAACTCACGCACCTGCATGGCCCGGACCTTATGTGATCCCTGCCGCTGACACCGAGCCGATGGGGTGACAAACTGTGCACACCGCAGCGTCCGCGCTGCCCCGCCCTTACCACCGACGGGCAGCCCAAAGCCAAGCGGTGCCGGCAGTTATCGGCCAAACCGCGACCGGTACTCGAGTGCACCGCCAGTGCGCCTGGCTAACGTGCGCAGATTAACCGCGCCGCCGCGCACATCCCCGCAGGAGGGACGCCCGTGACCGCAGTGAATGATCGTCCGCTGCACGCCGGTATCGACAACAAGGTGAGTGACCGCATCGTGTCCGAATCCGTCACCGATGACGAGATCTTCCGCGCGCACGAGGGCGGCAAGCTCGACATCGGGGTGACCCGGCCGATCTCCGACCCGCGCGCACTGGCCATCGCCTACACCCCGGGCGTGGCGAAGGTCAGCCGCGCCATCGCCGAGGACGCGTCGCTGGCGGCGCGTTACACCTGGGCGCACCGGCTGGTGGCCGTGGTCAGCGACGGCACCGCGGTGCTCGGCCTCGGCGACATCGGTGCCAGCGCGTCACTTCCGGTGATGGAGGGCAAGGCGGCGCTGTTCAAGACGTTCGGCGGCCTGGACTCCATCCCGCTGGTGCTGGACACCACGGACGTGGACGAGATCGTGGAGACCCTGGTCCGGCTGCGCCCCTCGTTCGGCGCGGTGAACCTGGAGGACGTGTCCGCGCCGCGCTGCTTCGAGCTGGAGGCCCGGCTGATCGAGGCGCTGGACTGCCCGGTCATGCACGACGACCAGCACGGCACCGCGGTCGTGCTGCTGGCGGCGCTGCGCGGCGCGAACCAGGTGCTCGACCGCAAGCTGGACGACCAGCGGGTGGTCATCTCCGGTGCCGGGGCCTCCGGCATCGCCTGCGCGAAGATCCTGCTCGCGGCGGGCGTGGGGGACGTCACGCTGATCGACTCGCGCGGGATCATCCACGCCGGCCGCGACCACCTCAACCCGGTCAAGACCGAGATGGCGCGGGTGACCAACCTGGCCGGGCTGCGCGGCGACAAGCCGGAGGCGCTGCGCGGGGCGGACGTGTTCGTGGGCCTGTCCGGCTCGACGGTGGCCGAGGAGCTCATCGCCACGATGGCGCCGTCCTCGATCGTGTTCGCGCTGTCCAACCCCGATCCGGAGATCCACCCGGACGTCGCGACCCGGCACGCGGCCATCGTGGCCACCGGGCGCAGCGACTTCCCCAACCAGATCAACAACGTGCTGGCGTTCCCGGGCATCTTCCGCGGTGCGCTGGACGCCGGCGCGCGGCGGATCACCGAGAACATGAAGCTGGCCGCGGCCGACGCGATCGCCGGGGTGGCCAGCGAGGACCTGGCGCCCGACATGATCGTGCCGAGCGCGCTCGACCCCCGGGTGGCGCCGGAGGTCGCGGCCGCGGTCGCTCGGGCGGCGCGGGAGGACGGGGTAGCCTGAGGACCCGGCAAGAGCATTTACTTACCGCCGGGGGGCGGAAGGATGTCGCCGTGGCCGATCGCGTCGTGCGCGCCGGGCTGCCCCCGCGCGGGCCGCAGCCCGGCGAGCTCGGCATGGCCATCGACGCGGCGCTGGCCGCGGAGCCCTCGTTCCCCGAGGGCCCGGACGGTTCGGAGCCGTCCACCCCGCATGACGATCCGGTTGCCGAGCGTGCCCTGCTGCTGGAGGCGCAGCGGCTGGCCCGGCTCGGCAGCTGGAGCACGGACCTGCGCACCGGGCGGGTCTACCTGTCCGAGGGTCTGCGCCGGCTGATCGGGCTGTCCACGTCGGGCACGGCCGAGGAGGCGATCGGCTACCTGCATCCGGACGACCTGCCGGCGCTGGACCAGTTCCGCACCGACCTGGAGTCCGCGCCGGCCGACCGGATCGTCGAGATGGAGGTGCACAGCCGCGGCGGCACCCGCACGTACCTGGTCCGCGGGCAGACCGTGCGGGACGCCGACGGCACGGCGCTGCGGGTGTTCGGCACGGTTCAGGACGTCACCCGGCACCGCGCGGTCGAGCGGCAGGCCAGCCAGGACCGCCGGCTGTTCGGCGACGCGCAGCGGGTGGCCCGGCTGGGCACCTGGGAGTGGAACACGACCACCAACGACGTGGTGTGGTCCTCGATGCTCTACGAGCTGGTCGGCGTCGCGCCCGGAACCCCGGTCACCTACCAGGACTTCCTGGATCTGGTGCACCCGGAGGACCAGGGCATGGTGGATCAGCGGTGCCGGGACCTGGCCACCGACGGGCGGCCGATCGAGATGGAGTTCCGGCTGGTCCGCCCGGACGGCATGCGCCGGGTGTTCCGCTGCCGCGGCGAGCCGCTGAGCACCGGCAACGGGTCCCCGATCATGATCGGCACCGCGCAGGACGTCACCGAGCAGCGCTCCACCGAGACCCGGATGATGCGCTCCAGCCAGCGGTTCAGCGACCTGGTCGCGATCACGCCGGTGGGCATCGCGCTGTTCGACGAGTCCGAGCGCCTGGTCGATGCCAACGAGGCGCTGTGCCGGCTGCTGAGCATCGGCCTGGAGCGCTTGCGCGGAATGAGCACCGAGCAGCTCGTCCATTCCAGCGACCGCGGGGCGCGGCTGCTGGCCGGCCGGGAGGGCGGGCGGCACGGCACCGGGCCGTTCCGGATCGGGCAGCGGGTGCTGGCCACCGCGTCCGGGAATCCGGTCTACTGCGAGCTTTCCGCGACCGTGTCGGTGGCCGACGACGGCCAGCGGTTCTGGCTGGTGGTGTTCGCCGACGTGACCGAGCGGCGCAAGGTCGCCGAACGGCTGCACTACAAGGCCACGCACGACGATCTCACCGGGCTGCCGGGCCGGGCCGGGGTGAAGGAGCTGCTGGGGAAGCTCCTCGGCGGCCCGGACGCGGCCAACGTCGCGCTGCTGTTCTGCGACGTGGACAACTTCAAGCGGTTCAACGACTCGCTCGGCCACGACGCCGGCGACGAGCTGATCCAGGCGCTGGCCCGGCGGCTCGAGCGGCTGCTGCCGGTGGGCTGCACCGCGGCCCGGATGTCCGGCGACGAGTACGTGGTGATCTGCTCGGACGTCAGCGAAGCCGGTGGGGTGGAGGCGCTCGCGAACCGGGTGGCGGCGCTGCTGCGCACCGCCGTTCCGGTACGCGGCCAGCTGTTACGGGTGTCGGCGACGATCGGGGCCGCGGTGCCCAGCGGGCCGGAGACCAGCGCGGCCGACCTGCTCCGGTTCGCCGACGCGGCGATGTTCGACGCCAAGCGGCGCGGCACCGGGCGGGTGTCGGTGGCCAGCGCCGAGATGATCGCCTCGGCGACCAGCCAGATGCTGCTGGAGGGCCAACTCCGCGACGCGATCGCCAACGACGGGCTGGTGCTGCACTACCAGCCGGTGGTCGGTCCGGACGGATCGGTGCTCTCCGCGGAGGCACTGGTCCGCTGGCCGCATCCGCAGCGCGGCCTGCTGCCGCCCGGGGAGTTCCTGCCGGTGGCCGAGCAGGGCGACCTGCTGCGCGAGCTGGACCAGTGGGTGTTGAACACCGCCCTGCGGGAGGCGGCGAAGTGGCCGGTGATGGCCGGTGCGGTGCTGGGCGGCGGGGTCAGCGTCGGGGTCAACCTCTCCGGCCTGGTGCCGGGCGACCCGGAGTTCGTCGACATCGTGACCGCCGCGGTGCTGGAGTCGGGCATCGAGTGGGACCGGGTGGTGCTGGAGCTGGTCGAGACGAGCCTGATCGACCTGCCGCAGCGCAGCCGGGCGGCGATGGTCGAGCTGGCCGACCGCGGGGTGAAGTTCGCCGTGGACGACTTCGGCACCGGGTACTCCTCGCTCGCCCGGCTCAAGGAGCTGCCGGCGCAGATCATCAAGGTGGACCGGCGGTTCGTGGCCGGAGTGGCGTCCGACGCCTCGGACTTCGCGGTGGCCCGGGCCGTGGTCGACATGGCGCGCGCGATGGGTCGCAGCTGCGTGGCCGAGGGCGTGGAGTCGGCGACCCAGTTCCACGTCCTGCGCAGCGTCGGCGTCGAGGCCTACCAGGGCTGGCTGCTGTCCCGGCCGGTGCCCGCGGCGGAGTTCCGCGAGCTGCTGCGCCTCGGGCCGCTGCATATCCCACGTGATTGAGACAGTCCCGCCTCTCCGGAATTTGCTGCTGTTGTTGCGTTCCAGCTAACGGTGCGGATGTCGGGTTGACCGTGGCTGAGTGCCGCCACGGTCCCCTGAGGTTGCGTTGGTCGGGGCGAGGCTGGGTACCACGAGTCTGGCCAAATGCTGGAACGTGCTGCCGGTGTCAGCGGATACGACTAAGGTCATCGAATCACGCGGCCGGAGAGTGGCCGTCCCGACCCGCGGGAGTCTCGAGTGATCGAGTTCCAGGCCGTGACGAAGAGGTATCCGGACGGCACGGTGGCCGTTGACGCGCTCGACCTGGCCATCGAGGATGGCCGGATCACCGTCCTGGTAGGGCCGTCGGGCTGCGGCAAGACCACCTCGCTGCGGATGATCAACCGGATGCTCGATCCGACGTCCGGCACGATCCTGTTGAACGGCAAGGACGTCCGCCAGTCGCGGCCGGCGGCGCTGCGCCGCGGCATCGGTTACGTGATCCAGCACGCGGGGTTGTTCCCGCACCGCACGGTGCTCGACAACGTGGCCACCGTGCCGGTGCTGAACGGCACCGGCCGGCGTGCGGCGCGGGCCCGGGCCGCCGAGCTGATGGAGCTCGTCGGGTTGCCGCCGGCGTTCGCCAGGCGCTATCCCGCGCAGCTTTCCGGCGGTCAGCAGCAACGGGTCGGCGTGGCCCGGGCGCTCGCCGCGGACCCGCCGGTGCTGCTGATGGACGAGCCGTTCAGCGCAGTGGACCCGATCGTCCGGGACGACCTGCAGCAGCAACTGCTGCGCCTGCAGTCGGAGTTGGGTAAGACGATCGTGTTCGTCACGCACGACATCGACGAGGCGATCAAGCTGGGGGACCGGGTCGCGGTGATGCGGGTCGGCGGGACGCTGGCGCAGTACGACACCCCGGCGGCGCTGCTGGCAAAGCCCGCGGATGACTTCGTTTCCTCGTTCGTCGGCCGGGACCGCGGCTACCGGGCACTGGGATTCCTTGCCGCGCAAGGAATCGAGCTGGCGCCGGTGGCCACGGTGCCGGTGGGTGCCGAGGTCTCGGCGGCCCGCGCGCGGCTGCGGGACGGCTGGGCGATCGTCGTCGACGACCAGAACCGGCCGCTCGGCTGGGTGTCCGAGCCGCTGCTGTCCACTATGGATGGCACGGTCACCGCGGCGGACCTGACCTCCGGCGGGTCGCTGTACCAGGCCGAAGCCGCCGCGAGCGGCACCGCAGGCACCCTGCGCAACGCCCTGGACGCCGCGCTGAGCTCCCCGTCGCAGCTCGGGATCGCAGTGGACACCGATGGCGCCGTGGTGGGCGGGATCAGCGCGGACACCGTCCTGCGGGCGCTGGCTGCCGCCCGGGAAACCGGCGAGGTGCCGGTATGAGCGGGCCGGTGGTGTCTGGACTGACGAGCAGCGCAGGTCGCGAGCGCCAGCGAGCGGCCGAGCAGCGCAGGAGGGAAGACACCACGTCAAGGCCCGCTCCCGCGAGCGGAGCGAGCCAAGGGAGCACGGTATGAAGTGGGTTCGGGATCACCTCGCCGAACTGCTTGCCACCACGTGGGACCACCTCGGTCTCGCGCTGATCCCGGTGCTGGTCGGGTTGCTGATGTCGCTGCCGCTGGGCTGGCTGGCGCACCGCTCCCGGGTGGCCAGGGCGATCCTGGTGCCGGTGTCCAGCCTGCTCTACACGATCCCGTCGCTGGCCCTGTTCGTGCTGATGCCGCTGCTGCTCGGCACGAAGATCCTGGACCCGGTCAACGTGCAGGCGGCACTGACCATCTACACCGTCGCGCTGCTGGTGCGGTCGGTCGCCGACGCGCTGGACGCGGTGCCGAGTGAGGTCATCGCGGCGGCGACGGCGATCGGGTTCGGGCCGGCGCGGCGGTTCTTCGCGGTGGAGTTCCCGCTGTCGGTTCCGGTGCTGGTGGCCGGGATCCGCGTGGCGGCGGTGTCCAACATCAGTCTGGTCAGCGTCGGCGCGATCATCGGCGTCGGCGGTCTGGGCTTCTACATCACGCACGGCTCGCAGCTGTCTCCGGCCAACTACGACGAGATCATCGCCGGCATCGTGCTGATCGTGGTGCTGGCGTTGCTGGTCGACGGCGTGCTCGTGCTGGCCGGCCGGTTCCTCACCCCGTGGACCCGGGCGCGCAGCCGGAGGGCGGCATGAAGCTTGCGGAATGCCGGGCGAGGGAGTTGGCCTACCGCGACGAGGGTAGGCCGAGGAACGAGGTCTGCCCGAGGAGTGGTCCGGTGACCGGCCACCCGAGGCGACCCATGACCACGGCCAACATTCCCGAGTTGGAGAGCAGGGCCGTCCTGTGAACATCTTCAACCAGGTGTGGGTGTGGCTGACCGACCCGGACAACTGGCACAAGAGCATCAACGGGCCGGGAATTCCGTTCCACATCCTCAAGCATCTTGAGTACACCGGGCTCGCGGTGCTGATCGGCGCGCTGATCGCGGTCCCGCTCGGCGTCGTGATCGGGCACACCGGGCGCGGCAGCTTCCTCGTCGTCGGTATCGCGAACTCGTTCCGCGCGCTGCCCGAGCTGGGTCTGCTGGTGCTGCTGGCGATCATCATGGGGGTGGCGCTGGCCGTGCAGGCGGTCACGATCGCCTTGGTGGCGCTGGCGATTCCACCGCTGCTCGCCGGAACCTATGCAGGAGTCCGCAATGTGGACCGGGATGTGGTCGATGCCGCGCGCGGTATGGGCATGCGCGAACGGGAGATCGTGTTCAAGGTCGAGCTGCCGATCGCGCTGCCGCTCATGCTCGGCGGGTTGCGGGCGGCCACCCTGCAGGTGATCGCCACGGCCAGCATCGCCGCGTTCGTGTCGCTGGACGGGCTCGGCCGGTTCGTCATCGACGGCCGGGCGTTCGGCGGCACCGACGGTTACGCCATGATGGCCGGTGGCGCGGTGCTGATCGCCGCGCTGGCCATCGCGGTCGAGCTGGTGCTGGCCGGGGTCCAGCGGCTGGCGGTGTCTCCCGGGCTGCGCACCCCCAGAATCGGACGCCGTGTCGCTCGTGTACGAATGAATCCGGTTGAGGAGCCGGAAGAAACTATTGTGTGAGGAGAACCCTTTTGATGAAACGCACATTCGCCGGTGTGGCGACCGCTGTTGCCGCGGCGCTGACCCTGACGGCATGCGGGGGCTCCTCCGACCCGCTGTCCTCGAACACACCGGCGCAGCAACCGGGTGGGTCGTCCGGCGTGGTGGCCAAGCCCAGCAAGATCATCGTCGGTTCGGCGAACTTCCCGGAGAGCGCGGTGCTCGCCGAGATCTACGCGGGAGCCTTGGCCGCCAAGGGAATCACCATCGAGAAGAAGCTCAACATCGGCAACCGGGAAACCTACTACCCCGGTTTGCAGGACGGCTCGATCGACCTGATTCCGGAATACACCGGCGTGCTGCTGCAGCACATCAACAAGCAGGCGACCGAGACCGCGGCCGACGAGGTGTACACCGCGCTGAAGAAGGCGCTGCCGTCGAACCTCATCGTGCTGGACAAGTCCGCGGCCGAGGACAAGGACGCCGTCGTGGTCACCAAGGAGACCGCGGACAAATGGAGCCTCAAATCCATCACAGACATCAAGGCGCACGCCAATGAGGTCGTTTTCGGCGGCCCGCCCGAGTTCGCGAAGCGTGCCGACGGCGTGCCCGGCCTGAAGAAGAACTACGACATCGAGTTCAAGGAGTTCAAGCCACTCGACGTCGGCGGCCCGCTGACCATCAACGCGCTGAAGACCGGCGTCGTCCAGGCGGCCGACGTCTTCACCACCGACCCGTCCATCAAGGTGAACAACTTCGTGGTGCTCGACGACCCGAAGAGCAACTTCGCCGCGCAGAACGTGATCCCGCTGATCAACGCGTCGAAAGCGAGCAGTGAGGTCAAGGACGCGCTCAACGCGGTGTCCGCCAAGCTCACCACCGATGTGCTCATCGACCTGCTGACCAAGCTCTCGGCGCCGGACAAGCCGGACGCCTCCAAGGTGGCCGCCGACTGGCTGGCCGCCCAGGGCCTCAACAAGTAGCTCATGCCGTCGCGGGGCCGCCGATCCGAGCGCTGAGCTCGGCGGCGGCCCCGCGCGTGTGCCGGGCGAGGTCCGGCCAGGTCTCGCTGCATTCCGGGTCACAGCGGTGCGGAAACGTCGTGCTGATCGCCGCGACCGGGCGGCCGGTGTGGTCCAGCACCGGCGCGGCCACCGAGGCGAAACCCGGCGTGACGTGGCCGTCCTCAACGGCCCAGCCGCGCCGGCGCTCTTCGGCGAGCACCCGGCGCAGCTGCGGCAGGTTCGCGGGTCCGCGTCCGGTGCGGTCGACAAAGCTGTCCCGGCTCGGAAACAATGCCCGGACCTGCGCGGCCGGGAGGTGCGCGAGCATGGCCCGCCCGGAGGCCGGAAGCTGCGCCGGCAGCCGCACGCCGACATCGGTCACGGTCAGGTACGGGTTGGCCGGCTGCTCCCGGATCAGATACAACGTCTCGCGCCCGTGCAACACACCGAGGTGCGCCGTCTGCCCGGTCCGCCCGATCAACCTGCGCAACACCGGTTTCGCCAGCCGTTCCAGCGGATCATGGCGAAGATATGCCGACCCCAACTCGAACGCAGCCAACCCCAACCCGTACCGCCGCTCCTCCGGCAGATGCGTGACGAACCCGGCGTCGGCAAGCTCCGACAGCAGGTGGTACGTCGTTGACCGGGGCAGTCCCAGTTCCCGGGCGGCGGCGGTCGCGGTAACCGGTCCGGCTTTCGTGGCGAGCAGACGCAGCACCGCGAGCCCGCGCCGCAGCGCGGGCACATCGCTACTTCGGCCCATCCAGCCTTCGACTTTCCTTCCCTGTCACGCGGTCCGGGTCAGCGTGGCCTTGGGCAAGGCTCGGGACGCCGTGTTCGTCCCGTAGCTGATCTCCAGCCGGTACTGCCGGTCGAGCAGTGTCAGCATCACGGTAAATCCATTGCGGACTGACTGCACCGTCGAGGTGCCCAGTTGGCAGGAGCCGTCCACGACGTCGATGACGGTCAGCGTGGGCTCG
>NZ_DASYTH010000265.1:0-55080 GCF_036002505.1 Actinophytocola sp. | reverse complement strand
GCAAAGTTCCTCGGCTACGAAATCACCGTTTGGCACGACGACCGTAAGGCCACCAAGGGCAAGCGATCCATCAACGGGATCGTCGGCCTACGTGTGCCCGCAACGGCCATCAACGCCCGGTGTGCCCTTTACCACAAAGGCGGTCAACCCGCCCATCGAGCCGACCTGATGAATCTCGACGACCACCTCATCATCAGCACATTCGGTTCACGCTACCGGGGCATCGTCCAGTACTACCTGCTGGCCAGCGACGTCTGGAAACTCACGAAGCTGGAATGGGTCATGACGACATCTATGCTCAAAAACCCTCGCAGCGAAACACCGCTCAACGGTAACGAAGATGGCCCAGAAGTACCGGGCCACCATCGACACACCAGACGGGCCACGTCGATGCTACGAGGCCACCCGAGCACGGCCCGGCAAGAAACCACTGGTCGCACGATTCGCTGGAATTCCACTAAAACGGCACAGGACAGCGATCCTCGACGATCGCGAACCAATCCCTAAACCCAGTCGCAAAGAGCTGGAAACACGCCTGCTGGCGGAGCGATGCGAACTCTGCGAAAACCCGGCTGCGGTGCAAGTCCACCACATCCGCGCACTCGCCGACCTCCACACCCCAGGAAAACCACAGCCCGAATGGGCGAAAATCATGACACTACGACGACGCAAGACCCTCGTCGTTTGCAACCCGTGCCATGACCTCATCCACACACGGCAACCCACCGCGACACCCACGGAGTAATCACGGGAGAGCCGGATGCGGGGAAACTCGCACGTCCGGTTCGGACCGGGGGCCGGCGGAAAAGGATCCGAACCACGGGCACCTCGCCACCGGCCTACCGGAACCCAACCCCCGGCAACAGCGGCGGCAGGCCACACACCCCCGGGCGTGGTCATGATTCTTTGGCGCGAAGCGCCCCCCGCCAACCGGCACCCCAAAACCAAACCGGCACCGACGAGCACCACGGCGGCGCCACAGGCGGCGCCGTAGCGCTTCCTTTGTCTTTCCCTCTCCTAAAATTTTAATGTTTTAGAAGGCAACCATCACCCGCCAAGAGCGGGAGGCACCCCGGGCTCAGCCCACCAAAGAAGCCCTACCGAGACGGCCTAATATTCTGGTTGAGGTGAAACACGTTATCCGGATCATAAGCATCCTTGAGCGCAACCAGCCGCCCAAACTTCCCGCCCGGATACGCACGACGCACACCGTCGGTTCCGTCATCACTGAGGGCGTTGACGTAAACGCCGCTGGCAAACGGGGCGAGCGCATCGGCCGCACGACGGGCGACGGCCATGCGGGACACGTCCTCGGCGGGATCGGTCCACGATATGCCGGTGCCGAACTCGAACAGGGTGGCGCGGTGGCTGAACGCGGCGTCCTCATCGGACACCTCGGCGATCGCCCCGCCGTAGGCCTGGAGGCCGACGTTGGGCAGGTCGGCACCGCCGCCGCGGCGGAGAAACGCCTCGATGGCGGCGTCGGGGAGCTCGCGCAGGTAGTGGCCCTTGGAGTAGCGGCGCAGGGCGTGCCGGCCGGTGGAGTCCTCGCGGCGTTGGAGGTCCACGTAGGACATCTCGGCGACGTGGGTGTGGGTTGGGCGGCCGAGTGCGCGCATCGCGGGGAGCAGGCGGCGGCCGGCGGCGGGGTTGCCGACCCAGACGAAGCCGGCGGTGAGCTGGCCGTCGCGGCTGAGGGAGGCGGTGAAGGTGGCCTGGCGCGGGGCCGTCGTGTTGAGGTCGCGCCAGGTACGGAGCACCGACGCGGCGGCGTCGAGCGGGAAGGAGTACTCGGCGACGAGGGTGCGGGTCCCGACTTCGTGGAGCTGGAACTCGAACTCGGTGACGATGCCGAAGTTTCCGCCGCCGCCGCGCAGGCCCCAGAACAGGTCCGGGTTCTCGGTGCGGCTGGCGCGGATGACGTCGCCGGACGCGGTTACGACCTGGTAGGAGAGGACGTTGTCGCAGGCGAGGCCGTGCTGGCGGGCGAGCCAGCCCATGCCGCCCCCGAGGGTCAGGCCGCCGACGCCGGTGTGTGAGACGTTGCCGGCGGTGGTGGCCAGGCCGTAGCGCTGGGACGCCCGGTCGAGGGCGCCGAGCAGCGCGCCGCCCTGCACGTAGGCGCGGCGCCGGGCCGGGTCGATGCGGACCCCGGCCATCGGGGTGAGGTCGATCATCAGGCCGTCGTCGGGCACGGCCAGGCCGAGCACGCTGTGGCCGCCGCAGCGGACGCCGATCTCCAGGCCGAGGTCGCGGGCGGTGCGCACCGCGGTCACCACGTCGGCCACGCTGGCGCAGCGGATGATCATCCGGGGGTGCCGGTCGACCATGGCGTTCCACACGGTCCGGGCCTCGTCGTAGGCGGGGTCGCCCGGCGTCAGTACTTGCCCATCAGAGGTGAGGGTCTTGAAGGACGCTGTCATGACCATGAGCTTGGCCGGAATCGGTCCCCTCGATAAGATCCAATCCTATGGCCACGGACAGGACCAATTCTCTCCTTGCCGGCGAGTTGCTGATCGAGCTGCGGCGCGATGCCGGCGTGCCGCTGCACCGGCAGATCGAGTCCAGCATCCGGGACGGGATCCGGTCGGGAAGGCTGCGTCTCGGCACGTCGCTGCCGCCGACCCGCACCGTGGCCGCGGACCTCAACGTGTCCCGCGGCGTGGTGGTGGAGGCGTACCAGCAGCTCGTCGCCGAGGGGTATCTGACCAGCCGGACCGGCGGGTACACGCAGGTGGCCGCCGGGCCGGAGACCGCACCCGCACCCGCCGCGCCGAAGCCGGCGGCCGCCCTGAAGATCGACTTCGGGTACGGGCGGGCCGACGTGTCGCACTTCCCGCGGACGGCGTGGCTGCGCTCGATCCGGACCGTGCTGACCGAGGCACCGAACGAGCGGTTCGGGTACCTGTCCGGGCACGGTGTGCCGGAGCTGCGGGAGGCGCTCGCCGACTATCTCAACCGGGTGCGCGGCACCGCGGCCGACCCGGGGAACGTGGTGATCTGCAACGGGTACGCGCAGGGCATCTCGCTGGTCCTGCAGGTGCTGGCGAAGTCGGGGGCGAGGCGGATCGTGGTCGAGGACCCGTCCTCCGACGACGACTGCCGGCCGCTCGCCGCGGCGGCCGGGATCGACGTCGTCGGTGTCGCGGTGGACCGGGACGGGATCCGGGTCGACGAGCTGGACCGGGTCGAGGCCGACGCGGTGATCCTGACGCCGTCGCATCAGTGGCCGACCGGCGCGGTGCTCTCCGCCGAAGCGCGGGCCGGGGTGCTGCGCTGGGCGCGGCGGTGCGGGGCGCTGGTCATCGAGGACGACTACGACGCCGAGCACCGGTACGACCGGGCGCCGATCGGGGCGATCCAGGGGTTGGCGCCGGACCAGGTGGTGTACGCGGGCACGGCCAGCAAGACATTGGCGCCGGGGCTGCGGTTGGGCTGGCTGCTGGTCCCGGGGCACCTGGTCGAGGATGTCGTCGCGGCCAAGGTCACCGCCGACCGCGGCTCGCCGGTGATCGACCAGCTGGCGTTCGCCGACTTCCTGGCGCGCGGCGAGTTCGACCGGCACCTGCGGCGGATGCGGCCGGCCTACCGCCGGCGCCGGGACGCTTTGCTTGGGGCGCTGGAGAAGTACACACCCGAGGTGGAGCCGGCCGGGATCGCCGCCGGGTTGCACCTGGTCGCCTGGCTGCCGCCGGAGTTGGACGAGGCCGCGCTCGTCGAGGCCGCGGCGCGGCGCGGCGTCGGGGTGTACGGGGTGTCGCCGTACCGGCTGGGCAGCACGGGGCCGGGCGGGTTGATCTTCGGCTATGCCACGTTGAGCGAGCGGGCTATCACCGAAGGTATCGTAGTTCTTGCGGAAGCTATCGGAGACCTTCGCCGATAATTCTCGGAGCTCATGATGCGAATCGGGCGTTGCATCCTGCCTGCCTGGTTCTGAGCTGGTACTTGAGTGAGTCCAATTTCCGGAAACACTTCGGAAATTGCATTGACATCTCCGAAATCGTGAGCTACGACAGTAAGTAGCCGAGCGACTACTCAACGAGGAGATGGTGATGATCGGCAAGGTACGACCGCTTGTGCTCGCTGCCGCCTTGGTGGTCGCCGGTGTGGCTACCGCCGGCCCGGCCGAGGCCGCCACCACGTTGGGCGCATCCGCCGCCGCCAAGGGACGGTTCTTCGGCGCCGCCGTGGCCAACAACCACCTGGGCGAGGCCGCCTACGCGAACACACTGGACCGGGAGTTCAACAGCGTCACGCCCGAGAACGAGATGAAGTGGGACGCCACCGAGCCCAACCCCGGCCAGTTCACCTTCGGCGCGGCCGACAACATCGTCAACCACGCGCGCAGCCATGGGCAGTCCCTCCGCGGGCACACGCTGGTCTGGCACAGCCAGCTGCCCGGCTGGGTCAACCAGATCTCCACCGGCTCGGCCCTGATGACCGCCATGCAGCGGCACATCAACGGGGTCGCGGGCAGGTACCGTGGCCAGATCGCGTACTGGGACGTGGTGAACGAGGCGTTCGCCGACGGCACCGGCGGCGGCCTGCGCAGCTCGATCTGGACGCAGCGGCTCGGCTTCAACACCGGCTGGATCGAGCAGGCGTTCCGCCTCGCGCGCACCGCCGATCCGAACGCCAAGCTCTGCTACAACGACTACAACACCGACGGCCAGAACGCCAAGAGCAACGCGGTGTTCAACATGGTCCGCGATTTCAAGGCCCGCGGCGTACCGATCGACTGCGTCGGCTTCCAGAGCCACCTCAACATCAACGGGGTGCCCGGTGACTACCAGGCCAACCTGCAGCGCTTCGCCAACCTCGGGGTGGACGTGCAGATCACCGAGCTGGACATCGGCGGCTCGAACTTCACCACCCAGGCCAACAACTACCGCACCGTGGTGCAGGCCTGCCTGAACGTCTCCCGCTGCAACCGCATCGTCACCTGGGGCGTCACCGACAAGTACTCCTGGCGCGCCAGCTCCACCCCGCTGCTGTTCGACGGCAACTTCAACAAGAAGCCGGCCTACAACTCCGTCCTCGCGGTGCTGAACAGCTGATCGTCGCCCCCCCGCCAAGCCATCGCCGGGGGTGAAACTGAAGGTGGCTGCTGCCCGATCCCTGCCGGGCGGTGGCCACCTTCGGTCGTAAAGCTCGACCGAGCTCCAGTAGCTGATGAAGATCCGCCCGGCTTTACGCCCGCGGTGCAGGCCGTGCTGGCTACCAGAGCCCCAGTGGACAACCGCAGCCTTTACCGAATTCAGCAACAACCTCGTCTATGCCCGTGACCTGGTTCGCGGCGGCCGGTACCTCGAGCGACTGGGAGTCACGGCCTTCGACGTTTGCGGTCTGTACCGCGCCGCGTGGGTTCACGCGGTGTCCGCGCTTGATCATTGGGTACACCGCGAGCTGTACGACCGCGCACTGGGATTCGCACTGAACGTGTCCATTCCGCGGCCTTCCAAGTTTCTGACGATCGAGATCCCCATGAGCCTGTTCGAGGATGTCCAACGCGGCACGACGACGCTGCGCGACGCGTTCCGGTCCACGGCTGTTTCAAGATCATCTGAGTGGTTGCTCGTTGCTGATGGGACTGTGGTGAGGCCAGGTATTCCAGTGGCTCCGCTGTCGTGCGATGAAGGGGGCCTTTGTCACGGTGAGCGTGAGGAAGGCCCCCTTCATCTCACCCACTCCACAATGGACATTGAAGTATCGCCGAGGTCCCGCACCACCGGCACACCATCGGCCTTGAGTAGTACCTCCTGAGCCGCTGCTTAAACGATCTTGAAACGGCCCTGCGTTCCGGTCACGTCTGGAAGCAGGGTTCGGCCACCTGTCGTATCAGTCACCGGAAAATATCAAGTTGGCCCTCAAGCATGTCACCGATGTGCAGCTGTGGCGGAGCGTGGCAAGGGAGTTGAGCAGCCGGGGAAACGGTCCGACGACTTCCACGGAGGAGATCCACTCCCGCCTCAAGGAGATTGTGCATCGGCGTAACAAGATCGCCCACGAGGCTGATCGTGATCCCGAGCGTCATGGTGCGCAGCGACTCATCACCGATCATGAAACAACGTCGGTCATCGACTGGATCGAGCAGCTCGCGACGGCCATCCTCGGAGTCATCGGACCGCCCCCGGCCGACCTTGACGAGCCCGCGGAGTCCGAGAAACGCCCACGACGCCGGTGGACGCGGCCGGAGATCGATCAAGCCGTGCTGCGCCTGGACGATCAGGGCGCCAAAACCGCGGTCCTCGAGCTGCTCAAACACGCCGACACCCGGGGAGCCATGTACCGCGGCGGAGTCGGTGTCGTGCCGACGGCCAGCTTTTACTATCGGCTGTACGGAACGCGCCGATCATTGTGGTCCTTGTACCTCGAGGAGGGCCGTCCGCTCATCAACCTCAATATCGGCACGATCGCACCCGCCGACCGTGACCTGACACGGTCGACACCATCGTCCAGGCTCTTGAGATGATCATAGGTATGAGATCTTGACTCACTCGCCGGCAGCTCCGTCGTACAGCCAGCAACGCGCCTGGTGCGCCGTCCCAACGTCCACAAGCGACGGTCGGGTCGCACACACCGGCATCGCGGACGGGCACCGCTCCGCGAACCGGCACCCCTCCCCGCGAGTCGTACCCTCCAGCAACTGAGTTCGACGCTCCAGCAACTGAGTCGTACGTTCCGGCAACTGAGTTCGACGCTCAGGACGGCGCGGGTCGGGGGCGGCGCTGGCCAGCAGCTGGGTATAGGGGTGCTTCGGCGCGAGGATCACCTCGTCCGCCGGGCCGCTTTCGACCACCTCGCCGCGGTACATGACGATCACGCGGCTGGAGAAGTGGCGCGCGGTGGCGAGGTCGTGGGTGATGTACAGGACGGCGAGGTTGTCCTCGGTCTTGAGCTGGTCGATGAGGTTGAGGATCTCCAGGCGGATCGAGACGTCGAGCATGGAGACCGGCTCGTCGGCGAGCAGCACGCTGGGGCGCGGGGCGAGCGCGCGGGCGATGGCGACCCGCTGGCGCTGACCGCCGGAGAGCTCGTGCGGGTGCTTGCCGGCGACCCGCTTGACGGGGAACAGGTTCACCCGCTCCAGGAGCTGCAGAACCTGTTCGTCCTCTTCGGACTTCGACCCAGCGCGGTGATGGATCCGCAGGGGCCGGCGCAGGTGGTGGTCGACGGTGTGGAACGGGTTGAGTGAGGCGAACGGGTCCTGGAAGACGATCTGCACCTCCTCCCGGTACCGGCGCAGCGCCCGGCCCCGCGTGCCGATCAGCTTGCCGCCCAACCGGATCGTGCCTGACGTCGGCCGGATCAGCTGGGCCAGCACCGAAGCCACGGTGGACTTTCCGCTGCCGCTCTCCCCCACCAGCGCCAGCGTCTGCCCGGCGACCAGGTCGAAGGACACCCCGTCCACCGCCCGCAGGATCTGCCGGCGGCCGCGCTCCCGGCCGACCACGAAGTCCCTGACCAGGTCCCGGACCTCGAGCGTGGCGATCCCGTTCCGCGAGGCGACTTCGGTCATCAGCTCACCACCTCCGCCTCGGCCACCGGGTGGAATTCGCCCCTGAGCAAAGCATCCGGTGCCGGCACACCGTACGTTGACGGTTCGTGCGCGTGGCAGGCGACCAGGGCGGCGTCGCGGGGGGTCAGCGGCGGCAGCAGCTCGTCGCAGACCGGCCGGCGGTACGGGCAGCGCGGCGCGAACGGGCACCCGGCGATCGGCTCGCCCAGGTCCGGCGGATGCCCTGGTATACCGTGCATCTCGCGGCGCGGACCGGCGATGCTGGGGAACGAGCTGAGCAGCCCCACCGAGTACGGATGCCGCGGCCGCTCCAGCAGCTCACGCGCGCTGGCCTGCTCGACGATCCGGCCGGCGTACATGATCGCGATCCGGTCGCTGATCTCCAGCAGCAGCGAGAGATCGTGCGTGATGAACAGCACCGCGAAGCCGAGCTCGGTGCGCAGCCGGGTGATCTCGTTGAGGATGTCCCGCTGCACCACGACATCCAGCGCCGTGGTGGGCTCATCCATGATCATGACGGGCGGCCGCAGCGCCAGCGCCATGGCGATCGTCACGCGCTGCCGCATGCCGCCGGACAGCTCGTGCGGGTACGACGTCAGCCGGCGCCGGTCCACCCCCACCAGCTCCAGCAACTCCGCGCAGCGCCGCCGCCGCTCCTGTTTGGACAGTCCGGGCTCGTGCGCGTCGAGCACGTCCTCCAGCTGCGAGCGCACCGAGATCACCGGGTTGAGCGCGTTCATCGCGCCCTGGAACACCATGGCGACCCGCTTCCACCGGAACCGCCGCAGCTCCTCCCCGCCCAGCCCGAACACGTCGATCTCGTCGCCGCCCGGCTCGCGGAACGTCACGGTGCCGGACCGCACCTCGGCGGGCGGCCGCAGCAGCCGGGTCATGGCGTAGGCCAGCGTCGACTTGCCGCACCCGCTCTCGCCGGCCAGGCCCAGCAGCTCGCCGCGGTGCAGCTCGAGGTCCACTTCGGACACCGCATGCACCGGATGGGCTCCGGCGTAGTCCACGGTCAGATCGCGCACGCTCAACACCGCGGTCATGCCCGCACCCCCTTCGTCCGCAGCCGCGGGTTGATGACCTCGTCGAAGCTGAAGTTGATCAATGAGAGACCGGCGCCGAACACCGCGATGGCCAGGCCCGGCGGCACGAACCACCACCAGGCGCCGAGCGCGAGGGCCTGCGCGGTCCAGGAGAAGTGCAGCATCACACCCCAGCTCAGGTGATCGGTGCCGCCAAGGCCGAGGAAGGACAGGCCGGCCTCGGACAGGATGCCGAAGATGATCGCGAAGATGAACTGGGAGGCGATCACCGGCAGCAGGTTCGGCAGGATCTCCACCAGGATGATCCGCCAGGTGCGCTCCCCGCTGGCCCGGGCCGCGCGCACGTAGTCCCGCTCCCGCAAGGAAAGCGTCTGCGCGCGCAGCACCCGGGCGGACGCCGCCCAGCTGGTGATCGTGATGGTCAGCGCGACCGTGACCACGCCGCGGTCCTCGATGTAGTCGGTCACGATGATCACCAGCGGCAGGCCGGGGATCACCAGAACCACGTTGGTGAACAAGGAGAACGACTCGTCCACCCGGCCGCCGAGGTAACCGCCGGTGACCCCGACCAGGATGGAGAGCACGGTGGCCAGCACCCCGATGATCAGCCCGATCTCCAGCGACCCGTGGGTCCCGGCGATGAGCTGGGCGAGCACGTCCTGACCGCTCTGCGTGGTGCCCAGCCAGTGCCCCGCGGACGGCCCGGTGAGCCCGGCGTCGCTGATCGCGTTGGGCTCCTCGGTGAACAGCGGGCCGATCACTCCCAGGAGGACGAAGAAGCCCACGATGCCCAGGCCGATCCAGAGCTTCGGCGAGCCCCGGAACCGGCGTGCCCGCGCCGCCGGGCTGGTCACCTCCGCCACGCTCACCGCGTTGATGCTCACAGCGTCACCTCTCCTGGGGATCCCGCGAGTCCCCGGTTCAGGCATGCGAGTCCCCGGTTCGGACACCCGAGTTCCCGGTTCAAGCCGGGCGCGAGTTGGGGACTCGCGTGCTGAAACTGGGGACTCGCGGGCATAGGAATCACCTCAACCAGAGTGCCGGGTGCGCGGGTCGATCACCGCGTGCAGCAGGTCCACCAGGAAGTTGGCGCCCAGCACCGCCAGCGTGATCACCAGGAAGATCCCCTGCATGAGCGGGTAGTCGTTGGCCTGCACCGCCTGCAGCAGCGCGAAACCGACCCCCGGATAGGAGAACACCACCTCGGTCACCAGGGCCCCGCTCACCACGAAACCCAGCGAGATGGCGAACCCGGTGATGCTCGGGATGACCGCGTTCCGCGCCGCGTAGGTGAGCATGATCCGCCGCGGCCGCAACCCCTTGGCCTCCGCGGTGAGCACGTAGTCCTCCGCCATGGTGGAGACCATCATGTTGCGCATGCCCATCAGCCATCCGGCCACCGAGCTGATCACGATGGTGAGGGCCGGCAGCAGCGCGTGGTACAGGGCGGAACCGAGGAACGGCCCGTTGAGACCGACCTGCAGGTTGAGGTCGTAACCCCCGGTCACCGGCACCAGCCCCAGCGTCAGCCCGAACACGAAGACCAGGATCAGCGCCAGCCAGAAGTACGGAATGGCGGCGAGGAACGTGGTGGCCGGCAGGATCGAGTCCAGCCAGGTCCCCCGCCGCCACCCGGCCAGCACACCGAGCCCGATGCCGAGCAGGAACGCCAGCAGGGTGGAAGCGCCGATCAGCACCACCGTCCACGGCAGCGACTGCGCCATCACCTGCGACACCGAGGACGGGAAGTAGGTGACCGAGACCCCGAGGTCGCCGCGCACCAGGCTGCCGAGGTAGCCCAGGTACTGCTGCCACCACGGCTGCTCTCCGCTGTAGCCGAGCAGCAGCTCGATGGAGTGCCGGGTCTCCGGGGTCATCGCCCCGCCGCCGGCCTGCTCCATCCGCCGGAGCAGGCCGTCGACCGGGTTGCCCGGCATGAGCCGCGGCACCGCGAAGTTCACGGTGATCGCGGCCCACGCGGCGATCAGGTAGAACACCAGCTTGCGGCGCAGATACCGCATGGTGATCTCAGGCCGGTTCGAGGTTGGTCGCCACGATGCCGAGGTCCGGCTCGGTGAACGGCATCGGCAGCGCGTAGAGGTTCTCCATCGTCGGCCAGCCCTTGAACTTGCCGGCGTTGAACTCGGTCAGCGTGCTCGACTGTCCGATCGGGATGTAGGCGAGCTTGCTGAACGCCTCCTTCTGGATGGTGGCGTAGGCCTGCTTCTTCGCCGCCTCGTCGTTGGTGGCACCGATGGTCACCAGGGCCTGGTCGACCGCGGGGCTGCGGAACCGGGCGAAGTTGTGCAGTGCTCGCTCGCCGACCGGCTTGGTGTTGGCGCTGTTGAGGAAGTCGTTGTACAGGTAGTACGGCTCCGGCCCGCCGTACAGGTTGGTGATCACCATGTCGAACGAGCCGTTCTCCATGTCGGTGTCGTAGGCGTTCTTGGACTCCTCCTGGGGCTGCAGGTCGATACCGATCTTGGCCAGCTGCTGCTTCATCACCTGCAGCGCGGCGATCCAGTCGCTGTACCCGGAGACCACCTTGACCTTGATCGACAGCTTGCCCTTCGGTCCGGCGTAGATGCCGTCGCCGCCCTTGGTGTAGCCGGCCTTCTTGAGGATGTCCTCGGCCTTCGCCGGGTCCGCGGCCGATGTGGTGCTGGGCACGTCCGAGGTCGCCCACTTCTGGTCCCGCGGCTGGAGCAGCAGGCCGGGCGAGGCGGGCGTGTCGTAGCCGCTGAACGCCAGCTTGTTCACCTGATCGCGGTCGATCGCGGTGTAGATCGCCAGGCGCACCGCCAGGTCGCTGGCCGGTCCGGCGTCGAAGTTGGGCACGAACACGGTGATGAACTGTGGGGTGTTCAGGTACTTGTTGGCCTGAGGGTTCTTCGAGACGTAGACCTTGTCGATGTCGGCGATGAACCCGCCCTCCCAGTCGACCTGGCCGGCGAGCAGGGCGTTCAGCGCGGACTCGTTGCCGGTGAAGCTGACGAACCGGATGTTGTTGATCTTCGGTTTGCCGGCCTGCCAGTAGTCCGCGTTCTTCTCCAGGTCGATGCTCTGCGCACTGAACTGCTTAAGTTTGTAGGGCCCGGAGCCGACCGGCTGACCGTTGGTGTCGGTGGCCGGATCGGCGACGGTGGACCAGATGTGCTTGGGCACGATGAACGTCTTGCCGGCCACGTACCAGAAGTAGGTGTAGGCGGGGCGGGTGAAAGTGACCGTGACATGCGAGTCGTCGGTGGCGGTGGCCCCGGCGTACGGCACCGAGGCTGTGTTGATCTTGGCGTTGTCCTTGTTCAGGTTGAACACGAACGCCACGTCTTCCGCGGTCAGCGGCTTGCCGTCGGCCCACTTGACGTTCTTGCGGATGGTGAACGTGATCGACTTGCCGTCCGGGCCCCACTCGAAGCTCTCCGCCAGGTGCGGCCGGATGTCGCTGGCCTTGGCGAGGTTCACGAACATGAGCGTCTCGTAGATCATCCCGCGGGTCGGGCCGAGCGGGACCGGGGCGAACGGGTTGAAGTTGAGGGTGAACTGGCCGCTCGCGCCGTTGTACACGGTGAGCAGGGGGTTCGCGCCGCTCGCGGTGGTTGCCGGGGTGCCGCAACCGGCGGCGGCGAGCGTGAGGGACAGCGCGCCGGCGATGAGCGCCGTTCGCCGGCGGTGTGCGTGGCCAGCCATCGGGGGACCTCCGTGTCCTGGGTCATTAACCGGTTCAGTCATGCTAGGGAACACGGCCGTCCAGGGCTAGCGGCTGGCTCGCTCAACCGATATTCTGGGAGCGCTCCCAGAGCTGTTTCCACAGGGCTGGACATAGGGGTTGAACATGGACGTTCTTCGCCGGGCGCGCTTGGCCGCGCTCGCTATCGCCGCCCTGGTGGCGGCTCTGTTCCCCGCCATCGCCGAGGCCGCCCCGGTCACCGGCAACTCGACCTGGTTCGACAGTCTCGGCCAACCGTACGGTGGCTGCGGGCTGCCCCAGTCCGCACTGGACAGCCAGGACTTCGTCGCGCTCAACGTCTACAACACGCCGCGCGACTACAACTTCTACCCGCGCCCGCTCCCCGCCGGCGACCCCAAGATCGGCGCGTGGAACAACGGCCACAACTGCGGCCGCTGGGTCAAGGTCACGATCAGCGACTTCTGCACCGGCACCAACGACGGCGCCCCCAACCAGCCGTTCTGCCGCAACGGCTCGTTCGTACCCGACAAGTACAACGGCGCCACCCTGAACATGATCGTCGCCGACAGTTGCGGCGACTCCAACGCCTGGTGCCGCGACGACCCCAACCACCTCGACCTCGCGCACGCCTCGCTGAACCGGTTCCTGCAAAACGGCGTCCCGGTCGGCGACATGGACCCCCTCCACTTCAACAACCGCCACATCACCTGGGAGTACATCCCCGCCCCCAACTACACCGGCGACATCAAGATCGGCTTCCTGCAGAGCGCCCAGGTCTGGTGGGGCGCAGTGTCAATTTCCCACCTGGCCAACGGCATCCACAGCGTCGACTACTTCTCCCAAGGCACCTGGCGCACCGCCCAGATGAACGGCGACATGGGCGAATCCTTCGTCCTCCTCCCCACCGTCCAGGCCGGCACCCAGTTCCAGATCCGCGTCCGCGACGTCAACGACGCCCTCATCAACAACGGCCGCACCTACAACTTCACGCTCCCCACCTCCTGCCAACCCCAGTGCAACGTCGCCTACACCCAGGTGAGCTACACGACGAGCTGACACAATCCCGCCGGTGACCGGTCTCCGCCTCGATGGCGGCAACACCGGCGGCGCGGTCCGGATCGGCGACACCGTCCGGCGCACCGCGGGCGCGTGGACGCCCGCGGTGCACGCGCTTCTCGCCCACCTCGAGTCGAAGGGGTTCCCGGGTCGACAACCTCCACCGCGCCGCAGCAGAACTCCGCGAGTTCACCTGGCAACGATTCTCTAGCGGAGCAGGAGGGCGCCGGGGGCTTCGGTGTTGATGATGTCGACGAGCCAGTCGAAGACGGTGGGTCCGCGATGGGCGCGAGCGTCCGCCAACTCGGCGTCGACAGCGGGTTTGTTGGAGGGATGGGCACGGGCCAACCGCTGCTCGAGTTGGCGGATGGTTTCGGGGTAGCCGAGGCTGTGGCGGGAAATTTGGTGATCGCGCCATTCGAGGGTGAAGTCGCCACCGTCGGGTGTGCCGTGGCCGCCGCGGAGGCAGTCGGCGAAGGCGTCGAGGTTGGTGCCGAAGTAGCCGCCGGGGCCGTTCACGGCGTCGCCGATTTCACGCCAGAAGTCCTCGAGGGTGTGGATGCCGGTGCCGTTGAGCACATAGACGACGGTCACCCCGGCAAGGGTATTCGCTGGTACGGCATCCGCATGTTGGCGGCTCACGTCGATGTGTTGGCCTGCTGCGATGGTGTGTTGGCGCGTTGCGTCGGTGTATTGGCTGGTCATGATGGGTGGCGTGGGTTTGGCCGGTCGGTCGCCGGTGATCGTTCGCGCCAGGTGCCAACATGGCAACGCCAGCGGCCAACACAGCGACGTCAGGCGCCAACACGTCCGGGCTAGGCGGCGCCTTGGAGGGCGGCGGCGTCAACTTCGGAGCGGAGGGGTGGGAGGAGCAGGGCGATCAGAGCGGCGGCCACCGTCACCGCGGCACCGAGTAGCCACGCTGTGTGGAAGCCGGTGACCATGGCGTCGCGAGGGGCACTGGTGACGAGGGCGTGCTCGAAGCGGGAGGTGGCGACGGTGGCCAGGGCTGCGATGCCGATGGCGCCGCCTGCCTGTTGAGCGGTGTTGATCAGGCCGGAGCCGGCGCCGGCTTCGTCGGGGCGGAGGCCGCTGACGGCGGCGGTGACCAGGGGGACCAAGGACAGGCCGTAGCCGCAGCCGATCAACACCAGACAGGGGAGGAGTTGGGTGAGGTACGAACCGTCCACTGTGGTCCGGAGGAGAAGGAGCTGGCCGACGGCGGCCAAGGTGAGGCCGGTGATCAGCAGGGTGCGGGCGCCGGCGCGGGGCATGAGCTGGATGGCGACGCCGGAGAAGACCGCGATGCTGATGCCGATGGGGACGAAGGAGAGGCCGCTGCGCAGCGGGGACCAGGCGTGGACGACCTGCATGTACAGGGTGATGAAGAAGAAGATCGCGTAGAGGCCGGCGGCGCCGAGGATCATCATGACGTTGGCAACTGACGTGGCGCGGTGGGCGAAGAGGCGCAGGCGGATCAGGGGTTCGTCGGTGCGGGACTCGCGTAGCACGAACACGATCAGCAGCACGGCGGCGAGGGTGAGGCCGCCGAGGGTGAGCGGGTGGGTCCAGGGGCGGTGGGCGGTGCTGATCACGGAGTAGACCAGTGTCAGCAGCCCGGCGCTGACGAGGGTGGCGCCTACGGAGTCGAGGCGGCCGGGGCGGCGAGCCGGTGAGTCGGGAGGGACGGCGGCGCGGGCGACCGCGGCCAGCGCGAGGCCGATGGGGATGTTGATCAGGAAGATCCAGCGCCAGCTGGCGGTGTCGGTGAGGATGCCGCCGAGGACCACGCCGGTGACGCCGGAGATGCCGGCGAGGCCGCCCCAGATGCCGAGGGCGCGGCGGCGTTCGGCCAGGTCGGTGAACGCGGTGACCAGGATGCTCAGGGCGGCGGGGCTGAGGAGGGCGGCGCCGAGACCCTGTGCGCCGCGGGCCACGACGAGCACGGCCGCGGTGTGGGTGGTGGCGGAGACCAGGGAGGCCAGGACGAACAGGCTGAGCCCAACCAGGAAGACGCGGCGGCGGCCGAAGAGGTCGGCAGAGCGGCCGCCGAGGATGAGGAAACCGCCGAACAGCAGCATGTAGGCGTCGATCACCCAGGCCAGTGACGACGCGCTGGCGAAGCCCAGGTCGCGGCTGATGGATGGCAGAGCCACGTTGACCACCGTCTCGTCCAGGATCACCAGGAACTGCGCGCAGGCGGTGATCAGCAGGACCAGGCCGGACCGGACGGGTGTGGTGGTTGCGGGCATGGAGGGGAGGCTCGCATGGCCGCGAGGCGGTGGGCAATCTTACTCGATCAACTCTTGAGGGCGGTTGGTTAGCGTCCATTGTGGCCGAAATGAATATTCGCATGGGGTGACGACATGACTACTGTGGTATCCGACCTGGAGGCGATTCCCGGGTTGATCCGGTGTGAGACCACCAGCCGGGACGAGGGTTTCGCCCTGGCCGCCGAGATGACGCACGCGGTGTACCCGCACGACCAGATCTACGGGCGGTTCTGCACGGTTCAGGACTTCATCGACTGTCCTATTGAGACAACTTATGAGTACCTCGCGGACGTCGACAAGCTCGACGAGTGGACGTACAGCACGCGCCACTTCGTGCCGACCGGGAAGCCGGGGCTGTACGTGGGTTCCGACGAGCTGGCGGACGATACGAAGATCTACCTCGAGGTGAAGACGGATCCGACGGCGCGCACGGTGGACTACCACTGCGCGTGGGACCAGGGCGAGAAGCTCTGGATGATCTACCTGATCCGGCTGGTGGACGCGCGGCTGGTGCTGAACCGGCCGGGCACGGTGGTGCTGTGGACGAACTGCCGCCACCCGTTCTACGACCAGAACCCTTACCCGGAAACGGTTCCTGACCCGGCCCGGGTGTGGGTGGGCGACCTGTGGCCGCTGTTCTACGCCGGGCACGCGATCGAGCTGGCCAACCTCAAGAAGATCCTCGAACACCGGCACGGGTCGTGATGAGCTCGGTCAGCCTGCTGGACGTCGCCCGGTACCTGCCCGGCGATCCGGTCAGCACGGACTACTACGCCGACCGGATCGACCCGGATGACCGGCTGAACTGGAACAACCCGATGTTCCGGCCACCCAGATTCCGGCATCTGGTCGGGAAGGACGAGACGTCGGCGGACATGCTCGAGCGTGCCGCGGCGGATCTGGCCGGCCGGCTGGGCGCGGACGCCGTGCGGAACACGGACATCGTGCTGACCAACGTGCTGCTGCCGGACCTGCCGCACGCCGGGGTCGGCGCCACGCTCGCGCACCGGATCGGCGCGCGTCCACAGTGGATACTCGATCTGCACAACGCCGGCTGTGCCTCGTTCATCGTGATGCTCCGGCTGGCCCGGATGATGATCGAGACGACACCGGCGCGCACCGCGCTGCTGTGCAACGTGCAGAACTGCGCCGGCCCGGTGTTCACCCAGTCCGAGGTGGTGCGCAAGCCGCCGTCGGCGATCCCGGGCGACGGCGCGTCGGTGGCGTTCGTGGCGGCGTCGGACGAATGCCCGGTGCTGGACATCGAGATCGTCAACCGGCCGGAGGCCGCGCCGGACATGCAGATCGAGCTCGACGACGGCCGGAAGTACTGGGAGCCGGGGTCCGGGCAGCTGAACGTGAAGTTCACCGAGTCCAGCGTGGCGAAGATCATCTCCCGGGGGAACCGGCTGGTGCCCGAGGTGGTGTCGGCGATGTGCACTCGGATCGGCGTGCGCACCGGCGACATCGACACGCTGATCACCAATCAGCCCAACCGGATGTTCCTGCGCAACTGGGCGGAAGCGTTGCAGGTGGAGGACAAGCGGCACCTCGACACGTTCGACCGGTACGGCAACCTGTTCGGCGCGGGGGCGCCGATCACCCTGTCGCACGCCATCGAGGACGGCGCGATTCCGGACGGCGGCCTGCTGGTGCTGGCCGGGTTCGCGCACGCCGGTGACCTCGGTGCGGCGGCGGCCGTGCGCTGGCGGGCGGCCTGATGCCGACGCTCGCCGACGGGCTCGTCGAAGCGTTCCGGGAATGGGGCCTGCGGTACCTGTTCGGGGTCAGCGGAGCCAACATCGAGCACCTGCACGACGCGGTGCACCGGCGCGGCGGCCTGACCTCGGTGCTGGCCAAGCGGGAGGACGGCGCGGCGTTCATGGCCGACGCGCACGCCCGGGTGCACCGCACCCTCGGGCTGTGCTGCGCAACCTCGGGCGGCGGCATGATGAACCTCGCGGTCGGGCTGGCCGAGTCGCTGACCGACGGCGTGCCGGTGCTCGCGGTGATCGGTCAGCCTCCGTCCGCTTTGGACGGTGCGGGCTCGTTCCAGGAGTCCACCGGCCGGACCGGCACCGTGGACGCGCTCGGCTTGCTCGGCGCGGTCACCAAACACGTTGCCCGCGTTGCCGATCGGGATCAGTTCTGGGCCGCGCTCCGGGCGGCGGCACGGGCGGCGCTCTCCGGCCGGCCGGGTCCTGCCGCGTTGTTGATCCCCCGCGATGTGTTCCCGCTCGAGGTCGGCGGTCCACCGGTTGGCTGGCCGCGTGAGCTGGGCGACGTGGCTGACGCCGCCACGCCTGATGTCATTGCCACGCAACGGTTGTTCGACGCGATCCGGTCGGCGAGGCGTCCGGTCCTCCTGATCGGGCACGAGGTCCGGGCCAGCCGGGACGAGCGCGGCGTGCACGAGTTCGCCCGGCGGGCCCGGATCCCGGTCGCCACAACGATGTCCGCCCGCGGCGACTTCCCCAACGCCGACCCCCTCCATCTCGGTGTGGCCGGCGCGTGCGGCCACCCGTCGGTGCACGAGTTCCTGCTCTCCCAAGCGGATCTGGTGATCGCCGCCGGTACCGAGCTGGGCATGCTGGTCCGGGCGCCGCTCACCGGCCTGCCCGGCTCCCGGGTGGCGGCGGTGACCCACGACGGCTCCGTGGCCCGCGCCGCCTTCCCCGGTGCGGTGGTGATCGAGGGCGACGCCGGCGTTGTTTTCCGTCAACTGTGCGGAATGCTGGACCGCACCCCGTTCACCGCGGCCCCACTCAACGGATACCGGCTGCGGCGCTACGCTCCCCAACTCGAGCAACCCGGCGTTGCGGCGCCCGGCGGCGACACCCTGCTGGCCAGCGAGGCCGTGGCCGTGCTCGAGCGCTACCTGCCCTCGGGCGGCCACATCCTCACCGACGCCGGCAACTGCGGTGCCGCCGCCATGCACCGGGCGCTCGTACCACCCGGCACCTCCACCACCGTCGCCTTCGGCATGGGCGGCATGGGCTACTCACTGCCCGGCGCGATCGGCGCCCAACTCGGCAGCCCCGGCCGCACCGTGGTCTGCTGCGGCGACGGCTCGTTCCTGATGAACGGCTTCGAGATCCACACCGCGGTCGAGCTGCGCCTGCCGATCCTCTACGTGGTCTTCAACAACCAGGGCCACGGCATGTGCGTCTCCCGCCAGCGGCTGATGTTCGGCGACCGCGTCGAATGCGCCACCTACGGACCCGTCGACATTCCCACCATCGCCCGCGGGCTCGGCGGGCCGGACGCCCTCTGGGTCGGCAGCGCCGGCACGGCCACCGAGTTGGAATACGTGCTCGAGGACTACCACACGCGGTGCGCCGCCCGCCCCGGCGTCCTCGAGCTCCGCCTTCCCCGCGAGGAGATCCCGCCGATGGTCCCGTTCACGCCCGCCGACGCTCCGGCACAGGACGTGGTTCAGAACCGCCAGCGCGTGGCGCCGTGGGGCTCGGCGGTGGCCAGGCCGACGGCGGTGTGAAGCTGGACCCGGTAGAGGTGCCACGGTGGCGGGCCGGCGCTCGGCGCGCTGTACGGCGCGGTGAACGCGGAACCCTCCACTTCGGCCGGCCAGCCGCCCTCGTCGCGGTACCACGCGGCCAGGCGCGCCAATGTGTCCGGATCGGTGACCCGCCTCGCCTCACCCTCGAAGACGATATCCATTCCGCTCAACCGCACGGAAATCGAGCAGGCCGGATTCTCCGCGAGGTCCCGCGATTTCCGCGTTCCCGGGCCGCTCACGAAATACAGACCACCGTCGAGCCACGCCGCACCGATCCCGGCGGCGTGCGGTTTGCCGCTGGAGCCGCAGGTGCCCAGGAAGAACGTGACGTTGGCGGTCGGTGCCTGCGCCGCGAGCAGCTCGCTCGCCCGGCTCCATTCCAGGGGTGCGTTGCCGTAGCGGTCCAGGTTGGTCACGTCGGTGGGTTCATGCGTCGTCATCGGTTCTACCTCCCGTGTGTTTGACCTTCGACCGGTAAGACGACCAACCGGCCGCCTACTCATCGCTCCGGCAGGACGATGGTGATCGAGGTACCCCACGGGGGGGTGCTTTCGGCGGTGATCCGGCCGCCGTGGTCGGTGATGATCCGGCGGGCGATGACGAGGCCGAGGCCGCTGCCTCCGGTAGACCGCACCCCCGGAAGTGCGGTGAATGCGTCCTTCCCCACGCCCGGTGCGAGGAAGGACGCATTCACCGCATTACCGCCTCAGCGGTCGGTGGGAATGGCGACCTCGCCCTCTTCGGTGATCAGGCGGGCGAGCACGTCGTCCGGCATCCAGACGCGGTGCGGGTAGCCCTCGCCCCAGGAGTTGAGGATCGGGACGGCGCCGAGCTCGTCGGCGCGGGCGTTGCCGAGGGCGGCGTGCACGTCGGCGACGTCCTTGGCCCAGCGGAAGACCTTGATGCCGTCGGTGACGTCCCCGGCGTACTTGGCCCGGGCGCGGAAGTCGTCGTGCTCGTACTTCTTGTCCCAGTCCACGTGGCCGGATTTCACCAGGATCTCCGCGGCGGCGCGCACCGACGTGCCGTTGTTGTCGCCGGGCTGGGTTTCCGGCCACTCGTCGGTTTCCTTGGCGCGGTCCCACAACCAGCGCGCGGCGTAGGTCTGGTTGTCGTTGAGCAGCGTCATGCAGCGCGACCACCCGAAGCCGACGCAGGCGCCCTCCCGGCCCTGGTTGTAGAACACGTAGTTGGAGTCCTTGTCGGGCTCGCCGCCGGGCTCGAGGCAGACACAGTGGCCACCGCGGACCCGGGTGAGCGTGCTCGCCCCGCCGCGCGCGATGAAGAACTCACCGGACTTGTCGTCGCGCTCCGGCTTGTCTAACTCGCTGTACCAGTTCACCCCGATCACCACGGGCACCCGGCTCGGCCGGTCCTCCTCGGCCAGCGCGGTGATGGGATAACGCTCCACGTGCTCCCAGTCGTCCGGGATGAAGCGGCCGAACCGCAGATCCTCGGGCTCGTCGTTCATGGGTCGATAGCGCATAGGTATTCCTCCCGGTACGCGCGGCGGCGGCTCACTTGCCTGCCCGTTAACTCGCTCGGCCGAGCGGCGGCGTTAGCCCTTGATTCGCTTTCACCCATTCGTGGTAACGGGGTGCCGGCGAACGGCTCTGCGACAATGGGGCATGACCGAGCGCAAGCCACCCGGGATGAGCTTCGAGTCATGGGTGGACAAGCAGATCAGGGAGGCGACGGAGCGGGGGGAGTTCGACGGTCTGCCCGGCGCCGGGAAGCCGATTGATCTTCCGACTGGCGGTTGACGGGGTGACTGGTGGGCGGGCCGGGGCGGAAGTTGATCTTCTGGGCCGAGGTTGGCGGGGCCAAGATCGTTGACTGGGGCTGGTTGGCCGCGGTGAGCGCGGGTAGCGAGCCCCAAACGAGGATCTTGGGCATCAAGATCACCGTTTTGTGCCTCTACCCGCGATTTTCGCGGGTAGAGGCACGGAATTGGCGATGGGTGTGGCTCTTCTGGAGGGAGTTGTTGATCGTTTGGTGTCCTGAAGGGGCCCTTCGGGACGTTGAGCGTCCTGAAGGCCGCCTTCAGGACATTGCACACCAGCCTCGCTCCTCGCCCGAGATCGACAACTCCCTCCAAAGGAGCCACACCCATTGGCGATCGTGGCCCGGGTGTCACCCGCAGGTGTCACTCCAACCCCAAGCCGCGCAGCGGCCCGTCTTGGTCCTCGCCACCGCCGCCCGGGCACTGCAGGCCAACCACCCGCCCCGTCCCCCCGTCCTTGCCCTCTTCAAACCCACCACCCCGCCAACACAACCCGACCGACCGGTCGAGTTCCGGGTGCGGCGGGGCGAGCAGTAAGCACGGCGTAAGGTGTCCGCACCTTCTCTGCCCCGACTGTGAGGAGGACGGCTTTGTTGCGGTTATGGCGCAGGATCGTGCGGACCGGCCGGGTGGCCGAGCCGGCACCCGCGCATCCGTACACCACGCATGCCCAGCGGGCGGCCACCGCGGACCTGGCCGGATCGGTGCAGGTCAGGCATGTGAACGCGGGGTCGTGCAACGGGTGCGAGGTGGAGATCGGGTCGGCGTTCGGGGCGGTGTACGACGTGCAGCGGTACGGCGCGCGGCTGGTGACCTCGCCGCGGCACGCCGACGCGCTGCTGGTCACCGGCCCGGTGACGCGGAACCTGGCGGAACCCCTCAGAAGCACGTACGAGGCGATGTCCGGGCCGAAGCTGGTGGTCGCGGTCGGTGACTGTGCCCGGGACTGCGGGGTGTTCGCCGGCGCCCACGGAGTGGCCGGGCCGGTGCGGGACATCGTGCCGGTGGACGCCGAGGTGGCCGGCTGCCCGCCCCGCCCGGAGGAGATCGTGGCGGCGCTGCGCGGGTTGACCGGGCGATGAACCTGGCGGGGATCGCGTTCGACGTGGCACTGGGGCTGGCCGTGGCGGCGGCGGTGGCCGCGGTGGCGAGCCCGGTGGCGCTGCGGGCCCTGGTGTCCGGGGCGGGTACGGCACTGTCCGGGCTGGCCGCGATGATCGCCGGGGTGGCGGCGCTGGCCGGGCAGTCATTCGCCCTCGGCGCGTCCGGGGTGCTGCCGCTGTTCGGAATCCGGCTGGCCATCGATCCGCTCGGCGGGCTGTTCGTCACCCTGCTCGGCGCGGTGACCGCGGTCGTTGCGGTGTACGGGCTCGGCCGGGCGGACGGCGTGACGGTGCCGGCGCTGGTGCCGCTGCTCAGTGCGGCGATGCTGCTGGTGGCCGCCGCGGACGGGGTCGGCACGTTCCTGCTCGGCTGGCAGTTGATGATCGTGACCGCGCTTCCGCTGGTACACCGGCCGCGCACGGCGGCCGGGCTGGAGTTCGCGGTGCTGAGCCAGGCCGGGTTCGTGGCGATCACGGTGGGCCTGCTGGTGCTCGGCGGCGACTCCTTCCCCGCGGTCCGGGCGGCGCGTTCGCCGCTGGCCGCGGTGGTGTTCCTGGTGGCGCTGCTGGGTTTCGCGGTGACCATCGGGGTGGCCGCGCGGGCCGCCGCGGCGGCGCCGGGCCGGGTGTCGGCGCTGTTCTCGGTGGGCATGGCCGGGCTCGGCGGGTACGGGCTGGTGCGGGTCGGGCTCGACCTGCTCGGCGGTGGCGCGGGCTGGTGGTGGGCGGTCGTGCTGGTGCTGGGCGCGGGCGCCGCGGTGGCCGGCATGGCCCGGGCGGCGCGGGCCACGGATCTCCAGCGCCTGCTGGGATCCGCGGCGGCGGCGAACCTGGGTGTGGTGCTGGTCGGGGTCGGCGCGGCCGGGGTGTTTGCCGCCGGGGGCCGGCCGGTGCTGGCCGGGCTGGCGCTCGCGGCCGGGTTGCTGCACGTGGTCAACCACGCGGCGACGCTGACCTTGCTGAGCCTGGGCGCCGCGTCGGTGGAGCAGGCGACTGGAACCCGGGAGCTGGCCGCGCTCGGCGGGTTGCGGGCCGGGATGCCGTTGACCACCGTGGGTTTCGGCCTCGGCGCGCTGGGCGCGTCGGCGCTCCCCGGGGGTGCGGCGTTCGTCAGCGTTTGGTTGCTGCTGCAGAGCCTGGTGCACGGGGTGCCGTCGGCCGGGCCGGGTTCCGCGGTGCTGCTGTCGGTCGCGGTGGCGGCCGTCGCGCTGACCGCCGGGCTCGCGATCGCCACGTTCGTCCGGGCATTCGGCGTCGGGTTCCTCGGCCGTGATCGCCGCACCACCACCGAGAGCCCGCACTTTCCCTTGGCCGCCATGGGTCTGGCCGCGGTGGCGGGCGTGGTGCTGGCCCTGGCCCCGACGCTCGTGCTGCCCGCGGTGGGCACCGTGACGCGGACGCTGACCGGCACGGAGTCAACGGGGGGCGCGACAACCGTCGAGCTGTCCACAGTGGCCGGTTCGCTGTCCCCGCTGCTGACCGTGGCCGCCCTGCTGGTCGGGGCCGGCGTGGTGATCGGAGGGTTGCGGCTGCTGGCCGTGCGCCCGCGGCGCACCGTCCCGGTGTGGAGCGGTGGCCTGCCGGCGGGTACCGCCGGGACACCGTTTGCCGTGCCGCTGCCCGAGATCAGTACTCGGGTGCCGCGCCTGCCGGCGGTGGGCGGAGCTTGGGAACGGGTCGCCCGGGCGCTGGGCACCGGGAGCGCGAACCGTTACCTGGGCGTCGGTCTCTCCGCGGTGACCGGGTTGCTGATCGTGCTGGCGGTGGTCCGGTGAGCGGGAGCGAGGAGGAGGGGGCGGGTCCCCGCAGGGGGTCGGTATCAACACCGGCGCCCGAGCAGCGCACGAAGGAAGCCGGCATCTTCTGCGGCCTCGCGGGAGCGAACGAGGAGAAACAGTGAGCTGGCTGAGTGTGGCCGGCGCGGTGGTGCAGCCGGTGATCGTGGTCGCCGGGGCGCCGGCACTGGTGGGCGTGACGGGGCAGGTGCGGGCCCGGCTCACCGGCCGGGCCGGGGCCGGAGTGCTGCAGCCGTACCGGGAGCTGCGCAAGCTCCTGCGCAAGGAGCCGTCCACTCCGGACGGTGCGAGCGAGGTGTTCCGGTTCGCGCCGGTGGTGCTGGCGGCGGCCACGCTGGTGGTCGCGGTGGTGGCGCCGCTGGTGACCGCCGAGTCCGCGGTCGGCCCGGTCGCGGACGTGGTGGCCGTGGTGGGGTTGCTGGTGCTGGGCTCGGTGGCCCTCGCGCTGTCCGGTGTGGACGGTGGAGGTGCGTTCGGTGCGCTGGGCGCGGGCCGGGTGGTCACGATCCTGGCGCTGAGCGGGCCGGCGCTGCTGGTGGCGATGCTGGCGCCGGCCGTGCGCGCGGGATCCACGAACCTTGCGGTGATCGTGTCCAGCACCGTGCACGAGCCGAGCCGCATGATCACCCCGGCGAGCCTGCTGGCCGCGGCGGCCATCCTGATCGTGATCATCGCGGAGAGCGGCCTCCGGCCGGTGGACGGGCCGGCCCCGGCCGAGCCGGCGATGGCCCGCCGGGCGACGGTGCTCGAGTACGCCGGCCCGGACCTCGCGCTGGTGGAGCTGGCGTCGGCGGCGCGGCTGGCACTCTTCCTGGGGTTGCTGGCGAACCTGTTCGTGCCGTGGGGAATCGCCGCCGAGGAGAGCGCGGCGGGGCTCGCGGTCGGGGTGGTCGCGCTGGCCGTCAAGATCACACTGCTGGCCGTGGCGCTCGCGGTGAGCGAGGTGTTCCTGGCCCGGCTGCGGGCCTTCCGCGTGCCTGAGCTGCTCGCCGGGGCGTTCGTGCTGGCCGGGCTCGCGATGTCCGCGTCGTTGTTCCTGTCCTGAAGGGAGGTTCCGCGTGGGTGACGCCGGCTACGTGCAGCTGCTCGACCTCGCCGCCGGGGCGGTTCTGCTCACCGCGGTGCTGACGCTGTGGCGCCCGGAACCGCCGGCGGTCAACCGGTTCCTTGTGCTGCAAGGGATCGCGCTGGGCGGGCTGGCCGCGGTGCGGGCCGGGCACGAGGGCTCGGTCGCGCTCGCCGGGCTGGCCGCGGGGATTCTGGTGCTGCGCGCGGGGGTGCTGCCGTACCTGGTGCACCGGTTGCCGGTCCGGGACGCACGCCGGCAGGTGGGCATGCCGGTCACGCTGCTCGCCGCCGCGGCGCTCACCCTGGTCGCGTTCGCGGTGTCCCAGCCGGTGATCAGGTCCGCGCCGGCACCGGCCACCGGTGCCGTTCCGGCCGGTGTCGCGGTGCTGCTGATCGGCTTCCTGGTGCTGGTGTCGGTCCGCGGCGCGACCTCCCAGGCGGTCGGGTTCCTCCTGGCGGACAACGGGATCACCGCGGTCGCGGTGCTCACCACGACGGCGGTGCCGCTGCTCGCCGGGCTCGCGGTGGCGCTCGACGTGCTGCTCGCCGCGCTGGCCTGGATGATCATCACCGCGGACACCGATCCGGCCGAGCTTCGGGAGCTGCACGACTGATGATCACCGTTCTCATCACCGCACCCGTCGCGCTCCCGGTGCTCTGTGCCGTCCTCTATGGACTCGCCGGCTGGCGCCGGCCGACCGCCTGGGTGGGCGCGGGGGTCGCCGCGGCCGTGCTCGCCTGCGGGATCGCCCTCGCCACCGTGGTTTCTGCCGAAGGGCCGTATGTGGCACTGAACGGCGCGCTGCGGGTGGACGCGGTCAGCGCGTTCCTGGTGATCGTCATCGGCGCCGCCGGGTTGCTGGCCACCGGCGCCAGCCCGGCGTTCCTGCGCGCCGAGATCCGCGCCGGCCAAGCCGACGAGGCGCTCGCCGCGCGGGTCGCCGGCCGGCACAGCCTGCTGGTGCAGGCGTTCCTGGCGGCGACCACGCTGGCGGTGCTGGCCGCGAACCTGGGCGTGCTGGCGGTCGGGGTGGAGGTGGCCGTGATCGCCGCCGCGTTCCTGATCGTGCAGGGCCGCAGCCGGCTCGCCCGGGAGGCCGCCTGGAAGTTCCTGCTCGGGTGCTCGGTCGGGATGGCGCTGGCGTTCCTCGGCCTGGTGCTGCTCAACGGAACGGTCGGTCTGGACTGGACGGCGCTCGCCACGAACGCGTCCACTGTGGACCGTGCGGTGCTGCGGATCGCGGTGGCGCTGCTGATCGTCGGGTTCGGCGCGGTCGCCGGCCTGGCGCCGCTGCACGGCTGGCTGCCGGACGCGCACAGCCAGGCGCCCGCGCCGGTCGCCGCGCTGCTCTCCGGGGTGCTGCTGTCCGTGGCCTTCGGCGCGATCCTGCGGGTCAAGGTGATCGCGGACGCCGCGCTCGGCGCCGGGTTCACCCGCACCCTGCTGATCATCATGGCCCTGGCCACTCTCGCCGTCTCGGCGTCGCTGTCGGTGGCGCAGCGGGAGTACAAGCGGATGCTGGCCTACGCCGGTATGGCGCACGTGGCGCTGCTCGCCCTCGGCGCCGCGGCCGGCAGCCGGTTCGCCGTCGCCGCGGTGCTGCTGCTCCTGTTCGGCCATGGGCTGGCCCGGGCCGTGCTTTTCCTTGCCTCCGGCCGGATCCTGCAGCTCACCGGCAGCCGGCAGGCCGCTGACGTGCGGGGCCTGGCCACCCGGGATCCGGTGCTGGCCGCTGTCGTCGGGCTCGGGGTGCTTGCCCTGCTTGGTTTTCCGCCGTTCGCCACGTTCGCCGGCCAGCTCGGCATCCTCCGTGCCGGGTTCGGCGCGGGCGTTGCCACGGCCGTCGCCACCGGCATCGCCCTGGTACCGCTGCTGGTCGTCAACGCCGCGGTGCTCACCGGTGCCGGCCGGATGCTCGTCGACACCGCGCCGGTCGTCGAGGGGCCCGGCGCCGCGACCGCGCCCGAGCGGACCCCGCTCAGCACCGCGGCCGCGCTCGGCGGCGGGCTCGCGATCTGTGCTGTCACCGGAATAACCGCCGCCGGCCCGCTGCAACACCTGCTGTCCCTGGCCGCCGACATCCTGACGGGTACGCCATGACGAGCACCACGCAGACGATCACGGCCGCCGCGCTCACCAGGCACGCCACCGCCCTCGTCGAGGAGGGCTTCCAGGTGACGCTGGTCGCCGGGCACGACGACGGCGACGCGCTGCGCGTGGTGTACCTGTTCACCAGCGCCGCCGACGGTGAGCGCGCCGAACTGCACGTCGAGGTGAAGCCGGTCTACCCGCACGTGCCGAGCCTGGCCGGGATGTCGCCGGCCGCCGCCCGGTTCGAGCGCGAGCTGCACGACCTGTACGGCGTCATCCCGGACGAGCACCCGGAGCCCCGCCGGCTGGTACGGCACGACCACTGGCCGCGCGGCTGGTACCCGATGCGCCGCGACGCCGGCGAATCCCCGGCGTTCACTGAGATTTCGCCGGCAGGCTCGGATGTCTCGCTGGGCCCGGTGCACGGCGAGATCGCCGAGCCCGGCGAGCTCCGGCTCACCCTCGACGGCGAAACCGTGCGGGCCCTCGACCTCCGGCTGTTCTACGTCCACAGAGGACTCGAGCGGCTGTTCGAGGGCCGCCGGCCGGACGACGCGATCGCCCTCACCGAGCGGATCAGCGGCGACACCGCGGTCGGCCACACGCTCGCCTTCTGCCGCGCCGTCGAGGACGCGCTCGGCATCGCCGTGCCCGCCGCGACGGCGGCCGCCCGGGCGATCCTGCTCGAGCTGGAACGGCTCTACAACCACGTCACCGACCTCGGCGCGCTCTGCACGGCGGCCGGCCACGACGTCCTCGACACGCACGCCCACCGGGTCCGCGAGCGGCTCCTTCGGCTCAACGACACGGTCACCGGCCACCGCCTGCTCCGCGGCGCCCTCCGTCCCGGCCACGCCGCGCTGGTCAACCCGCCCGACCCGGACACGCTCGCCGTGCTCGGCGCCGACCTCGCCGAGATCACCGCGCTGGCCCTCGACAACGCCATGGTGCGCGACCGGTTCACCGGCACCGGCGTGCTCACCGCCGCCCAGGCCGCCGACCTCGGCACGCTCGGCTACGTCGCCCGCGCCAGCGGCCTCCCGGTGGACACCCGCGCCTACGCCGCCCCCACCCCGGACTTCACCGTGCACACCCACGACGGCGGCGATGTGCTGGCCCGCTTCCTCATCCGGGCCAAGGAAGTCCCCACCTCCATCGCGATCATCCGGCACCTCGTGAACGACCTCACCGAGGAGCCGCCCGCCACCGAACCACCCAGCCCACACCCGCGCACCGCGGCTTCCGGCGTCGGCACCGCGGAAGCCTGGCGCGGCACCGTCACCCACCGCGTCGAGCTCGCCGCCGACCGCACCCTCACCCGCGTCAAGATCGTCGACCCGAGCTTCCTCAACGCCCCCGCCCTACCGCTGGCGGCAGCCGGCGCCGAACTCGCCGATCTCCCCCTGATCGCCCGCAGCATCAACCTTTCCGCCGCGGGCCACGACCTGTAAGCAGGGTGGATCAGTACGACCCGGTCACGCCGGAGTAGCCAGTACCGTATTCGAGGACTGCCTTGGCAAAAGAGGTGACGTTGGCGTCGTTGAGCTGCCGGGTGTAGCAGGAGCTGGCCCCGGCCGGGGTGTCGCAGCGGAGCTGGGCGCCGTCGCTATTGCGGTGGACGAACGCGGCGGCGCAGTAGCTCAGGGCCGGAGGCAAGCCGGGTATGCATTCCGGCAGGCCAGTGACGACCTTCGCCCAGACCGTGCGGCAGGCCGTGCTGTAGTAGAGATAAACCGTCCCCTGCTGGCCGCCGAATTCATTGGCCAAGGGAGCCTGTCGGACCACCCGCCCGGTGTTTGAACAGCCGGTCGCCTGGGGGTCGGTACCGTCGTACGGGGCGGCCTGCGCGACGCTGCCGTCGAACAGGAGGCTGGCGCCGACAATGGCGGCGGATCCGGTGACCGATGCGGTCCTGCGAAGTGCGGTGCTCATCCGAAACCTCCTCTACCCCAACGGTTTCGAGCCTTTCGATGCTAGGACCACGAGGTGTGCCTGGGCACCGCCGAAGGACGCAAGCCCGACTCAGCCATTAGCCGCGCGCGCGTTGATGGGCGGCAGGCCGACGTGCCGGCGGTAGACCGCGAGCACGTGCCGGTCCCAGTACCGGCCGGCGTAATAGTCGTGCTCAGCCAGCACACCTTCCTCGTCGAACAGCCGCCCGCGGCCGGCGGCGAGCTGGCTGAAGTTGAACGACGGCACCTCCAGGTACAGCTTTCGCATGGGCCACACGGTGAACACGTAGCGGACGAACGAGCCGACACAGTGCAGAGGCGCGCCGGTGCCGATGTGACCGGGCAGGAACACCGCGGCCACCGAGGCGTAACCGTGCGCCATTTCGGGGTTGTAGCAGATGACGTGGCCGCAGGGCTGGCCGGTCGCGCGGTCGACGGCCACGAACTGGCACAGCGTGCCCTGCCAGAAGCTCGCCTCGAATGTCTCGTAGTTCGGCACCGCGCCGCGGAACCGCCAGCGGTAGCCGACCTCGCTGGAAATCGCCAGCTGGTAAAGGAATCCCATCACCCCGGGGTCGATGGGGCGTAGCTCGTACGCCGGGCCGAGCAGCAGGGCGCCGGCCGAACCGGGATCCTCACCGGCAAAGTCGAGGGCCGGCTCGGAAACCGGTTGGCGCGCCGAGGACAACCGGCCGTGCAGCTCGCCGGCGGTATACGCCCCGGCGATCGTCGCCGGCACGGCGGCAATCCCGCGATCGGCCAGCCAACCCACGAAATCCAGCCACTGCACCGAGTCCAGCCCGATCTCGGTCAGCGGGGTGTCCGCCGACACGTCCGGCAACCCGCACCGGCGGCCCAACTCGGCGTACAACGTCTGCTCGTTCAGGTCAGGCATGTGAGACCCATCCGCACCTAGCAGCGATCCCCGAAACCAAGCCATACTAGCTGTCATGACCTGGCTACTGTCTGCTTTGGACAGTGGAGTGACCGGCGGCGTCGTCGTGTACGAGGGTGGCCACCCGCACCGCCAGGACTGGGCCGCCATCCACCGCGACGCCCGGGAGCTCGCCGGCCGCCTGCAGGGCAGAGGCATCGGACCGGGCACGACGGTCGGCCTGCTGGCCGAGACGTCGATCGCCACCCTGGTCGCGTTGCGCGCAACACTGCTCAGCGGCGCCGCGGTCACGGTGCTGCCGCCACCGCACGTGCGGGAGCCGGCCGCGGTGCTGGAGTCGGTGCGCCGCGCGGTGCGGGCCAGCGGTGCCCACCTGCTCGTGGCCGGAGAACCGTTCACCGAACTGGAAACCGGCGCGTTGCCGTGCCCGGTGACGAGCGTGCCGCGGCTCGCGGCCGAAGGCGCCGCACAGCCGTGGCGGGCACCCGGCATCGCCGAGGACGCCACCGCGGTCGTGCAGCTCACCAGCGGCACCACCGGCCCGCCGCGCCGGGTTCTGGTCAGCCACGGCAACCTGGCCGCCAACATCACCGCGATCGAGGCGGCCACCGGCAACGCCGGACTCGGCCAGCGCCCACGCTGCTCGTGGCTGCCGCTGCACCACGACATGGGCCTGATCGGCTACGCGATCCTGCCGATGGCCCTCGCGTGTCGCCTCTTGCTGCGGCCGGCCGCCGACTTCCTCGCCGACCCGCTGTGCTGGCCGCGCATGCTTTCCCGGTACGGCGCGGTGTCCACCAGCGCGCCGGCGTTCGCCTACGCGCTGCTCGCCCGGCTGCTGCCGGCCGCCCAAGGTCTGGACCTGTCGGCGTTGCGGGTCGCGCTCTGCGGCGCCGAGCAGATCGAACCCGCCGTCATGGACGCGTTCTGCGCGGCCGCCCGGCCGTTCGGGTTCCCGCCGGAAGCCCTCGTAGCGGGCTACGGCCTGGCGGAGGCGACGGTCGCGGTGGCCCTGTCCGCACCCGGCCACGGCCTGCGCACCGACGCCGTCGACCGGGCCAGCCTGCACGCCGGCGTGGCACGACCCGCCGGCGACGGCGCCGACGCCCGGCGGCTCGCCGTGATCGGCCCGGCGCTGCCCGGGCTGGCGCTGGCGATCGTCGATCCGGGCAGCGGACAGCAGCTGGCCGAACGCCAGGTCGGTGAGATCCGGGTCCGCGGTCCCTCGGTGGCCACGGTGTCCGGGGCCGCCGGCCAGCCGGCCGTCGACGAGCACGGCTGGCTGCACACCGGGGACCGGGGTTACCTCGCCGGCGGCGAGCTCGTCGTGTGCGGTCGCATCAAGGACGTTCTGGTGGTGGCCGGGCGGAACATCCAGCCCGAGGAGGTCGAGCTGGCCTGTGCGTCGGTGCCCGGGGTGCGGGCCGGCTGCGTCGCCGCCGTGCCCTACCCGCGCCCGGAGGCCGGCACCGAGGGCGTCGCGATCATCGCCGAGGTCCGCCGCGGCCACGACCCCGACCTGGCCCGGCACATCCGCGACGCGGTCCGGCGCTCCGTCGGGATCGCCCCCGACGTGGTGCGCCTGGTCGCCCCCGGAACTGTTCCGAAAACCACCTCGGGCAAGGTTCAGCGGCACCGTGCGCTGGACGCGGTTCCGTCATGAACCCGGAGGTCCTGGTCGACCGTTTCCTCATGGCCTGGGGCGAACCGGACCCCGCCGTACTCCAGGAACGCCTGGCCGAGTTGTGCCATCCCGACCTGGACTACCACAACCCGGTCGTGGCCCTGCACGGAACGACCGCGCTCGCCGACCACATCGCCGGCCTGTCCAGCCTGATCGGAACCCGGCGGCTCACCCGCACCACCGGGGTGCAGGCGGCCGGCCCGTGGTGCCGCTACGGGTGGGCACTGCTCCCGCCGGTACCCGGCATGTCCGGCGAGACCGCCCTCCACCTCGAAGCCGAGCGCATCCGGCGCGTGGTGTCCTTCCACGGTCCCCTGCCGGCGCGCACCTACACCGCGGGCACCGCCCGATAGGGCAGAGGATCAACCCCGTAAGGGCTGACACAGCCTCGCCCCGACCAACAGATCCTCAGGGGACCGTGACGGCACCCAGCCACAATCAACCCGCCAACCGCACCGTTCCCCGAAACGCACCGACCGCATCAAAATTCCGGAGAGGCGGGCTAATGACCCTTCCGGTTCGGGCGTGCGGAATCTAGCGTCATGCGAGCTGTCCCCACCGGTCTGAGTTGGAGTCTGCCGTGCGCGTGCCGTTACGCCGTTCGTTGGTTGCCGGGTTGACCTTGGCGCTGGTGGTGCCAGCCGTGGGGGCGCTGGGGGGTGGGGCGGCGCCCGCGGCGGCGTTCTCGTCGGGGAACGTCGTGGTCGCGCGGGTCGGGGACGGCGCGGGCACGTTGAGCGGCGCGGCGGCGCCGGTGTTCCTGGACGAGTACACGCCGGACGGGGCGCTGGTGCAGAGCGTGGCGCTGCCGACCGCGGGCGCGGGGGCGAACCGGCGGCTCACCATGAGCGGATCGGCGACCTCCGAGGGCGCGCTGGCGCTCTCCGCGGACGGCCGATACCTGACGCTGGCCGGTTACGACGCCGACCCCGGCACCGCGAGCGTGGCCACGTCCTCGACCAGCACGGTGGCCCGGACCGTGGCCCGGGTGGACGCCTCCGGCGGGGTGGACTCCTCGACCGCGATCACCGACATCTTCAGCGGCGCCAACGTGCGCGGCGCGGCGAGCGACGACGGCGGCCGGTTCTGGGTGGCCGGCGCGAGCGGCGGCGTCCGGCTCGCCACGCTGGGCAGCACCGGCGCCACCACGCAGATCAACAGCGCGGCGCCGACCAACCTGCGCACCGTCGGCATCGCGGCGGGCCAGCTGTACGTGTCCACCGGCAGCAGCCCGACCGGCGTGTACGCGGTCGGCTCCGGCCTGCCGACGGCCGGCGGGCAGACCCCGGCGCTGGTCGCCCCGGTGCCCAGCCCGTACGGGTTCGTGGCGCTGGACCGTGACCCGGCCGTGCCCGGCATCGACAGCCTCTACGTGGCCGACGACTCGGCGAGCCCGGGCGGCGGCATCCTCAAGTTCTCCTTCGACGGCAGCGCGTGGACCGCGCGCGGGGCGTTCCGGCCGAGCGGCGCGGGAGTGCGCGGGCTCACCGGCTCGGTCACCGGCACCGGCGTGACCCTGTTCGCCACCACCAGCGTCGCCAGCAACGCGCTGGTGAAGGTGGACGACACCGCGGCCGGCAACGCGACGATCAGCGCGACCGCGACCGTGTTGCGCAGCGCCGCGGCCAACACCGTGCTGCGCGGCGTGGCGTTCGCCCCGGCGGGCGGCGGCACCACCGCGCCGTCGATCACCACGGAGCCGCAGGACAGCACGATCACGTCCGGCTCGACCGCCACGCTGAGCGTCGCCGCGACCGGCACCGGGCCGCTGACCTACCAGTGGTACACGGGTACCGCCGGCGACACGACGAGCCCGGTCGCGGGCGCCACCGCGGCCTCGTTCACCACGCCCGCGCTCACCGCCACCACCATGTACTGGGTGCGGGTGACCGGCCCCGGCGGCCAGGTGGACAGCCGCACCGCGACGGTGACCGTCGGCCCGGCGCCGCCGGCGTGCACCGCGCCCGCGGTGAGCATCGGCTCGGTGCAGGGCACCGGTGACATCAGCCCGGTGGCCGGCCAGACCGTGACCGTGCGCGGCACCGTGGTCGCCGACTACGAGGGCGCTTCGCCGGCGCTGCGCGGTTTCTACCTCCAGGACGCCGGCGACGGCAATCCGTCCACTTCGGACGGGATCTTCGTGTTCGACAGCAGCGCCAACCTGGTGTCCAACGGCGACGTCGTGCAGGTGACCGGCCCGGTCTCGGAGTTCCAGGGGCAGACCCAGCTCACCGCGCCGGCCGGCGGCGTCGAGCCGTGCGGGTCGACCGCGCCGGTGACCCCTGTTGATGTCGCGCTGCCGCGCGCGGACGCCGCGGACCTCGAGCCGTACGAGGGCATGCTGGTGCGCTTCCACCAGACGCTGACCGTCACCGAGCACTTCCAGCTCGGCCGGTTCGGCCAGGTCGTGGTCTCCTCCGGCGGGCGGCTGCGGCAGCCCACCGCGGACATCCGGGCCACCGACCAGCCGGCCGTGCAAGCCTTGCAGCAGGCCAACAACCTCAACCGGCTGATCATCGACGACGCGCTGCAGAACCAGAACCCCGACCCGATCCTGTTCGGGCGCGGCGGATCGCCGCTGTCGGCCGGCAACACGCTGCGCGGCGGGGACACCGTGACCGACCCGGTCGGCGTGCTCACCTACACCTGGGCCGGCAACGCCGCCAGCGGCAACGCCTACCGGCTGCGCCCGGTCGGCGCGCTCGGCGGCACCGCGGTGTTCGACCCGGTCAACGAGCGCCCGGTCGCGCCGCCGTCCGTCGGCACCGGCGGGATCCGGGTGGCCAGCGCCAACCTGCTGAACTTCTTCAACACGTTCACCGGCTGCCGGTTCGGCACGATCGGCGGCCCGGCCGACTGCCGCGGCGCCGGGGACAGCACCGAGTACCAGCGGCAGCTCGCCAAGGAGGTCGCGTCGCTCCGGTTCATGGGCGCGGACGTGGTCGGCTACATGGAGATGGAGAACGACGGCTACGGCGCCGACAGCGCCGTCCAGGCCCTGGTCGACGCGCTGAACGCGGTGGACGGCCCCGGCGCGTGGGCGTTCATCAACCCGGACGCGGCCACCGGCGTGGTCGACGTGGCCGGCACCGACGCGATCAAGGCCGGGCTGCTGTACCGGACGGCGTCCGTGCAACCCGTCGCGGGTATGACGTTCGTCGACCAGAACGCCCTGTTCGAGCGGCGCCCGGTGGCGCAGACGTTCCAGACCGCGGACGGCGCCCGGTTCACCGTGATCGCCAACCACTTCAAGTCCAAGGGCTCCTGCCCGACCTCCGGGCCGGACACCGACCAGGGCGACGGCCAGAGCTGCTGGAACGCGCACCGCACCGAGCAGGCCAACGAGCTGGCCGGCTGGGTGCGCGACACCGTGATCCCGTCGGTGGGCGACCCGGACGTGCTGATCGTCGGCGACCTCAACTCCTACGCCGGCGAGGACCCCATCGCGGCCCTCGAGTCCGCCGGATTCGTCAACCTGGTCAAGGCTTTCCACGGCCTGGACGCGTACTCCTACGTGTTCGACGGCCAGTGGGGCTACCTCGACTACGTGCTGGCGTCCAGCTCGCTGGTCGCCCAGGTGACCGGCGCCGGCGACGCACACCACAACGCCGACGAGCCGACCGTGCTCGACTACAACACCGATTTCAAGAGCCCGGGCCAGATCGCCTCGCTCTACGCCCCGGACCGGTTCCGCACCAGCGACCACGACCCCGTCCTCATCGGACTCGACCCGGGCCGGGCGTCCACGGGCACAACCCTTGCCGTGTCGCCGAACCCGGCGGCGACCGGTTCTCCGGTGACGCTGACCGCCACCGTCGCCGGGCCGGTCTCGCCGACCGGCACGGTGACCTTCACCGACGCCGGCGCGCCCCTCGGTGCGGTGGCCCTCGGCGCCGGCGGCTCCGCTTCCCTTGTCACGTCGACACTTTCCGCCGGCCACCACACCGTCGTGGCAACCTACTCCGGCAACAACGCGCTGCTCGGCTCGGCCTCCGCGCCGTCCGGTGTCGACATGATCGACCCGGTGACCCTCGGCGACGCGGTGCCCAACGGCACGGTCGGCACCCCGTACTCGGCGGCGGTCCCGCACACCGGCGGCGCGCCGGTCACCGTGACGGTCAGCGCGGGCACCCTCCCGCCCGGCCTGGCCCTGACCGGCGGTGTGCTCACCGGCACGCCGACCACCGCCGGCACGTTCGCGTTCACCGTCACCGCGAGCAACCCGGTCAGCACGGCCACCCAGCAGTTCACCGTGACCATCGCCAAGGCCGCGACGGCGACGTCGGTTGCCTCCTCGGCGAACCCGGCCACGATCGGCGGCGCGGTCCGGTTCACCGCGACGGTTTCCGGCCTCGCTCCGGACGGGTTGGTTCAGTTCACTGTGGACGGTCGAGCGCTGGGTGCCCCGGTGCCCGTGGTGAACGGCGTCGCCACCAGCGACCCGGTTTCCGGCCTGGGCCTCGGCTCCCACGCGGTCAGCGCCGCCTACTCCGGCAGCGGCTCCTACCTGGCCAGCTCCGGCGCCCTGACCCAGGTGGTCTACCTCGGCGTCCGGGTGTTGTCCCCCGCAGCGGGCAGCTCGTTCCGCGCCGGCTCGGTGGTTCCGGTCAACTTCCAGCTCACCGACGCCGCCGGCACCCCGATCCCGCACCTGGCCGCCCTGTTCCTGCTGGTGTCCGGCCGGGTCAGCGTGTCGGCGTCCGGCGCCCAGTCCCTGCCGGCGACAACCCCGCTCTACGACCCCTTCACCAGCTCGTTCGTCCTGCCATGGCCCACCGCCAAGAGGCGAACGGGTGCGGTGACGGTCACGATCGCCATCACCTACCCGAACACCCCGACGCAGCGGGTCGACGTTCCGATCAGGTTGACCTGAGGCCGAATGCCCTGAAGGTGACCTTCGGGACGTTGAACGCCCCGAAGGTCACCTTCAGGGCATCTCCCCCAGGAACTCCTTGGCCAGCCGCTTCGGCGCCCGGCACAACCACGCCTCGGTGATCAGCTCCTCCAACTCGGGCACCGCGATCTCCTCCAGCCGCACCAGAATCGCCGGGTACCCGTCGAAGTGCGGGGTAGTGAAGTACACCCCGGGGTCGTCTGCGACGAGGGCGAACTTGACGCCCTCGTCCGGGGTGCGGGCAGCCAGGATGGGGCCGTCCGGAGCCGCCGGGCCGAGGGCCGCGACGTCGCTCTTGCGCAGCGGGCGTTCCCAGACGAAGCCCTTGTCCTTCACCGCCCACGCCGCGGTGCCGTAGCTGGTGCGCTCACTGGTCTCCGGCAGCGCCAGCGCGAGCCGGCGGACATCGTCCCAGGTGGCCATGCGGGGAGCTTAATACTCACCACACCACCGGCAAGGTGACCGGACCGCGGGTGATCAGGCCCTCCTTCCAGGACACCTCGGTCGCGCGCAACGCCGGACGCAGGTCGGGCAGGCGGCGGAACAGCGTGACGTAGGCGGTCTGCAGCTCGAGCCGGGCGAGCTGGGCGCCGAGGCAGTAGTGCACACCGTGGCCGAACGCCAGGTGCGGGACCGGGGTGCGGGTGACGTCGAAGCGGTCCGGGTCGGCGGTGAGCGCCTCGTCGCGGTTTCCCGAGTATTGCAAGGGAATCACCGTGGTACCGGCCGGCACGCAGCGGCCGGACAGCTCCACGTCCGCGGTGGCGAAGCGCTCCATGCTGGCCTTGCTGATCGGCACGTAGCGCAGGATCTCCTCGACCGCGTCCGGAATGAGGTCCGGCTTGTCGCGCAGCAGCGCGTACTGGTCGGGGTGGCGGTGCAGGGTGAGCAGCGAGTTGGCGAGCACGCCGGCGGTGGTCTCGTAGCCGGCGATCAGCATGATGTACGTGGTGAACATCAGCTCCTGCTCGCTGAGCCGGTCGCCCGCGTCACGCGCCTCGATCAGCGCGGTGAGCAGGTCGTCGGCCGGCTCGGCGCGGCGGGCGGCGATCAGCCGGGTCAGGTAGCCGGCGAGCTGCTCACCGGCGGAACGCACCTCGGCCGCGGTGCGCGCGGTGATCGACAGCGCGGTGTCCATCCATTCCCGCAGCCGCGGGTGGTCCGCGCTGGGCGCGCCGACCAGGTCGGAGATCACGATCGCCGGCAGCGGCGCGGCGAACGCCTCGACGAAGTCCACCGGCGGGCCGGCCGTCATCATCGCGTCGATCAGCTCGTCGGCGACCCGCTGCACCCGCGGCCGCATCGATTCCACGCCACACCTGCTGAACGCCCCGGCCACCAGCCGGCGGACCCGGGTATGTTCCGGCGGATCCATGCTGACCAGCAAATGCGGGTTCTGCCGCGCCGGCCGCAGCGCCGGCATTCCCGGCCGCGCCGCCTCCGCCCGGCTGAACACCGGATCGGCATAAACCTTTCGGAGATCCTCGTACCGCGTCACCAGCACCGCCTCCCCACCCGGCGCCAGCCGCACCCGCGGCACCGGATCCCAGCGCCGGAGCCAACCCAGCTTCGGCTCGGCGTCCAGATGGGGTGGCGTGTTGAACGGAAAGACCGGAGGATCGGACATGCCGTTCAGCTTGCGCGCTCGCGCATGGGGAAAGCAACGTCACGTTGCTGCGCTAGAAGGAAAGCAACGTCACGTTGCCTCCCTGGTTGGAAAGGAACGTCACGTTGCTTCCCCGTAACGAGGGGCTGAGGGTGACCACCGCCCTGACCCAGTAGGACGGCGGCCACCCCCAGCTCATTCTCCGGCCAGACGCTCGATCAGCCCGGCGACCGTTGGGCTCTCGAACACTGTCCGGATATTGAGCTCCGCTCCGAAGGTGGAGCGGATGCGACCGATGAGGCGGGTGGCGAGGAGGGAATGCCCGCCCAGGTCAAGAAAACTGTCGTCGATGCCGACCTCGGGCAGCCCGAGGACGTCGCAGAACAGCTCGCACATCGTCTTCTCCTGCGGCGTGCGCGGCGGGCGCCCGGCCGTCGGGCTGGCGAAGTTCAGCGCGGGCAACGCCGAGCGGTCCAGCTTTCCGTTGACGGTCAACGGAAGCGCGTCCAGCGTGTCGATGAACGCCGGGATGATCGGCTCGGGCAGCGACCCGCTCAGGTACTCGCGTAGCGCGCCGACCGACACCTGCCGGCCGTCCGCCGCGACCACGTAGGCGACCACCCGGTCCGCCCGCACCACCACCACCGCCTGGGCCACCGTGGGGTGCGCGGCGAGCGCCGACTCGATCACGGCGGGGTGCACCGCGAACCCGCGCACCCGGACCTGGTCCGCCTCCCGGCCCACCAGCTCCAGCACCCCGCCCCGCCGCCAGCGCGCCAGGTCACCGGTCCGCCACAGGCGTTCCCCGTGCCCGCCGAAGGGATTCGCCACGAACCGGGCCGCGGTGAGGTCCGGGCACCCCAGGTAACCCGAAGCCAGCCCCGCCCCGCCCAGGTACAGCTCGCCGACCACTCCGGTGGGCACCGGCCGCAGCGCCGAATCCAGGACGAACGCCCGGTTCGCCGCCACCGGCCGTCCAATCGGGACGGTCGTGGCCGCGATCACGTCCGGCTCGGCGACCGGCAGAATCGTGGCCAGGCCCAGGGTTTCCGCCGCACCGTAGGCGTTGAGCAGGTGCAGCCCGGGGAATTCGCGCAACGCCTTGAGCACGTGGCTCACCGACGCCGGCTCACCGAACGTCAACACCTGCCGCGCCACCCGGAACACCCCGGGGTACTCGTCGACCAGCAGCTCGAACAGCCGCGCCGGCAGCACGAGCGTGGTGACCTCGTGCCGGGCCACCAGCCGGGCCATGGCCGACGGTTCCGCCTGGTGACCCGGTTGCAGCACGACGGCGCCGCCGAACAGCAACGCCCCGAACACCTCCAGCGCGAAGCTGGCCGCCGACACCGGCGAGCACTGCAGGAACACCTCGTCCGGCGCGCAGCGCAGGTAGCGCCGGCCGAGAAAGGTGCTCACCAGAGCGCGGTGCGAGGCGATGACCGCCCGCGACCGGGTGGCGGTGAACAGCACGCAGGCCGGCTCGTCCGGATCGCCCGGCGCGGACAGGTTGTCCTCGGCCTCGTGCGCGATCCGGCCGACCATCGCCACGTCCAGCCGCAGCAGGTCCACCTTCGCCGCGGCCAGCCGGGCCGAGCGGCCGCCGATGGTGATCACCGTGGCCGGCGCCGTCTCCTCCAGCGCCGCCAGCAGGTGCTCGGCCGGCAGCTTCGGGTCGAGCATGACGTAGGTGCCGCCGACCTTGAGCACGGCGAGCACCGCGGCGACGAGGATCGGTGAGCGGTCCAGGTAGATCCCGACGAGCTGCCCGCGCCGCACGCCGTGCCGGATCAGGTAGCGGGCGAGCTGGTTGGCCTTGGCGTTGAGGTCGGCGTAGCTCACCTCCGAGTCGTTGAAGATCAGCGCGGTGGCGTCCGGGCTGCGCTCCACCTGGTCCTCGAACAGCTCGTGCAGGCACCGGCGGTCGGAGACCGGCCGCGCCGTGTCGTTCCAGTCGACCAGCACGGTGTGCCGCTCGGACTCGTCCAGCAGGTCGATCGCGCCGATGGGGGTGTCCGGCCCGGCCGCCGCCACGTCGAGCAGCCGAACCAGGCGGGTCGCCAGCGCCGCCACGGTGTCCCGGTCGAACAGCCCCACCTCGTACTCCAGCGCGGCGTGCAGCCCGCCGGGCCGGCCCGCGGTGTCCCGGGTCTGGGTGAAGCTGGCCACCAGATCGACCCGGGCGGTGCGGGTGGGGACCGGATACCGGCTGACCTCCAGACCGGGGAACACCGGCAGCGCGGCGAGGGCGTCGTGCAGCGTCAGCAGCACCTGGAAGAGCGGGTGCCGGGCCGGCGAGCGGGTCGGTCCGACCGCCTCGAGCACCCGCTCGAACGGCACGTCCCGGTTGGCGAACGCGGCCAGGTCGGTGTCCCGGACCCGGGCGAGCAGCTCCCGGAACGTCGGGTCCCCGGACGTGTCGGTACGCAGCACCAGGGTGTTGGCGAACGCCCCGACCAGCTCGCCGGTCGCGGTGTCCGGCCGGCCGGAGACCGTCGATCCGATCGGGATGTCGGTGCCGGCGCCGAGCCGGGACAGCAGCACGGCCAGGCCCGCCTGCAGCACCATGAGCAGCGTCGTGCGGGTGTCCGCGGCGAGCTCGGTGAGCCGGGCGTGCAGACCGGCGGGCACGACGAAACGCACCACGTCGCCGCGGTGGCACGGCTCGGCCGGCCGGGGCCGGTCGGCCGGCAGGGTGATCTCCTCCGGCAGCCCGGCCAGCGCCGCGGTCCAGTAGCGCAGCTGGGCCGACCGCACGCTGCCCGGGTCGTCGGCGCTGCCCTGCAGCTCCGAGCGCCAGCGGCAGTAGTCGAGGTACTCGACGGAGATCGGCTCGAACCGCGGCGTGCGCCGGGCGCGGCGGGCCGCGTACGCGGTGCCGAGGTCACGCAGGAACGGCTCGGCCGACCAGGCGTCGCCGGCGATCTGGTGCATCACCACGAGCAGCACGTGCCGCTTCCCCGGCTCGACCTCGTAGAGCCAGGCGTGCACGGGCGGCTCGGTGGTGATGTCGATGGGCTGCCGGTTGGCCTTGCCGATGGCGACGTCGAGCTCGTCGGCGGGGCACGCGGCGGGGTGGAACCCGGCCGGCGCCGCACCGGGCTCGAGCACCTGCTGGCCGGGCTCGCCGGTCTGGGCGGGGTACACCGTGCGCAGCGCCTGATGCCGGTCGATCACGTCGACCACCGCGGCCCGCAGCGCGGACACGTCCAGCGGCCCGTCCATCCGGAGGGCGAGCGGAGTGTGGTAGGGCCCGTCCTGGCCCAACTGGTTGAGATACCACAGGCGTCGCTGGGCGGCGGACAACGGCATCACGGCGGCCTCCCTATGCCTTCAAGAGTCCGTCACGGGCTCGTGGGCGCCGTCGCCGAGCGGATTGTTGATCATGGGACTCGCCTCATCACGTCATCGGTGCGGGACAGGGGAAGTTCTCGTGGACGAGGAGGTGTCTGGCGTCGCGGCCGGTGGGGTGACCGCGACCATCGCGTGGCGATCAGCAAGCTGGCCCCGAGTGACGAGGCGCCGCCCGCCCGCATTGCGGGTAGCCGGCAGTTTCGGTCAAACATTCGAGGCGAGGGCTGAAAAGACCTACCCTTTCATCGATCGTCGATTGGCAGGCGCGTTCCATTTCCAACCCTCCTTCAAGTCCATCGAGCCTGGTCAGAGCCCCGCGCGTACCCTTCTCCCACTCGCTATCGCGGCGCTATCGCGGGTCCATCGCGGCGTGCGCGGCACGATAGGCAACGGAGAAGCGCGGCGATATAGGGACAATGCGCACCCTTCCTAACGTCAGGGGCGACAAATCCTCCAGGGCGTTCAAACGAGATTCCCAAGAGCGCCATCAGAATCAGGAGTGCGCCCCATGTTCACCATTCGCGCCATCACCGTCGCCCTCGTCGCCGCCGCTGCCGTGGTCACCGGCGCGGTCGCCGCCACCGCCGCGGCCCCCTCGAGCGGCTCGACCACCATTGCCGCCCCGTCCGACTTCCCGTGGGACTAGTCCGAGATCCGGGGACACACGCCCATGATGATCCACTGACGAACGTCCGACCTGGAGCCGCTTATCCATTCCACCGGAATGGTGAATGCGGCATTCAGGTCGTGCCGCGAAAATCGTGACGAGAAATAGTATGGAACTAATTCGTCACGTGCTCCGGGTCGGTGAACGACTCCAACGCCCGCCGAACCTCGCTCGCCGCCCCGGCCACCCTGCGCTCGCCGCGGGCGAGCCTGGGCTGCTCGACCAGGTCCGCCACCGCGCCGGGCTCGTCGTAGTCGTCCAGCAGCGGCGCCAGATCCACCCGGATCTTCGCCGCGCCCACATGGTCCAGAATGCGCTCGCGCAGCTCGACGGCCTGCCGCAGCGACTCCCGGGCCTCCGCCCGGCGGCCGAGCTTGGCCTGGGTCAGGCCCAGGGCGTACAGCACGTAGCCCTCGCCGACCAGCTCATGGTTGGCCCGGACGAGCTCCAGCGCCGCGCCGAGCACCAGGTCGGCCTCCTCGAGCCGGCGCTGGCGCAGCAGCACCTGGCCCATCTTGTACAGCACCTGCCCCTCGATCCGCCGGTTGCCGGACTCGCGGCAGATCTCCAGTGCCTCGCCGAGCTGGTCGGTGGCCCGGTCGTCGTTGCCCTGGTCGGCGGAGATCACCGCCAGCTTGCTCAGCACATGCGCCTGGCCGGCCATGGAGCCGACCTGCCGGAACCCCTCGAGCGCGGCGGAGTACCCGTCGAAGGCAAGTTCCACCGACCCCTCGTTGTACTCGATGTGGGCCAGGTTTCGCCGGGCCAGCGCCAACCCGTGCGCGTCGCCCAGCTCGACGAACAACTCCTGGGCGGGGGTGAGCACCGCCCGGGCCGCGGCGTAGCGGCCCCGGGTCAGGTACAGCTCGCCGAGCGAGACCAGCAGCGCGGCCTCGCCCCGCCGGTTGCGGGCCGACCGCACCACCTCGAGCGCCCGGTCGTGGGTGTGCTGCCACTCGTCGACGTAGCCGCCCACCACGAACAGCGACACCAGGTGGACGGCCAGCTCCCAGGCCAGCTCGTCGAAGCCCTCGTCGGCGGCCTGCCCGACCGCGGCAATGAGGTTGACGCTCTCGGCTTCCAGGTAGCGCTGCGGGTCGACCGGCAGCGCACCCGGGTCGTCCCCGGCGGCCGGCCACCAGCGCAGGGCGTTCCCGCGCAGGATCGCGTACTCGCCGCCGTAGAGCTCGCGGTGCGCCCGCTCGGCCCGGGCCAGCCACCCACCCAGCATCCGGGCCATGGTCTCCTGCCGGACCTCCCGGCTCTCCCGGGCCAGCTGCTCCCGGGCGAACAGCCGGATGATCGCGTGGAAGCCGTAGCGCGGCAGGCCGTCCAGGTCGGGCCCGGTGACGTCGAGCATCTGCATGTCGACCAGCTGCTCGAGCAGGTCGGCCGCCTCGATCGGGTCCTCGTCCAGCAGCGCCGCGGCCACCCAGCCGGGGAACGTGCCCGGCGGAAGCGAGCCCAGCAGCCGGAACAGCCGGGCCGCGCGCGGGTCCAGGCCCTCGTAGGTGAGCAGCAGGCTGGCCCGCACCATCATGTCGCCGTGCGAGAGCTCGTCGAGCCGCCGGCGCTCGTCGGCCAGCCGGCCCACCATCGAGGCCAGCGACCAGTGCGGCCGGGCCGCCAGCCGGGCCGCCACGATCCGCAGCGCCAGCGGCAGCCCGCCGACCATGCGTACCAGCGCGGTCGCCGCGGTGGACTCGCCGGCCACCCGCTTGTCCCCGATCACCTTGCCCAGCAGGTCCATCGAGTGATCCGGCTGCAGCAGGCTGACATCCAGCACCCGGGCGCCGGCGATCTCGGTCAGCCGCATCCGGCTGGTCAGGATCACCGCACAGCTCCCGCTGCCCGGCAGCAGCGGCGTCACCTGCCGCACGGTCGCCACGTCGTCCAGCACCACCAGCAGCTTCCGGTCGGCCAGCAGGCTGCGGTACATCTCCGCGCGCTCGTCGACCTCGTCCGGGATCGCCGAGCCGGGCATGCCCAGCGCGCGCAGGAACCGGCCGAGCACCTCCGACGGCGTGACCGGTTTGCGCTGGGTGCCACCGAGCTGGCAGTACAGCTGGCCGTCCGGGAACCGCTTGGTCGCCACCCGGTGCGCCACGTGGATGGCCAGCGCGGACTTGCCGATGCCGGCCTTCCCGGCGATCACCGCGACGCGCACCGCCGAGTCGTCCTCCGCCGACCCGTCACCCAGCACCGCCGCTTCGGCCTGCTCGATCAGCGTGGTCCGGTTGGTGAAGTCGACGATGTCCGCCGGCAGCTGGCGCGGCCCGACCTGCGGGCGCGTCTCGACGTTGCGCGCCTCCTCCCGCGGCTCCGGCTGCAGCGTGGGGTCCTCGGCGAGGATCTTGGCCTCGAGGTTGCGCAGTTCCTCGCTCGGCTCCAGGCCGAGCTCCTCCACCAGGATCTTGCGGCCGGCCTGGTAGACCTCCAACGCCTCGGCCGGCCTGCCCGCCCGGTACAGCGCCAGCATCAGCTGCGCCCGCAGCCGCTCCTGCAACGGATACTCGGCGACCAGGCTGCCCAGCTCACCGATCAGCGCCTGCTCCCGGCCGAGCTTGAGCTCCAGATCGATGCACGTCTCCAGGGCGGCGAGCTTGGCCTCATCCAGCCGCACCGCCGCGCTGCGCAGCACCGACCCCTCCCCGCCGCCCAGCGCCCGGCCCCGCCACAGGGCCAGGCCCCGCCGGAACAGGGCCACGGCCTCCTCGAGCTGCCCTTCCTTCTGCGCGGCCGCGGCCTCGGCCGCGAGCTTGGTGAACGTCTGGCTGTCGATCTGGCCGTCGGCCACCCGCAACAGGTAACCCGGCGGGCGGGTCACGATCGGCTGCTCGATCCCGAGGCCGGTGAACATGTGGCGCAGCGCCGAAACGCAGATCTGCACCTGGCTGCGGGCCGTCGCCGGCGGGTCGTCCGGCCACACCACGTCGATCAGCCGGTCGATGCTGACCACGCGGTTCGGTTCGAGCAGCAGCGCGCCGAGAATGATCGGCTGCCGGCCGGGCGGAATCCGAACGGGCACGTCCCCACTGGTCACCTCGATCGGACCGAGGATCTTGAACCGCACGCCGCTGACCGAGCGGTCCGCGGACTCCGCGGACCTCGTCTCGTCCACTTCGCAGACCTCCGCCTACCAACAGGGCCGGCCTGCCAGCACGACCCCCTCGTGCGCGAATTATCCCGCCACCGCAAGACCGGGGTAAGGGGCACTAGGCCCCAATCTGCGATCGGACCGCCGAAATAAGGCTTCGCGAGGACGATAGCGCCGCCATAACGCGCCGATGCCGGGTGGAGTCACGCTGTGACCAATCGGGTTCCACCGAGGAGCACGCCACCGAGGGCGGCCCTGGGCAGCCGGGACGGAACCCGCATCCGGAGTGAAGGTTCCCTCGATGAACAACGAGCACTCGCCCGTGACACCGCGGTCCGACAACCTTCTGACCTCGGTCGGCATGGACCACGTTCGGCTCAGCTACTGCTACCTCAACGACGGCGACCTGGACGCCTACTGCTCGCTGTTCGCCGAGCAGGCCGTGGTGCGCCAGCCCGGCCGCCGCCCGGTCACCGGTCGCCAGGAGCTCGAACGGGTGGAACGGGCCCGCCGGGCCACCCGCTCCGTCCGCCATTCCATCTACGAGGTGTTCGGCTCCGGCCGCAAGGTCGCCGCGCTGGGCCTCCTCACCCACCGCCGGCACGCCGGCCCCGCCGAGTCCGACCTTCCCTTCGTCGACGTCTTCACCGTCGCCGACAACGGCCTGCTGGTGGACCGCACCACTTTCCTGTTCTCCCCCGGCTCCTCCCTGTGCTCCGCCGACTAGTGTCCTGCGCCTGACGTTTGTCGCCTATGTTCTGCCCGGAAGGCGTGGGACAGCCGGGTGACGAGGACGTCACCACAGTTGATGTAGCCGTGGAACGGGTGACGACCTACCTCGCTCGTCACCCGATGGGCCACGCCAGGTCCGCCTGCTCGTCGAGGATGACAACGAAGAGCTCATCCTCCCCCGAGGTGCCGTCGAGCTGCTCGCCCGAATCCTGGCCTACATGGCCGCGGGCCAGGGGGTGTCCGTCGTCCCGGCGCACGCAGAGCTGACCACCCAGCAAGCCGCTGACCTGCTCACCGTGTCCCGGCCCTACCTGATCGGGCTGCTCGAAGCCGACGAGTCGTCACCATGTTGGCGTCCCACGTCGCCATGTTGGCGCGCCACGTCGCCGTGTTGGCCTCTGGCGTGGGTGTGCTGGCTGATGACGACACCGCCTGACGCCGCTGACGGCAACCCCGGCGCACACTCGGCCACCACACGACGACGCCACACGCCAACGCAGCGACGCCCCGGGCCAACATAGCGACGCCAGGGGCCAACACACCGAACATCACGCTGCCGTGAAGAGGCCACGGGATGGGGATCTTGGTGGGGGGTGGTTGACATCGCGGAGAGGGCGGAGGAATGTAAACGGTTACATTCCTCCGGGAGGTGGCTCGATGGTGAGTGGACGGTGGCGGGCCGTTGTCGGGGCGTTGACGATCTTCGCTGCGGTCGGGTGTGGGCGGGATGCCGGCACCTCGGGGGGTGAGGGGGCGAAACCCGTCGGCGAGGGGGCGGCGACGGGCGAGATCACGGTGTGGGCGATGGGCACCGAGGGCGAGAAGCTCGGCGGCCTGGCCCAGGACTTCGAGGCGGCGAACCCGGGGGCGAAGGTCAACATCACGGCGATCCCGTGGGACGCGGCGCACGACAAGATCTCGACGGCGATCGCGGGGCGGCAGACGCCGGACGTGAGCCTGGTCGGGACCACGTACATGGCGGAGTTCGCCAAGTCCGGGGCGCTGGACCCGACGCCGTCGGTGATCGACGGGAAGCAGTTCTACACCGGCGCGTGGGACACCACGGTGGTGAACGGCACGAGCTACGGGGTGCCGTGGTACGTGGAGACGCGGCTGCTCTACTACCGGACCGATCTTGCGGACAAGGCGGGCGTCCAACCGCCGGGCAACTGGGCCGACCTGACCGACTTCGCCAAGGGCATGAAGGACAAGTCGGGCGCGAAGTGGGGGCTGAACCTGCAGGCCGGCGGGAAGGGCACCTGGCAGACGTTCATGCCGTTCGCCTGGCAGGCCGGCGCTTCCATCACTGACGACGCCAAGAAGTTCACTTTGGACAGTCCGGAGATGGTGAAGGCCCTGCAGTACTACAAGAGCTTCTTCGACGCGCAGGTCACGCCGAGCTCCCTGCTCCGGCCGGGCGAACTGGAGCAGGGCTTCGTGGACGGCTCGTTCGGCGCGTTCTTCTCCGGGCCCTGGCACATCGGACTGATCAAGGAGCAGGGCGGCGCGGCGCTGGACGGGAAGTGGTCGGTGGCGCGGATGCCGAAGGAGGCCAACCGCACGTCGTTCGTCGGCGGCGGCGACCTCGCGGTGTTCAAGGATGCCAAGAACCGGGACACCGCCTGGAAGTTCGTGCAGTACCTGAGCAAACCCGAGGTCCAGGTGAAGTGGTACGGCATGGTCGGCGACCTGCCGTCGGTGAAGAACGCCTGGCAGGACACCAAACTTTCCGGTGACCCGCTGCTCAAGACGTTCGGCGAGCAGCTCGACGACGCCAAGTCGCCGCCGGCCATCGCCACCTGGGAGCAGGTCGCCACGGTCATCGACACCCACCTGGAGCAGGTCGTCAAGGGCGTCGCCACCCCCGCGGACGCGGCGAAGGCCATGCAGTCCGAGGCGACGTCGATCGGCACCGGCCTCTAGCCCGCGTCATGGTCGCCGACGCGATCCCGGTGCGCCGCCCCGTGGCCCGGAGGGTGCTGTCCCTCCGGGCCCGGCGGGGCCTGGTCGCGTGGGGTTTCGCGCTACCGTTCGTGGCATTGTTCGCCGCGTTCATGGCCGGGCCGGTGGTCGCGTCGCTGGCCATGAGCTTCACCGACCTGCGCGGCACGGACCTGCGCAACCCGCTCGGCGTGAACTTCGTCGGGCTGGACAACTACGTGCGGCTGTTCGGCGACGAGGTCTTCGTGCAGTCGCTGATGAACACCGCGGTGTTCGTGCTGGGCAGCGTGCCGCTCACGATCGTCTCCGCGCTGGCCGTGGCGCTCGCGCTGAACCGCGGGATCACCCGCCTGCGCACGTTCTTCCGGGTCGGCTACTACCTGCCGGTGGTCACCAGCATCGTGGCGGTGGCCGTGGTGTGGCGGTTCCTGCTGCAACCGGACACCGGCGTGGTCAACAGTCTACTGAGGACAGTCGGGATCGCCGGGCCGCACTGGCTGGACGATCCGCTGTTCGCCATGCCGTCGATCATCATCATGACGGCCTGGCGCGGCATGGGTTTCATGATGGTGGTGTTCCTGGCCGGGCTGCAGGCGATCCCGCGGGACGTGTACGAGGCGGCGGAGATCGACGGGGCGAGCCGGTGGGCGCAGTTCCGCTTCGTCACGCTGCCGATGCTGCGACCCACCATGCTGTTCGCGGTGGTGATCACCAGCATCGGCCAGCTGCAGTTCATCGAGGAGCCGTTCGTGATGACCCGCGGCGGCCCGCTGAACAAGACGCTGTCGGTGTCCATGGATGTCTACAGCCAGTTCGGGTTCGGCAACTACGGCTACGCGAGCGCCATGAGCTACGTGCTGTTCGTGGTGATCGTCGCGCTGACCGTGGTCTGGTTCCGGTTGCTGAGGCCGCGATGACTGTGACACCCCGCCCCGCCCCCACCGCCCGCGGACTCCTCTATGTGGTGCTGTCCATCGGGCTGGTCGGCTTCGCCGGGCCGTTCGTCTGGATGGTGCTCAGCGCCTTCAAGCCGGAGGGCGAGCTGCGCCGAGTCCCCACGACGTGGCTGCCGGAAAACGTGACGCTGGACAACTTCCGGACCATCTTCACCGGGCTGGACTTCCCGACCTACTTCACCAACTCGGTGATCGTCGCGGCCGCGGTGACGCTGGGGAACCTGGCGCTCTGCTCGATGCTCGGCTACGCCCTGGCGAAGATCGAGTTCCCCGGGCGCCGGGTGCTGTTCCTGCTGGTGATCGGCACGCTGATGATCCCGTCGATGGTGACGTTCGTGCCGCAGTTCGTGCTGGTGGCCCAGTTCGGGCTGGTCAACACGTATCCGGGCCTGGTGCTGCCGATCCTGGCACTGGCCGGACCGCTCGGCGTCTTCCTGATGCGGCAGTACATCTCCGAGCTGCCGGACGAGCTCATCGACTCGGCGCGCATCGACGGCGCCGGCGAGCTGCAGATCTTCCTGCGCATCATCGTTCCGCTGGCCAAGCCGGCGCTGGCCACGCTGACCATCGTCACGTTCCTCGGCGCCTGGAACAACTTCCTGATCCCCCTGGTGATGGCGCAGACCGAGGACAAGTACACGCTGCCGGTCGCGCTCGCCCTGTACTCCGTCGGGCAGAACTCCACCAAGTTCGGCCTGCTGATGGCCGGCGCGGTCGTGGTCGTGCTGCCCGTGCTGCTGATTTTCGTTGTCCTGCAACGGTATTTCGTGCAGGGCATTGCGATGACCGGATTCAAGTAGGAGCCGAGATGTTACGCATCGCCCGCCTGCCCGCCGTCGTCACGATCGTGGCCGCGCTCGCCGCGCCGGCCGCCGCGACCGCCGCGCCAGGCAACCCGCTGGCCCGCTACGCCGCCGACACCTGGCACTCGATGGCCGCCATGGTCAACCCGGGCACCGGGCTGCCCAGCGACAACATCAACGGCGCGCTGGATCCGGCCTCCCGGGCCAAGTACACGTCGCCGACGAACATCGGGATGTACCTGTGGTCCACGGTCGGCGCCCGGCACGTCGGGCTGATCAGCTCGGGCGAGGCCGTGCGCCGGGTGGAGCAGACCCTGACCACGGTGGCGACGCTGCGCCGGCACCCGGCGTCCGGGCAGTTCTACAACTGGTACGACCCGGCGACCGGCGAGGTGCTGCGGACCTGGCCGGTGGACGGCAGCACGGTGTTCCCGTTCCTGTCCAGTGTGGACAACGGGTGGCTGGCCAGCGGGCTGCTCATGGTGGCCAACGACCTCCCCGCGGTGTCCGGGCAGGCCCGCTCCCTGCTGTCCACAATGGACTTTGGGTTCTACTACGACCCGGCGGCGCGCGGGGCGGACTTCCCGGCGGGGCTGATCCGCGGCGGGTTCTGGGACGAGGCGCCGCCCGGATGCTCGGTGGTCGGCAACTACCGCGGCCGGGGCCCGGACGTCTGGTACACCTGCCACCACTACGGATCGTTCAACACCGAGCCGCGGATCGCTTCGTACATCGGCATCGCGATGGGTCAGATCCCGGCCGCGCACTACTTCGCCGGCTGGCGGACGTTCCCGGCGACGTGTGACTGGTCCTGGCAGGAGCAGCAGCCGGTGGGCCACGACGCGACCTACCTCGGCGTGCCGGTGTTCGAGGGAACCTATGCCTACCAAGGGGTCCGCGTGGTACCCACGTGGGGCGGCAGCATGTTCGAGGCGCTCATGGTGCCGCTGGTGGTGCCGGAGGAGACATGGGGGCCGCGGAGCTGGGGCCGCAACCACCCGCTCTACGTCCAGGCGCAGATCGCCCACGGGCTGCACGACGCGCAGTACGGGTACTGGGGATTCTCCCCGTCCAACAACCCGTCCGGCGGGTACCGCGAGTGGGGCGTGGACGCGATCGGCATGGACACCAACGGGTACACCTCAGATGAGCAGCGCACCCCGGTGGACTTCGGCTACGGCGACTGCCCGGGCCGGCCGCCGGTACCGCCACCGGCCTCCTACGGCGAAGGCGTGGTCACGCCGCACGCGTCGTTCCTGGCCCTGCGCTACGCTCCGGCCGCCGCACTGTCCAACTTGGACAACTTGCGGCGGGACTTCGACGCCTACGGCCCCGGCGGGTTCTACGACGCGATCAACGTGACCACCGGCGCGGTGTCGAAGGCGTACCTGGCGCTCGACCAGGGCATGGTGATGGCGGCGTTGTCGAACGCGCTGACCGGTGACACGCTGCGGAAGGCGTTCACCCGGGGACCGGTTTCCGCGCTGCGTCAGGTGATCGCGATGGAGGACTGGTCGGATGTCCGGGGTTGAGGCGCGGGCGGACTGGCTGGCGCGGATCGGGCGCAAGCGCCTCGGTGAGCGCCGGTCGGCGGTGCTGCCGGCGCCGGAGGGGTTGACCGCGTCGCCGGGCCGCGGGCACGTGACGCTGGACTGGCGGCCGGTGCCCGGCGCGGTCGGGTATCTGGTGCTGCGGGCGGACACTGTGGACGGTCCGTACCCGGTGATCGACCACCGGGGCGGGGACGTGCTGGCCGTGCCGCATCCGCCGTACGCGGACACCACCGGCGAGCCCGGCCGCACCTACCACTACGCGGTGGCCGCGATCGCCGACGTGGACGTGCCGGGTGGGCGCAGCGAGCCGGTGGCCGCTGCGTCCACAGTGGACGAACCGGGGCCGGTGCGGATCCACGTGCGGGCAGATGAGGTGACCGGGCCGGTGCACCGGCCGTGGCGGGCCATGATCGGCTCGGAGCACCTGAGCCACCTGCTGTGCACGGACACCACCGGCGGTCGCCCGATCGGTGCGGAGCTCGCCGAGGCGCTCGGGCTGGCGCACCGCGAACTGGGCATCGCGGCCGTGCGGGCGCACGCCATCCTGTGCGACGACCTCGGGGTGTACCGGGAGGTCGACGGCAAGCCGGTGTACGACTTCAGCGGGGTGGACCGCGTCTACGACCTTGTCCGCGAGTCAGGGATGCGGCCGGTGGTCGAGCTGTCGTACATGCCCCGGGACCTCGCCCGGGATCCGGCCAGGACCGTGTTCCAGTACCGGGCCATCGTCTCGCCGCCGAAGGACTGGGACCGCTGGGCGGACCTGATCCGGGCGCTGGTGCAGCACCTGGTGGCCCGGTACGGATTGGCCGAGCTGCGCGAGCACTGGGCGTTCGAGGTGTGGAACGAGGCCAACCTGGAGGTGTTCTGGTCGGGAACCAAGGAGGAGCACTTCCACCTGTACGACGTGACCGCGCGAGCGGTGAAGGACGTCGACCCCGGTCTCTCGGTCGGCGGTCCGGCCTCGGCGGCCGCCGGGTGGATCAGCGACCTGCTCGACCACCTGGACGAGTCGCGGGCGCCGATCGACTTCCTGTCCACCCACACCTACGGCAGCCCACCGCTGGACCTGCGCCCGCTCACCGAACGGCACGGCCGCCCGGACCTCCGTCTACTGTGGACGGAGTGGGGAACGACGCCGACCCATTTCAACCCGGTCGGCGACGACGCGTTCGCGGCCGCGTTCCTGTTGCGGGGCATGCGGTCCGCGGCCGGCCGGATCGACGCGCTGGCACACTGGGTGCTCTCCGACCATTTCGAGGAGCTCGGCCGGCCGCCGCGGTTGTTCCACGGCGGCTTCGGCTTGCTCACCGTGGGGAACCTGCGGAAGCCCCGGTACTGGGCGCTGGCCCTGGCGGAGCGGCTGGGCGACGACGAGTTGGCCGTCTCACTGTCCGGCGACGGCGCGGGCGGCCTCGTCGAAGCGTGGTCGGCACGGGCGCCGGACGGCACGGTCGGGGTGCTGGTGTGGAACCTGGGCCTGTACCAGGACGACGCGCAGGGCAGTGCCGCGCTGGCCCGGACCGTCGAGCTGCGGGTGGATGGCCTGCCGCCGGCGGCGTACCGGGTGCGGCACTACCGGATCGACCGCGACCATTCCAACGTGCAGCGGGTTTGGGAACGCCTTGGCGGCGGAGACTGGCCGACGGCGGCGCAGTGGGACACCCTGCACGCGGCGAACGTGCTCGAAGAGCTACCGCCGCGCACCGTGACGGTCGGGAGCACGGTGGCCGTAAGCTTCGAGCTGCCCATGCCCGGTGTCTCCTATCTCGAGCTCAGCAACTGATGGAAGTGGACAGATCTCCGACCGTGCACGACGTCGCGCGGCGAGCCGGCGTGTCCACGGCGACGGTGTCCCGGGCGTTGAGCGGCGGCGCGAAGCTCAGCCCGGCCACGCTCGAGCGGGTACAACGGGCGATGCAGGACCTCGGCTACCTCCCCAACGGCGCGGCCCGGGGACTGACGTCACGCCGGACCCGGGTTTTCGCGTTGTGTTTCCCCGATCTGGGAGATCCGGAGACCGACGCCGGGGACGACGCGATGTTGTACACCGACGAGGTGGTCCGTGGAATGGAGCGAGCGGCGCGGGGCCGGGGATATGCCATCCTGATCGGAGCGGTGCAGGATCCCGAAGCGACGCTGGAACTGGCGATGTCACTGGCCAGCCGTTCCGATGGGATAGTTCTGTTGGGGCAGACCGCGCCGACCTCGGTGATACAAAGATTGAAACGGTTGCCCATGGTGGTGGTTGCGGGCCGGCGGGACGACGATGCGTCCACGGTGGATCAGGTGCGGGTGGACAATGCCGGGGGGATCACCGCACTCACCCGGCACCTGATCGACGTGCACGGCCACCGTGAGCTTCTGTTCCTGGCCGGGCCGGCGGATTCACCGGACGGCGGGGAGCGGTTGGACGCGTTCCGCACGATCGTCACCGCCGCGGGACTACCATTCCATAACCCCCTCCGCGGAGATTTCACCCAGCACACCGGGCGTATCGTGGCACAATCACTGCACATTGAGGAGTTGCCCGACGCCATCGTGTGTGCCAACGACCAGATGGCCATCGGCGTCATCACCGCCCTGCGCGAACGCGGCGTTCGTATTCCGCGCGATGTTGCGGTCGTCGGGTTCGACGGGATCGGGGTCGGGCGACATGTCCAGCCGCCGCTCACCACGGTGCGGCAACCCATGCAACCCCTCGGCGCCGCCGCCGTGTCCCTCCTGGAACGCCGCTTGGCCAACCCCGCCGCCGAACCCGAGGACCTTCGGCTGCCGACGCGGTTGGAGGTCCGTGCCAGTTGCGGGTGTACTTGACGTAGGTGCGCAGCTTGGGGTTATTGGGGTGGGTTGGGGCGGCGCATTTTGCGGGTCGCTCCGAACCCCAAACCGGAAATGGTGTTATACCCGAACGAGTGAATCACGGCACGCCGAAACCTCGAGGTGCTCCGGTAGAATAGCGGCATGAGTTTCGAAACCACTCGTGGTCCGGAACTCGTTGCTGCCCTGGCCGAGGTGACCGTCGAGATACGACGGTTGCAGGCCCGCAGCCTTGATATCGTCGCCGAAATGGAACAGGAACAGGTCGCCAAAGCCGCGGGATATTCCAGCCTGGCGGCATTCCTGCGCGACACGTTTCATGTCAGTCAGCGTGCCGCGCGCCGGATGGTGACGCAGGCCCAGCAACTCACCCCCACCGTCACGCCGACCGGGCATGAGACCCCGGCGCCGCTACCCACCCTGCGCGAGGCACTCCGCGAGGGGGCGGTGGATGTCGACCACGTCGACGTGGTGGCCGAAGTCCTCAAGAACCTCCCCGACGACGCCCGCCTCGAAGATCGCGAACTGATCGAGACCACCCTGGCCGAACAAGCCCGCGAACTGTCCCCGGATGCGTTGCGCAAGTTCGGGCAGCAGGTCCTGGACCGGATCAACCAGGACGGCCGCGAACCCGAACCCACGGAGTTGGCCGAGCCGACCAACACGCTGCGCTACCGCCGCACCCACAACAACCGGCTGGTCGCCACCCTGGACATCGACAGCGAAGCCGCCGAAGAATTCGAAGGACTGCTCATAGCATTGGGCGCGCCACAGTCCCCCATCCCCGGGGTCCCGGACCCGCGCTCGCAGGCCGAACGCTACGGCGACGCCTTCACCGACATCGTCCACCTCGCCGCCAAAACCAACGACGTGCCCTCCCAAGGCGGTTCCAAAGCCATGGTCTCGATCACCCTGGACATCAACACCCTGCTCGAGGGCACCGGGATCGCCACCTTCGACAGCGGCGCACCCCTGTGTCCCGAAGCCGCCCGCCGGCACGCCTGCGACGCCGACGTCATCCCGATCGTGCTCAACGGCGAATCCGTCCCGCTGGACCTGGGCCGCAAACACCGCCTCGTCAAACCCCACCAGCGCCGCGCGCTGATCGCCCGAGACCGGGGATGCGCCTTCCCGAGCTGCCACCTCCCACCCCGCTGGACCGACGCCCACCACGTGATCCAT
>NZ_DASYTH010000264.1:0-11990 GCF_036002505.1 Actinophytocola sp. | reverse complement strand
GGCACGCGCGTTGACTTTGATGGTGCTGCTACAGGCCCGATACGCCCCGCTCGTGGTCGATCGCACCCAGCGCGCCGACTACATCGACGCCCTGGACGCCGCAAATGACGGTGCCCTCCGCCCGCTGGTCCGGCTCTTCGGCGGCCTTGAGTTGGTGGCCTTGAAGTCTGAGCTCAGCGCACCCGTGTCGCAGGCCTCGCAGGCAACGGGAGTTGTTCCGGTCGCCCGCGAGCTCGTGGGGCGCCTCCAGGAGCGAAAACGTTCAGAGAACGAACAGCGTGCGGCGGTGAGCGCCGAGTTGGCCGCCGCTTTGCAAACTATGGTGGTGGACGAGCTCAAACGGCTTTCCGTAGAGCTTGAGCCCGAGTTCCAAGGTGTTGATCAGGAGGCCAGGGTCACCACGCATCGCCAGGAATGGACAAGTCTACCTATTGGCGGGGTCAGATCGTCTATACGGCGAGGCATGTCGACTTCTTTGCGGATTTGAGTGAGGGCAGCTGGTGGAGCAGTATGCATCTCAACGCATTGGGGCAGTCCTTGCGGTTTCTGGTAATCATTCAGAAAGTCGGACGCGGTGATCTCGGCGTGTTGGCTGCTACCACATACGCGGAGGTGCTGGAAAAGGATCAGCAACAGGGCTCATGGGAATTTCGACGTGCCTTCGAGCCCACTCCGAAGGATCAGGTCACCTTGGTATGGAACAACCGTCCGCAGGACTTGTGGCCAGCAGTAGCTGAGCTGATTGATCGAACGCTGTCAACTGCGTTGAAGTTCTTCGTAGACCAGTTGAGCTGAGCTGCCTCGATCGGATGGGTCAGCGATTGGTGAACGAAACCGCGGCTGCCACTGGGTCATCGCGACCCCCAGCAGCACGATGACCATGCCGGCGACCACCCCGAACGTCAGCGTCTCGCTCAGGAAGAGCGTGCCGAGCAGGACGGACACCACCGGCAGCAGGTAGCCGACGGTGGCGGCATTGGTCGGGCCCTCGTCGGCGATCAGCCGGTAGTTGAGCACGTAGGCGAGCCCGGTGCCGACCACGCCGAGGATGGTGGCGGCGATCAGCGCGAGCGGTTCGAGGTGCACCGGCTGCAGCCCGGCCACCGGCAGGGCCAGCGCGGTGAGCCCGGCGGCGGTCAGCAGCTGCGCGGCGGACAGGGCCATCGGTGTGCCGCCCCGCCCGGCCAGGAACGCGCCGATGTAGGTGAAGCAGATGCCGTAGCTGACCGCCGCGCCGAGGATGGCCAGCGCACCCCAGCTGGCCAGCCCGGCTGAGTGCCACGGCGCGAAGATCAGCAGTGTGCCGGCGAAGCCGAGCAGCAGCCCGCCGGCCCGCACGGCGGTCAGCCCGCGCTCGGTGCCGACCAGGATCCCGATGAGCAGGGCCCAGAGCGGGGTGGTCGCGTTCAGCACGCCGGCGAGCCCGGAGTCCACGGTCCGCTCGCCGACACCGAACAGGGTGAACGGCAGCACGTTGCCGAAGATCGCGGCCACCGCGAGGTGCGCCCACACCCGCCGGCCGCGCGGCAGGCGGTCCCGGGTGAGCAGGCACAGCACCAGCACCAGCCCGCCCCCGGTGGCCAGCCGCACGGCGGTGATCTGCAGCGGCGACAGGCCGTGCAGCGCGAGCTTGATCCACAGGAAGCTGGAGCCCCAGAACACGGCCAGCAGCGCCATCCGGATCAGGTTTCCGCGGCTGATCACCACGCACGTCCTTCGGTCACGCCACGGACACTGCCGCAGCCGATCACCCCAGCACAAGTGAATAGACCTGCACCGACCGTTAAGCGATTCTGTAGATTTGCGGCATGCTCGACGTGCGCAGGATGCAGACCCTGCGGGCCGTGGTGACCAGCGGATCCATCACCGCGGCGGCGGCCAACCTGGGCTACACGCCGTCCGCGGTGAGCCAGCAGGTCGCCGCGCTGGAACGCGAGGTCGGGCAGCCGCTGCTGGAGCGGGTCGGCCGGGGCGTGCGGCCGACCGCGGCCGGCTCGCTGCTGACCGAGCACGCCGCGATCATCGGCCGGCACGTCGCGGAGGCCGAGCTGGCGCTGGCCGACCTGCGGGCCGGGCGCACCGGCCGCCTCGCCGTCCGCTACTTCGCCACCGCCGGCCTCGCCCTGCTCCCGCCGGCCCTCGCCACCCTGCGCCAGGAGCACCCCGGCGTGCAGGTCGACCTGAAGCTGGCCGAGCCGCACGACTCGCTGCCCGAGGTCCAGCAGGGCCACGCCGACGTGGCGATCGTGGTGCGCCCCGGCTCCGCCGACCCGCTGCCCGGCGTCCGCCTGGTGCACCTGCTCGACGACCCGTACCGCCTGGTGCTCCCGCGCGGCCACCGCCTGCAGCGCAAGCGCGTGATCGACCTGGCCGACCTCGCCGAGGAGCCCTGGGTCGGCAGCGAATGGCCGGCCGGGCCCTGCGTGCGGATCATGCTCGACGCCTGCGCCGCGGCCGGCTTCACGCCCGGCTTCGTGGTCGAGTCCGAGGACTACGCCAACGCGCAGGGCTTCGTCGCCGCCGGCCTCGGCGTCAGCCTCATCCCGCGCCTCGGGCTCACCACCCCGCACCCCGGCGTGGTCATCCGCCGCGTGGCCAAGCCCGAACCGGTCCGGGTGATCCAGGCGGCCATCCGCGACTCCGCCGCCGCCAACCCGGCCGTGCGCTGCCTGCTCGACACCCTCCGGACCGCGGCGGCGGCCGCCTGAACCGCTCGGTCATCCGAGTCCGCGGGCGGCCTGCGCGTAGTTGTCGATCATCAGCTTGCCGTCCTGCTCGACCAGGGCGAACGCGTACGGCTCGGTGGACTCCTTGCCGTCGGTCGTGACGAACCGCAGCACCGCGCCCACCCGGTTGCCCTCGGCCCGGGCGGACAGCACCTGCACCGAGCTGATCTTGGACCAGAACGCCGCGTAGGTCTCCGGTGAGCCGGTCTTCTTCTGCGCCTTCTCGGTCATCAGCGCCCACGCGGCCGGCGGGTTGGCCGGCAGCAGCGCGTAGTACTCCCGCACGGCGTTCTCGTAGTCGGCCGGGGACCGGACCGGCTGCGCCGTGGTGGTCGTCGTGGCCGGTGGCGTGGTCGTGGTGGTGGTCGGCGAGGGGCGCGCCGTGGTGGTCGTCACCGGGGCCCGGCTGCTCGTCGTCTCGCCGGTGGTTCCGCCCTGGGCGCCCTGGCGGCCCGAGGTCAGGATGCTGGCCACCAGGATTCCGATCAGCGCGGCGGCCACGATCGCCAGCACGGTCAGCACCACGGACCGGACGGTGTGGCGGCTGGCCGCGGCGGCCACCGGGCGCGCGACTTCGGCCGCCGCGACCGGACCGCTCGGCAGCGGCTCGGCGAACGGGTGCGCGTCCAGCCGGGTGCCCTCGAAGCCGTGGGCCGGGCTCGGCGGCCCGGGCTGCAACGACGGCGCCGGAGGACGCACCGGCATGATCACCTCGGTGGCTCCGGTGACCGCGGGCACCGGCTTGCCGTTGGCGACCGCGGTCAGCCCGTCGCGGGCCTCGGCCATGGTGGGCCGCTCCACCGGATCCGCGCGCAGCAGCCGCATCAGCAGCGCGGTGAGCGGGCCGGCCTGGCGCGGCGGGCTGACCTTGCCGGCGGCCACGGCATAGAGCAGCGCCAGCGTGTTCTCGCCGAGCCCGAACGGCGAGTGGCCCTCGACCGCGGTGTAGAGCGTGGAACCGAGCGAGAAGACGTCGGAGGCCGCGGTCGGCTCCCGGCCCTTGGCCACCTCCGGAGCGAGGTAGGCGGGCGTGCCGGCGAGCATCCCGGTGGCCGTCACGGTGACGTCGCCGGTGGCCCGGGAGATACCGAAGTCGGTGATCTTGACGGTGCCGTCGTCGCCGAGCAACACGTTGGCGGGCTTGACATCCCGGTGCACGATGCCGGCGTGGTGCGCGGCCACCAGCGCGGCCGCCACCTGGGCGCCGATCCGCGCGACCTCCTCCGGTGGCTGCGGGCCGCGCTCGGCGATCACCGCGGCGAGGCTGTGCGACGGCAGGTACTCCATGATCAACCAGGGCGCGCCGTCCTCGTCCACCACGTCGTACACGGTGATCGCGTTCGGGTGGGACAGCCGCGCGGCGATCCGGCCCTCGCGCATCGACCGCAGCCGCGCCTCCTGCGCCTGGGCCGGGTTCAGGTCGGGCGCCAGCAGCAGCTGCTTGACCGCCACCGTGCGGTGCAGCCGCTCGTCCCGGGCCTGCCACACCACGCCCATCGCCCCGCTGCCGATGCGGGTGCCCAGCCGGTACCGGCCGGCCACCACCCGGACATCGTTGCTCACAAACGGCTCCCGTCCGCTCGATACATCACGGCTGAGTCGTCGTGACGATGACCGAACTGGCTGGCGGCTTGGTTGTGGTTGTCGTTGTCGTCGTGGTCCTGGTCGTGGTGGTCGTCGCCGGCGGGGTGGTCGTCGTGGTGGTCCGCGACGGCCGGCTGCTCGTTGACCTGGTCGTGGTGGTCGGCTCGGTGGTGGTGGTCGACTCGACCGGCGGGTTGAAGACCTGGCTGCCGGTGGGATCCCCGGTTCCCGGGTTGGTCTCGTTGCCGGTGTTCCGGGTGGCCAGCAGCCATGCGACGCCGGCCACCAGCGCGACCAGCAGGGCCACGGCGAGCACGAGCACGATCGTGCGGGACCGGTCGGTGCGCTCCGGCGGGGGCGGCGGGACGTGTGGCCGCGGGGGCATCGTGCGCGGGCGGACCAGCTGGGTCTGACCCGTGACCAGCCGGGTCGGCTCGTCCTCCGGTGCCGCGAATGCCGGCGTGGCAAGGGGAATCCGGCCCAGGGAGGGTTCCTCCCCGCGGCCGACGGCGGCCAGCAGGTCGCGGGTCCTGGCCGTGGTCGGGCGCACCTCCGGGTCGGCGGCCAGCATGGCCACGAGCACGCCGGTGAGCGGGCCGGACTGCAGCGGCGGGTTGATCCTCCCGGCGGCCACCCGGTGCAGCAGGCCCAGGGTGTTCTCGGACAGCCCGAACGGGGGTTCGCCCTCGACCGCGGCGTAGAGCGTCGAGCCGAGCGAGAAGATGTCCGACGCCGGCGTCGGGTCCTTGCCGATGGCCACCTCGGGCGCGAGGTAGGCCGGGGTGCCGGCGATCATGCCGGTCTTGGTCACCGTGACGTCGTCGGTGGCCCGGGAGATGCCGAAGTCGGTGATCTTCACCGAGCCGTCGTCGCCGAGCAGGATGTTGCCGGGCTTGATGTCGCGGTGCACGATCCCGGCGGCGTGCGCGGCCGTCAGCGCGGACGCCGACAGCGCCCCGATCCTGGCCACCTCGTACGGATCCAGCGGCCCATGCTCGGACAGCGCCATGGCCAGGCTCTTCGACGGCAGGTACTCCATGATCAGGCACGGCACGCCGTCCTCGTCGACGACGTCGAACACCGAGATCGCGTTCGCGTGATGCAGCCGGGCCGCGATCCGTCCCTCGCGCAGGCACCGGGCGACCGCCTCGATCGCCTCGTCCTCCGGCAGACCGGGGGAGAGCAGCAGCTTCTTCACCGCGACCGTGCGGTTGAGTCGCTCGTCGTAGGCACGCCAGACCACGCCCATGGCGCCCGAGCCGATCCGGCTGATCAGCCGGTAACGTCCGGCGACGACGCGGCCATCATCGCTCATCGAGTTGACTCCGCGGTTGCTGCCTCCTGCGTCACGCATCCTCCCTCGAAGCGTGTCCGCCATCCCCACCCGCGCACAGGTTAGGCTGATCACACTCCGCGCATGACACCAGTACGTGACGTAAGCCCGACATGCCGGAACCCTACGCCCGGACGGGTGACTTTGCTTGACACGAGACGGTCATTCTGCTTGCTCCAAACGTGCCCAGCCAGGCGCAGGGAGCGCAGCGACCGAGCAGCCCGCTCGGGCGCGCGAGCACGACCGAGCCATCAAGACCGCTGCGCGGAGAGGATCTCGGCGCCGATGATCTTGCGGGGGAGGGTGTTGGCGACGTCGAGGAGTTGCTGGACGCGGAGGTAGCTGCCGTCCGGGAGGCGCAGCCGGACCACCGCGAGCACGTCGTTGCCCTGCTCGCGCACGTCGAGCACCTGCAGGTCGCGCACGCTGGACCAGGATTGCACGAACCGGTCCAGGTCCGTGCCCAGCAGGGTGCCGTCGAGCAGGCCGAACGCCCGGTCCGGCGCGCCCGGGGCGAGGTGGAAGAACCGCTCGACGACCTGGGTCTTGGTCAGGGTCTCCCCGGCGGTCGGGGTGCCGGGCGACGAAGACTCCGCGGGTGGCGGGGCGGAGGGCCGGGCCGGTGGGCCCGGGTTGGCGATGGTGCCGGTGGCCCGGGTCGGGGTGCCGGCCAGCGGCGGCTTGCCGGTCATGCCGGCCCGGGGCACGGCGTGGTTGAGCAGGTCGGGCAGCAGGGCCTGCTCGCCGCTGATGTCCATGGCCGGCCGGGTGGCCTCCGCGGCGTCCTCCCGGCGCTGGTGGGTGATCATCGAGCCGATCGTGATCGACGCGCAGAGCACGACCGAGGCCACCCCGAGGCCGGCGATCTTGGCGATCTGCGCGGCCTTGCTCGGCTCGCGGCGGTGCGAGTTGGGTGCCTGCTCCTCGGCGTCCAGCAGGCTGTCCAGCATGCCGGCGTCGAGCGGCCCCGCACCGTCGAACGCGAACGGCCCGACGGGGTCGAACGACCGGGGCTGCTTGCCGATCAGTTCCGTCACGTGCACCGAACCGGCCCGGATGTGTCGCCGGCCCGTCGTCAGACGCTCCACTGCATGAATCCCATGTGAGGACTGTTCACCACGTTGACTTGTCCGCGCATCGTGTGCGTTGCGCGTTCGGGGGAACTCGTACCGTGGCGGCGGGCCTCGGCGCCAGTCATTGTCGGCGGATCACTCGAAGGTGGCGACCAATGGCAGGGATAGTCACACGGATGGAGCAGTCAGCCCGACGAGGTGTCGCTGGTGATCTTCGGATCGCTGCCGTGGGAGAACGTCAGTTCCCGGCGCACGGTGGTCCGGGTGCCGTCCTTGCGCACGATCACCAGCGTGCTCCGGGTGAACGACCAGTTCGGGTCGATCGTGATGTCCTTGACCTCGATGCTCTCCACGTCGGCGTAGCGCGCCTCGATGCCCTCCGGGCCCTCCGCGTGCATGGGCCCGGCGGTGAGCCGGTAGGCGGTCTCCGGATGGCGGACGACCTGCGCGTAGTACTCCTCGGTGCGGTCGCCCATCTTCTCCGGGTCGGACGCCGGCGACGGTGCCGGCCCGACCGTGCTGCGCTCCGGGCCCCGGGTGCTGGGGGCCACCGCGTCCGGCCGGAGCGGCCCGCCCGGGTTGACCGCACCCGGCCGGCCCGCCGGCGCCGGGTCCGGCCGGGCCGGCCGCACGTCCCGGGCGTGCGTGGGCTGCGGAGCCGACGAGGTCGTCCGGGTGGGCGGCGCCGGTGAGGTGGGTTGCGGCTCGGTGAGCGCCTCGGCCCGCTCGCCGGGCAGCCCGGTGATCACCAGGTGCTGGGTGGGCTGCCCGGGCAGCGCGTTGATCGTGGTGCCCCGGCGCGGGTTGCCGACCAGCGCGACGGCGGCGTAGCCCAGCCCGAGCACCACCAGCACCGCGGTGCCGACGGCGAACACCGCGGCCCGGCGCCAGGTGCGCGGCGGGGTGACCGAGGCCGGGATGGTGCCCAGGTTGAACTTGCGCAGTCCGGTCGGCAGCGGCTCGGGGAACGCATAGGCCACCGGCGGGCCGGCGTCGCGGGGCGCCGGGATGTCCGGCGCCCCGCTCCATGACCGGGGTGCTACCGCACGCGGAACCTCCGGCGTCCAGGTCGTGCCGCCGGAGCCTCGCCGGTGTCTGCCTCGACGGGTTTCACGTTCCTCTGCACGTGCATCGCCGGTCATGTCCTAGAGACCCTTTTCCTCCCGCATCGTGACGCACCGCGATGAATTAGTTACTTACGCATGATCAGCGAGTGTCGACCACCTGGAACTCCTCGGCCAGCCGACCCTCGGCCAGCCCGTGCCGGCGGGCGTGCTCGGTGAGGTTGCGCCGAACGAAGCCCTCGAGATCCGCCATGCCACCCACCTGTGAGGCGTGCGCGCGCAGCGCCGCGACCCGCTTGTCGAACGCGTCGGTCACGTCCACCACGTGGTTACGCAGCCAGGACGGGGAGTCGGCCAGCCAGAGCTCCGGCACGACCCACGGCCGCAGGCCCGCGGCCAGCAGCTCGGGAAAGGCGTGCGGGTTGCGCGCGTCCGGATAGACGGCGGCGAAGGTGGCTTCACCGACCGCCCGGTGGTCGGGATGGGTGGTCGGCACCAACTCCCAGTTGATCTCCGGCGACCAGGTGAGCACCCGGTCCGGGCGGACCCGGCGGATCACCCGGGCGATGTCCCGGCGCAGCTCGAGCGAGGCGACCACGGCGCCGTCCGGGTGGTGCAGGAAGGTCACGTCGGTCACCCCGACGCACGCCGCGGCGGCCCGCTGCTCGGCCTGCCGGACGCGGGCGGTCTCGGCCCGGTCGGCGTCCTCGTCGCCGCTGGCCTCACCCGAGGTGCACACGCAATAGCTGACCTCGGTGCCGCCGGCCGTCCAGATCGCGACCGTCCCCGCGGCCCCGAAGTCGACGTCGTCGGGATGCGCGGTCACCACGAGCGCCCGGCGCACGTCGTCTCCGGGGGCTGGGGATAACGCTGTGCTCACTCATAGAAGGCTAAGCCGTTGCGGAGCGTTCGAAGCGCCGGGCAAGAGGGTTCTTTGCATACCACTCTGCCGAGTGACGACAGCGGGTCAAATGCCCACCGCAAGTTGCATCAGGACCCGGTGCGATACCGCTGTTGGGTTGACTGAAGGGCCTTTGTCGCGGTCACGCCGGACCCGGCCGCCACCAGGATCGCCAGCACGTCGGCGACCCCGCTGCCGCTGGTGAGCAGCCAGGCCAGCAACGCACCCCCGGTGGTGATCCCGGCGACCGGCCAGCGGCTGCGCACGTACTGGGCGACCGGTGCCCCGGAGGCCTGCTTCTTGTTGGCGGCCGAGCCCAGCATGGCGAGGTAGCCGGCGTGCGCGAGCGCGGCGACCACCGCGGCGATGGCGATGATGACGGCGATCAAGTTGAGCATGGCACCAGTGTGCCCTGATTCGCCCGGCCGCGGATCGGGAGAAACCCCTGAACCGCCCCGGAACGGTGTTCCTACCGGCCGAGCGGCCCGCGGCCGAGGGAGAGCAGCGCCATGGCCAGCTGCTGCCCCTCCTTGCCGAGGTCGCGGTACCGGGCCAGCACGTCGTTCTCCCGGTTGAGCACGAGCCGCGGGCCGCCGTTGGCCAGCCGGACCGCGCCGATCGTCTTGGAGATCTCCGTCCGGCGTTTGACCAGCCGCAGAATCTCGCTGTCCAGCCAGTCGATCTCCTGGCGCAGCTCGGCGATCTGCTCCGGTCCGGGCAGCTCGTCGCCCGGCGCCGTGGTGTTCTGGGACATGGTGCTCATGATGGTCCTCGGCCGTCTTGTCCTGTGGAGTTTGCGACCCGGGCGAGACAAAAGCCCCGGGTCCGAGGGACTCCGGGGCTTCCTTGTGGTCTGCTGGTGCCTACGCAACCACGGGAGCCGGAGTCCGGTTCCCGTAGAAAAACTCGAAGTAGCGCGTCCGCACGTGACGGATTCTGGCACAACCGGGGCGGCCGCGTCGAACCCCTTATGACCGCGCCTCCAGCGAGCCGCCGGGGCGCCACCCGCGGATCCAGGCGTGCAGCACCAGTGACACGGTCAGCCAGAACAGCGGGAACACCGGCCAGAAGAACGGCACACCGGACACCAGCCAGCGGATGACCAGCACGGTGGCGAGCACGACCACGATGGCCGCGTGCATGGCCAGCGGCCCGCGCGCCCGGCCCGGCCGGTGCGGCCGGCTGGGTGCGGGTGGCAGGTCCGCGGTGAACTGGCTGAGCTCGTGCCGGAACTGCGCGGCGTACACCGCGGCCAGCCGCTCCTCGGTCTCGGCCAGCGTCAGCCGGCCCTCGGCGCCGGCCGCCTGCACCACGCGTGCCACCTCCTCGCGCTCGGCGTCGGAGGCTCGGATCTGGTTGGTAGTCATGACCTTCATGCTCCGCACGGCAAGCGGCGCCGGCATCGGTCCGCGGGCGGCACTTGGCGTACGCGTGCCGACGTACATCACGGCTCGCCGGGCGCAGGAGTCCCACCGCGTCGGCCCCGCCCGGTACCGTTGACCGCACAATGAGCGCTCTGTTCGAAATCCCCATGGACACCCGCCCGCCACGGAAGAAGGCCGACCCCGCCGCCCTGCTCGCCGACCTCAACGAGCAGCAGCGCCGGGCGGTCGAGCACGCCGGCTCGCCGCTGCTCGTGGTGGCCGGCGCCGGCTCCGGCAAGACCAGGGTGCTCACCCGGCGGATCGCCTACCTCCTGGCCGAGCGCGGCGTGCACCCCGGGCAGATCATGGCGATCACGTTCACCAACAAGGCCGCCGCCGAGATGCGCGAGCGCGTGGTCGACCTGGTCGGCCGGCGGGCCAACGCCATGTGGGTGTCCACGTTCCACTCCATGTGCGTGCGGGTGCTTCGGCGCGACGCCAAGACCCTCGGCATGAAGTCGAGCTTCTCGGTCTACGACGCCGACGACTCGCGGCGGCTGGTCACGCTGGTGGCCCGCGACCTCGACCTCGATCCCAAGCGCTACCCGGCCCGTACGCTCGCCGGCGCGGTGTCCAACCTGAAGAACGAGCTGATCGACGCCGAGGCCGCGAAGGCCGCCGCCACCAACGATCTCGAGCGCCGGGTGGCCGAGGTCTACGAGGGTTACCAGCTGCGGCTCGAGCAGGCCAACGCGTTCGACTTCGACGACCTGATCATGCGCACGGTCGAGCTGCTGCAACGGTTTCCGGACGTGGCCGAGTACTACCGGCGGCGCTTCCGGCACGTGCTGGTGGACGAGTACCAGGACACCAACCACGCGCAGTACGTGCTGGTCCGCGAGCTGGTCGGGACCGGGGACGAGGATCCGGGCGAGCTGTGCGTGGTGGGCGACGCCGACCAGTCGATCTACGCCTTCCGCGGCGCGACCATCCGCAACATCGTCGAGTTCGAGCGGGACTACCCGCAGGCCACGACGATCATGCTGGAGCAGAACTACCGGTCCACCCAGACGATCCTGTCCGCGGCCAACGCGGTGATCGCGCGCAACCCCGGGCGCAAGGACAAGCGGCTCTGGAGCGCCTCCGGCGACGGCGAGAAGATCGTCGGCTACGTCGGCGACAACGACCGCGACGAGGCCGCGTTCGTGGCCTCGGAGATCGACCGGCTGGTCGACTCCGGCGAGCTGCGCAACGCCGACATCGCCGTGTTCTACCGCACCAACAACCAGTCCCGGGTGTTCGAGGAGATCTTCATCCGGCTCGGGCTGCCCTACCGGGTGGTCGGCGGGGTGCGCTTCTACGAGCGGCGCGAGGTCCGGGATTCGTTGGCGTACCTGAGGATTCTGGCCAACCCGGACGACACGGTGAGCCTGCGCCGGATTCTCAACGTGCCCAAGCGGGGCATCGGCGACCGGGCCGAGGCCTGCGTGTCCACCCACGCCGAGCGCGAGCGGATCTCCTTCGCCGCGGCGCTCCGCGAGGCCGCGCTCGGCCGGGTGGCGATGCTGAACTCGCGCTCGGTCAACGCGATCACCTCGTTCGTGGAGCTGACCGACGGGTTGCGCGGGCTGGTCGGCGACGGGCTGGACGTGGCGGAGATCCTCGAGGCGGTGCTGGAACGCACCGGCTATCGCGCCGAGCTGGAGGCCAGCGAGGACCCGCAGGACGCCTCCCGGCTGGAGAACCTCAACGAGCTGGTGAACGTCGCCCGCGAGTTCGCCACCGATGACGTGACCGCGGTCGCCGACGCCGACCCGGACGTGGAGCCGCCGGCGATCGTGCCGGGCTCGCTCGAGGCGTTCCTGGAGCGGGTGTCCCTGGTCGCCGACGCCGACTCGGTGCCGGACGCCGAGGACGGCGGCGGCGTGGTCACGCTGATGACCCT
>NZ_DASYTH010000263.1:0-1541 GCF_036002505.1 Actinophytocola sp. | reverse complement strand
AACCCGGGCCAGTTCGTCTGGCACTGCCACATCGTCGAGCACGAGGACAACGAGATGATGCGGCCCTACCGGATCGGGCCGCCGCAGCCCGGCCAGCCGGCCGGGTAGCCGGGAACGGAGGGCAGCGAGTCACAAGTCACGCTGCGAGGAACGAATGCTTGCCGAAGCCTGCCGCTCGACCCACGATCGAGAACTCCTGGAGGGTGGAGAGCTCGTGGGGGCAGATCCAGCCGGTCTTCCGCGTACCGGCCACGCAGACACACCATCTAGACAAACCCGCACTATCGGGTGTGACTGCGCCTGGCCTTTCCCGCCGCGGCCGGGGACGCGGCGGGAGAGTCTGCGCGACTCGCCGCCTTCGAGTCTGTCGCGAGGGGAAGCTGGTCGCCGCAGCGCGGCGCCGCACCGCGACCGGTGGTGCCGGAGGGCTCAGTCAAGCAGCCATTGCTTCACCCAATGGCGCTCGAGCAGGCCCTCCGAGAAGAACGGGTCGTCGGCGACGAGCCGCTCGGCCGCTACCCCGGACTCGGTCTGGAAGGTGATCAACCCTCCCGACCTGTCCGCGAAGGGTCCCCCCTGGTAGTCACGCAGCCCCAACTGCCGCCAGTACGCAGCATGCTGTGGCGCGGTCGCTCGCACGCGGTCGGGCGCGTCCTTCATGAGGTAGAAGTACAGAAACCGCATCCATCCCCCAGGTCGCTCGGCGCGTGCGTCATTGTTCGGCGCCGCCTTCAGGTCGCGTACTCGCTGCGGCGGTAGCCCATCAGGCCCAGCATGGCCGCGATCGTCGCGATGCAGTAGCCCCCGCATTGCGCACTGCTGGTCACGTTGAACCACACCAAGCACAGGAACGGGATCACGGGCACGGCCATCGCCGCGGCCATCTCGGCGGAGCTGCGCCATCCGTGGCCCCGCAGGCGCATCCAGGCGACCATCGGCACGCTCATGCCGGCCGCCACGACGAGCAAGGACTGCACCGGGTACTGGACGGTCGCCTCGTCCCACGTTACCTGCACGATGGTCAGGAAGATGGCGGCGGCGGCGATCATCCCGGCCGCCATGACCGCGAACATCTCCCCGAAGTGCCGCCAGAAGCGCGAGCTGTGTGGCTTGTGACGGACCTTGGGCGCGGTCGCCTAGGTAGGGCTTGCCTGTTGGTGCGGGTCGTGGCCGGAGGCGCGATCTGCTGTGGGAGCACGGGTTGCGGTCATGACGCCACCCCTCCTGGTTCGGCTGCAACCGCTGTATCCCAGTTGCCGCACCCACGGCAGGGTCGAAGGTCCCTTTCGATGCTGGGACTGCCCTGCTGTCGCCAGGCGACGTTCGGGCCCAGCCGGTGGGCCGCCCAACCGGTCCGGCAGGCCGCGTAGCATGCACCCGTGACCCTGTCCGACCGGCTCGCCCGGTTCAACCGTCGGCTGTTCAACCCCGCCGTCCGGATCTTCGCCGGCCGACGAAGCTCTCCGGTGGCGGTCGTGGAGCACCGCGGACGCCGGTCGGGCCGTCGCTACCGGACCCCGGTGCTCGCCTTCCGCCTGGAC
>NZ_DASYTH010000262.1:0-36970 GCF_036002505.1 Actinophytocola sp. | reverse complement strand
GGTCGGCCTCGTCCAGGTACTGGGTGGTGAGCAGGACCGTGGTGCCGTCGGCGACGAGCGCCCGGATGCTGTCCCAGATCTCCCCGCGGCTGCGCGGATCCAGTCCGGTGGTCGGCTCGTCGAGGAACAGCACGCTGGGCGCGACGATCAGGCTGGTGATCACGTCCAGGCGGCGCCGCATGCCGCCTGAGTAGGTGCTGACCAGCCGGTCGGCGGCGGCCACCAGGTCGAACCGCTCGAGCAGCTCGTCGGCCCGGTGGCGCGCCACCCGCGGCGGCAGGTGGTAGAGCCGGCCGAACATCCGCAGGTTGTCCCGTCCGGTCAGCTTCTCGTCGACCGCGGCGTGCTGGCCGGCCAGGCCGATCCGGGCGCGGACCTCGTCGGCCTCGCGCACCACGTCGTAGCCGGCCACCGTGGCGCGGCCGCCGTCCAGCGCGGCGAGCGTGGCGAGCACGCGCACCGCGGTGGTCTTGCCGGCGCCGTTGGGCCCGAGCAGACCGCACACCGTGCCGGCGCGGATGCTCAGGTCCAGCCCGGCCAGCGCGTGCGTCTCGCCGTAGTGCTTGTGCAACCCCTCGGCGACGACGATCGCGTCGTCCATGATCCCTCCTCTGGGTACGTTGTACGCAGTGGGGTCAGGTTAGTAAACTGGGTACGGTGTACGCAAGTAGGATTTCCGGCGTGGAGAAAACCGGCAGCGTCTGGATGCGGCCCGAGCGGCACAGCCGAGGCCCCGATCCGGCGTACAGCCGCGAGCAGATCACCGTGGCGGCGATCAGGATCGCGGATGCGGAGGGGCTCGAGGCCATCTCCATGCGCCGGGTGGCCCGGGAGGTCAGCGCCGGGGCCATGTCGCTGTACCGGTACATCGGCTCCAAGGACGAGTTGATCGAACTGATGGTCGACATGGTGCAGGGCGAGGAACCGCCCCCGCAGGCACCCAGCGGCGACTGGCGGGCCGACCTGGAGCAGATCGCCGAACGGCAGCGCGACGCGATGCACCGGCATCCCTGGCTGGCCACGGTGAACGTGGGCCGACCGACGTTCGGGCCCAACACGTTGCGCGGCCTGGAATACGCGCTGCGCTGCGTGGACGGGCTGGGTCTGTCCATCGACCGGATGCTCGCCATCGTGCTGAGCGTCAGCAGCTTCGCGCGCGGTTTCGTGCAGAGCGAACTCGCCGAGGAGGAAGCGCGGCGGCGCACCAACCTGACCGAGGAGCAGTGGCGCCTGACCCAGGCGCCCTACATCCGGCAGATCCTGGAAAGCGGCGAGTTTCCCTTGGTGGCCAAGGTGATCAGGGACGCAGAGCTGCCGCACATGGAGCTCGACCGGCAGTTCCGCACCGGGCTCGCGCACCTGCTGGACGGCATTTCCGCGCAACTCGACCGCGGGCGCTGACCGGCACCGCTACTCTGGCGCGATGCGCGGCCCGTTCCGCAGGTGCGCCGTACTGCTGCCGCTGGCGGCGGTACTGGTGAGCTGCGCCTCCGGGGCAGCCGGCAACTACGAACCGGTGACCGTGTCCCGGCCCGAGGCTCCGGCCGAGGCCGCCGCGAAGGCACCCGGCGAGATCACCCTCGCCTTCGCCGGTGACGTGCACTTCGCCGAACGCACCACGAAACTGCTGGACGACCCGAAGTCCGCGTTCGGCCCGATCGCCGAGGTGCTCTCGGCCGCCGACCTCGCCGTGGTCAACCTGGAGACCGCGGTCAGCACGCGTGGTACCGCCGAGCCCAAGAAATACCACTTCCAGGCGCCGTCCAGTGCGTACGACGCGGTCAAGGCGGCCGGGGTGGACATGGCTTCACAGGCAAATAACCACGCGCTGGACTACGGCCCGGTGGCACTGGCCGACAGCCTGGCGTCGGCGAAGAAGGCCGGCATGCCGGTGGTCGGCGCCGGCCCGAACGCCGCCGCCGCGTTCGCCCCGTGGATCACCGAGGCGGGCGGCATGAAGATCGCGTTCCTCGGCATGTCCCAGGTGCACGAGCTGGAGGCGAGCTGGGCCGCCACCGACACCCACCCCGGCGTCGCGCACGTGCGCGCCCGGGAGCGCGCCCTCGCCGCGGTCCGGGACGCCAAGCGTGCGGCCGACTTCGTGGTCGTGTTCCTGCACTGGGGCAAGGAGGGCAGCGACTGCCCCACCGACGAGATGCGCACCCTCGCCACCCAGCTCGCCGAGGCCGGCGCCGACCTGATCACCGGCACGCACGCGCACCTGCTCCTCGGCGACGGCTGGCTCGGCAGGACCTACGTCGGCTACGGCCTCGGGAACTTCCTCTGGTGGTGGAACGACGCCTACTCCAACGACACCGGCGTCCTGCGCGTCACCCTGCGCGACAAGAAGATCGTCCGTACCGAGTTCGTCCCCACCTACATCTCCCGGGACACCGGCCAACCCCTCCCGGTCACCGGCGCCGAAGCCGACCGCATCACCGCCAAGTTCGCCGCCCTGCGCAAGTGCACCGGACTGGCCGACCAACCGTCCTAACGCGACTGTACGGCGATGCGGCCGCGGCGGGATGGGAAGCCATGTGACATTCATGCGTTGGACCGAAGTTTGCTGTGATTCTGCGTAGACCTTCGGTGGTTCACCTGTGAAAACGTGTCGATCAAGCCGGTTGCTGTAGCCAGAAGCGATGGTGCTGCTGGCTGCGGACGCGCCTGTTCGTCGGCTGTGGGCCGAGCGTGACGAACGCGTCCTTCCTCACGCCCAGGGTGACCAAGGACGCTTTCCCCGCAGCACCTCCGCACGAAACTGCCCACGATCTGACCGGAGAAGTTGTCGACCTCGAGCGGGCCCTCGAGATGTACCAGGAGCTTGACGACCAGACCAACCAGGCCATGGTCCACCGCAACATCGGCATCGTGCTGGAGCACCAGGGTCGTCTCGACGAGGTGCTCCGCCACGCGCGGTTGGCCCTCGACCGGTACCGGGCGGCGGGAACCGGTATCGGGAGGCGTACGTCCTCACCGGCCTCGGGGACACCCACGCCGCCGCCGGCGATGCCGGCCTGGCACGCAGGATCTGGCACGAGGCGCTGAGCATCCTCACCGAGCTCGACCGTCCCGACGCCGACCACGTCAGGGCCAAGCTGGACATTTCTGACCAGCAACCTTCGGTCGGTCGGTGAAACGGCCCGCGGCGTCCGCGCGACTCATCTTCGGAGTTCACCCAACGTGTACCGGGGCGCGCGGGCACAGGGCCTAACCGGGTGAGCGGGCAAGAACGGGGTCGCGCCGTGTCCAGACGCCGGCTGATCGCCACATCCAGCGCCCTGTGTCTCGTCGCCGCCGGGCTGACCGGGCTCGCCACGACGCCCGCCGCGGCGACCGTGACCCCGCCGGGCTTCACCGACACGGTCGCCATCGGCGGGCTGACCAGCCCGACGGCCGCGGTGTTCGCGCCGGACGGGAAGGTGTTCGTCGCCGAGAAGAGCGGGTTGATCAAGGTTTACGACTCGCTGACCGACCCCAGCGCCACGATCTTCGCGGACCTGCGCACGCAGACCTACGACTTCTGGGACCGCGGCCTGCTCGGACTCGCCGTCGACCCGCAGTTCCCGGCCCGGCCGTACGTCTACGCCCTCTACACCTACGACGCCGTGCCGGGCGGCACCGCGCCGCGGTGGAACGACGCCTGCCCGACCCCGCCGGGTGCGACCGACCAGGGGTGCCTGGCCACCGGCCGGCTGTCGAAGTTGACCATGGGTCCGGGCGGCACCTCGGTGAGCGAGCAGGTGCTGATCACCGACTGGTGCCAGCAGTACCCGAGCCATTCCATCGGCACCGTGACGTTCGGGCCGGACGGCCAGCTCTACGCCGGCGGCGGGGACGGCGCCAGCTTCAACTTCACCGACTACGGCCAGGTCGGCAACCCCTGCGGCGACCCGCCGAGCCCGGCCGGCACGAACCTTGTCCCACCCGACGCACGCGGCGGCGCGCTGCGCTCGCAGGCTCCCCGGCGGCCGGCCGGCGATCCGTCCACACTGGACGGTCAGATCCTGCGGGTGAACCCGGACACCGGTTCGCGCACCCCCGTCGCCTACGGCATGCGCAACGAGTTCCGGTTCGGCTTCCGGCCCGGCACCAACGAGTTGTGGGTCGGCGACGTCGGCTGGAACACCTGGGAGGAGATCAACCGCATCCCCGACGCGACCGACGCCACCGTGGAGAACTTCGGCTGGCCCTGCTTCGAAGGCGTTGGCCGGCAACCGGGTTACGACGGGGCGAACCTGACCCTGTGCGAGTCGCTGTACAGCGGCGGCGGCCAGACCTCGCCGTACTACACGTACAACCACTCGGCCAAGGTGGTGGCCACGGACGCCTGCCCGACCGGCAGCTCGTCGATCACCGGGATCGCGTTCGAGGACGGCACCAGCAACTATCCGGCCGCCTACGCCGGCGCGCTGTTCTTCGAGGACAGCTCGCGCGGCTGCGTCTGGGCCATGCAGCGCAACGGAAGCGGGCAGCCCGACCCCGCGCTCATCGTGCCGTTCATCTCCGGCGCGGCCACCCCGGTGCAGCTGCTCATCGGGCCCGGCGGCGACCTGTTCTACGTCGCGCTCGGCTCGGGTGAGCTGCACCGCGTGCAGTTCCCGGGTGGCGCCAACCGCCCGCCGGACGCCGTCGCCACGGCCAACCCCACGTCCGGCACCGCACCACTGACCGTGCAGTTCGACGGCACCCACTCGACCGACCCGGACAACGATCCGTTGAGCTACGCCTGGGATCTGGACGGCGACGGCGCGTTCGACGACTCCACCGCGGCCGCGCCGAGCTTCACCTACCCGACCGCGGGGACGTTCAGCGCGGCGCTGCGGGTCAGCGACCCGGACGGCGCGAGCGACACCGCGACCGTGCCGATCTCCGTTGGTGCGTCGTCGGATCCGAACCCGGTCCCGGTGATCGACGGCCCGACCCCGGCGCTGCTGTGGCGGGTCGGCCAGGTGATCCCGTTCTCCGGCCACGCCACCGACGCGCAGGACGGCACGCTCCCGGCGTCGGCCCTGAGCTGGCAGCTCAACCTGCAGCACTGCTCGAGCCCGGTGAACTGCCACACGCACGTGATCCAGACGTTCTCCGGCGTGGCCTCCGGCTCGTTCACCGCGCCGGACCACGAGTATCCGTCCTATTTGGACCTGGTGCTGACCGCGGTCGACTCCGACGGGCACGCGGTGAGCACCACCGTGCGGCTGGACCCGCAGGCCGTGGTGCTCACGTTCAGCTCCAGCCCGACCGGCGCGCTGCTGGTGGTCGGCGGCACCGCGGGCACCGCGCCGTTCACCCGCACGGTGATCGTCGGCTCGAACAACTCGATCAGCGCGCCCAGCCCGCAGATCTTCGGCGCGCAGAACCGGACGTTCGTGTTCCGCAAGTGGTCCGACGGCGGCGCGCAGACCCACAACATCATCGCGCCGGCGACCGCGACCACCTACCAGGCCAGTTTCAAGCAGTGCAACCGAGTTTGTTGATCGACGAATGGGGATCCGTTGAGACGCCAGCTGAGCCTGTCCGCCGTCCTGGCCCTGATCACCACCGGACTGTCCGTGCTGCCGGTGACCGTCGCCAGCGCGGTGACCCCGCCGGGGTTCGCCGACAGCGCCGCGATCACCGGGTTGAGCACTCCCACCGCGGCGGTGTTCGCCCCGGACGGGAAGGTGTTCGTCGCCGAGAAGAGCGGGCTGATCAAGGTCTTCGACTCGCTGACCGACACAACGGCGACGATCACCGCCGACCTGCGCACCGCGACCTACGACTTCTGGGACCGCGGCCTGCTCGGGCTCGCCCTCGACCCGCAGTACCCGACCCGGCCCTACCTCTACGCGCTGTACAGCTATGACGCCGTGCCCGGCGGCACCGCACCGCGATGGAACGACGCCTGCCCGACCCCGCCCGGCGCCAACGACCAGGGGTGCCTGGCCACCGGCCGGCTCTCCAAGCTCACGCTGGACGCCGGCGGCGTGTCGACCGGCGAGCAGGTGCTGATCACCGACTGGTGCCAGCAGTACCCGAGCCACTCCATCGGCACCGTGACGTTCGGGCCGGACGGCCAGCTCTACGCCGGCGGCGGGGACGGCGCCAGCTTCACCTTCGCCGACTACGGCCAGGTCGGGAACCCGTGCGCGGACCCGCCGAGCCCGGCCGGCACGAACCTCAGCCCGCCCACGGCCCGGGGCGGGGCGCTGCGCTCGCAGTCGCCGCGCCGCCCGGCCGGCGAACCGGTCCTGCCGAACGGCGCGATCCTGCGCGTCAACCCGGACACCGGGGCGCGGCAGACCGTCGCTTTCGGCATGCGCAACCAGTTCCGGTTCGGCTTCCGGCCGAACACCAACGAGTTGTGGGTCGGCGACGTCGGCTGGAACACCTGGGAGGAGATCGACCGGATTCCGGACGCGACCGACGCCACGGTCGAAAACTTCGGCTGGCCGTGCTTCGAGGGCGTCGGCCGGCAGTCCGGGTACGACGACGCGAACCTGACCCTGTGCGAGTCTCTGTACAGCGGCGGCGGCCAGACCGCGCCGCACTACACGTACAACCACAGCGCCTCGGTGGTGGCCGGCGACGGCTGCCCGACCGGCGGCTCGTCCATCAGCGGCATCGCGTTCGAGAACGGCAGCAACTACCCGGCCGCGTACGCCGGCGCGCTGTTCTTCGCCGACGCCTCGCGCGGCTGCATCTGGGCGATGCAGCGGGGGACCAACGGACAACCCGACCCGGCCCGGCTGGTGGCGCTGTCGACCGGCGTCGCCACGCCGGTGCAGACGCTGACCGGGCCCGGCGGAGACCTGTTCTACGTCGCGCTCGGCTCCGGTGAGCTGCGCCGGATCAGCTTCCCCGGCGGCACCAACCGGCCGCCGACCGCGGTCGCCACGGCCACCCCGTCGTCCGGGCCGGCGCCGCTGACCGTGCAGTTCGACGGCACCGGCTCGTCCGACCCGGACGCCGGCCAGACCCTGACCTACGCCTGGGACCTGGACGGCGACGGCGCCTACGACGACTCGACGGTGGCGCAGCCGAACTTCACCTACATCCAGCAGGCCCTGGTCACCGTCGGGCTGAAGGTCACCGACCCGGGCGGGCTGTCCGCTACCACCACCGTGCCGGTCACCGTCGGCAACCCGCCGACGCCGAACCCGGTGGTCACCATCGACACGCCGACCACGGCGCTGCGCTGGTCGGTCGGCCAGAGCGTGCCGTTCTCCGGGCGGGCGGCCGACGCGCAGGACGGCCCGCTCCCGCCGTCGGCGATGTCGTGGCGGCTGACGCTGCAGCACTGCACCACGCCGACGAGCTGCCACGCGCACGTGGTGCAGGACTTCCCCGGGGTGGCGTCGGGTTCGTTCAACGCGCCGGACCACGACTATCCGTCCTATGTGGACCTGACGCTCACCGCGACGGACTCCGACGGCAACTCCTCGAGCACGACCGTGCGGCTCGAGCCACGGACCGTGGTGCTGAGCTTCACGTCCAGCCCGAGCCAGGTGCTGCTCACCGTCGGCGGGACGAGCCAGCGCACGCCCTTCAGCCGAACGGTGATCGTCGGGTCGAACAACTCGGTCAGCGCGCCGAGCCCGCAGAACGTGCCGCCGCTCAACCTGCGCTACCGCTGGGTGCGCTGGTCGGACGGCGGAGCGCAGACCCACAACCTCACCGCACCGGCAACGGCGACCACGTACCAGGCGACCTATCAGTTGTGCCTGCTGGGTTGCTGAACTCGCACCTCCAGCAAAGTTAGGTTACCCTAAGCGGACTGGAGGTGTGTCCGGCCGTGAGCGAGCTTGCGAGCGAACCAAATGAGCACTGCCCCGGCGCCGAGCCTGCGAGGAGCCGGGTTCACCATCACCGAGCTTGCGAGGTGACGGCATGAACCCTCGCCCGCCGACGCCGACCCCGGCCGAACGCGCCCGCACCATCGGCGCGCTCGGCCCGGCGACCCTGCTGCCGTGCCGGGAGGGGGCGGAGAAGGTCACGCCGCTGCTGCACCACGTGCACGCCGACGGCATGGTGACCGCGCTGCTGCCGGACGACCACGAACTGGTGGCCGCCGCCCGGGACGGGATCGCTGCGCTGGCCGAGATCGTCGACCTGGCTCCGGTGCCACTGCGCGAGCCGGTGCGCGGCCTGCTGTGGATCACCGGCTGGCTCCGGAAGGTAGGCCCCATGCGGGCCCGGGAGATCGCACTGCAGGTGGCCGACCACCGGGCCGACCCCCGCCTGCTCGACCTCGGCCACGGCGCCTCCATGGTCCGCCTGCAGCCGGCGTCGCTCGTCCTCGCCGACGGCGAAGGCACGAACTCCGTGCCGCTGCACGAGTTCACGGCCGCGGCGCCGGACCCGTTCTGCGGTCAGGAGGCCGGCTGGCTGCGGCATCTGGAGCTGTCCCACACCGACGTGGTCGGCCTGCTCGTCCGGCACCTCCCGGAGTCGTTGCGCGGCGGCCACATCCGCCCGCTCGGCCTGGACCGCTACGGCCTGCGCCTGCGCGTGGAGGCCCTCGACACCGACCACGACGTGCGGCTCGCGTTCTCGCACCCGATCGGCACCCCGCTGGAGTTGGCCACCGAACTCCGCCGCCTGGTCGGCTGCCCGTTCCTGGCCGCGACCCGCTGATCGGACATCAGTAGTCCGGAACGAAGTCTGGCCCGTCGGGCGTGTCGACCAGGAGCCATCCCGAAGCCGTGGCCGACCGCGTGCGCAACGCCACCGTTGCCAGCCTGGTTCCGTACGGCCGAGAGCCAGCCAGCTCGAGCGGTCGAGCGAGTCGAGAAACGAACGACTGATCGACGCCGGCAAGCTGCGCAGAATCGGGTCGGCCTGACCGTCGCCGTCGCCGGGAATTCTCTCAAGATTCGGTCACATTGGACCTCCGGGGAAGGCGACACGCTCACCGGCTAGTCCGCGCAGAGGGCGTCAATCGGGAGGTTGACGGCGCGGGCGATGGCGACGACGGTGAAGAAGGCCGGGGTGGGGACGCGGCCGTGCTCGATCTTGCGCAGGGTTTCCACGGAGATGCCGGCGACGGCGGCGACCTCGACGCCGGAGCGGTTGCCGCGGGCGGCGCGCAGGACCTGGCCGAGCCAGACCCCGCGGGCGTGCTCGGCCTTGGACAGCGGTTGACGGCCCATAGCGCTGGATTCTAATACCGTGATAGAAATACCGGGATAGTTATCCGGGAGGCGTGCCGTGGTTGAGTTGAAGACCGAGTCCGAGCTGGCCGTCATGCGCGAAGCCGGGCGGGTCGTGGCCCGGGCGCTGCACACCGTCCGCGACGCCGCCCGCCCCGGCGTGTCCCTGCTCGAGTTGGACACGATCGCCGCGCAGGTCATCCTCGACGCCGGCGCGGTCTCCTCGTTCCTGAACTATCACCCGCGCTTCGCCCCCACCCCCTTCCCGGGCGTGATCTGCGCGTCGGTCAACGACGTGATCGTGCACGGCATCCCGGACGGCTACCGGCTCCGCGACGGCGACCTGGTCAGCATCGACTGCGGCGCCTGCCTCGACGGCTTCCACGGCGACTCCGCCATCAGCTTCACCATCGGCCCACCCACCGAGGCCGACGCCACCCTGATCAAGCACGCGAACGAGGCGTTGGACGCCGCCATCGACACCGCCCGCGCAGGCGGCCGCCTCGGCGACGTGTCCGCCGCAGTCGGCCGCATCGGCCGCGCGGCCGGCTACGGAATCCCCCAGGGCTTCGGCGGCCACGGCGTCGGCCGCCGCATGCACGAGGAACCCTCCGTCCCCAACGAAGGCCAACCCAACCGCGGCTTCCCCCTCCGCCCCGGCCTCGTCATCGCCATCGAACCCATGTTCATGGCCGGCGGCCACGACCACTTCACCACCGACCCCGACGGCTGGGCCCTCCGTACATCGGACGGCAGCCGCGCCGCCCACGTCGAACACACCGTCGCGGTGACGGAATCCGGGCCCGTCGTGCTGACCGCTCCCTGACCGGTCATGCCCCGACCATAGGCGTGACCAGCACTGATCTAAGTTTTCCGCAACTGAAGACGCGGCCCACAGCCGACGCAAAAAGAGACGGCCCCGCTGCCGGGGCCGTCGGGCCAGGGCTACTCACCCTGGCGGGGTACGTCTTCACAGTACCTCATCTGACCCAGGAGCGACCAATCGTGACCCGCGTGGCCGTCTATGTCGACGGCTTCAACCTCTACTTCGGTCTGAAGGACAAGTACCGCCGCCGCTACCTGTGGCTGGATCTGCAGACGCTGGCTGCGAGCCTGCTCAGGCCTGGCCAGACCCTGACCCAGGTCACGTACTTCACCGCCCACGTCCGCGACCAACCGGAGAGCCATCAGCGCCAGTCTGACTACCTGGATGCACTTGCTGTGCACTGCCCGCTGGTCACCGTTGTCGATGGCCGGTTCCGGGCAAAGGACCGCCGGTGCCGCGGCTGCGGGGACACCTGGGTCGTCTTCGAGGAGAAGGAGACAGACGTCAACATCGCGGTCGCGTTGCTCGAAGACGCCGTACTGGATCGGTATGACATGGCTCTCCTCCTCTCCGCCGACAGCGACCTTTGCCCCGCTGTGCGGGCGGCGAAACGACTCCGTCCGGACAAGAGGATCATCGCTGCCTTTCCGCCTGGCAGGCATTCCGCCGACCTGAAACGCGCCGTGGACGGCTTCCTCTCAATCGGCCGGGACAAGGTCAGTCGGGCGCAGTTGCCCGTCACGTTGACCGCCGACAGCGGGGTTGTTCTGCGGCGACCGAAGTACTGGTCCTGAGTGGCACGGGCGGTCGCTGAGCCTGATCGTCACCGGGCCGCAGCACAAGATGCGCATGTCCCGGCGGATGCCGAGGTAGCTGTAGTCCACGTCGGGGAGGGACGCGCTGCGCCGAGTCAGGCCAGGTCCGAGGTAGCCCACCACGACGGAGCCCCTTGTGCGGCGGCGCCGATCGCCGCGGCCACGACCGGCACGAGCACCAGCAGAATCGGCAACACGATCAAGAGGTACCGTCGCGCCTCTTTCGTGGTGCGCAGCCGAACGACTGCCGTTTCGTCCATAGCTACCACCGTTCTGGCCAAGCCTCCACGCTGGGGTGCTCGGCGTAGTGATGCAGCCACGCCGCGGTGTCGTGAATGGGGACGAACCGGGTCAGAGCCAACCCGTTGGCCAGCGCGTGCAGGCCGTCGGGCTCGAACCAGCCGCGGCACCAGCGGTCGCCCAGCCGGATCCGGACGCGGTCGAGGCGCAGGGTGAGCCGGTCGTAGAGCCGGCCTTGCCGCCGGCGCAAGGTGACCGTGTTGACCTCGGGGAGCGTGAGCTTCCGCCGGAAGGGACCGTATACAAGGGTCGTGCCGTGCACCGCGTACCGGCGGAACACCCAGTCGTACAGGGGCACGAGGCAGCACAGGACCGTGTTGGCGAGTCCGGGGACCATGCCCAGCGCGAACCAGTTGACGCCGTAGGAAGCGGCGAACACCACGCCGGTGAACAGCGGCATGCCGACCCCGATGGTCGCCAGCAACAGCACCTGGCTCCGCCGGGCCCGCCGGGTGGTGCGCAGTCGAACGACCGGGCCGTCGTCCATGGTCCACCCGATTCGCCGAGGTTGCCTGGTAAATCGGGGGTTCGGACCCGGTATTACGGTCAGCCGGCCAGTTCGGGTGGGAAGCCGCCGGTGGCGATCGGGCCCCAGCTGTCGATGGTGACGCGGATGAGGCACTTTCCCTGGCGCTGCATGGCTTCGCGGTACTCGTCCCAGTCCGGGTGCTCGCCGGAGATGACCCGGAAGTACTCGACGAGGGGCTCGAGGGCGTCGGGGAGGTCGAGGAGGTCGAGGACCTCGGCGGTGCCGTCGACCTGGACGTAGGGTCCGTCCCAGTCGTCGGACAGGACGCAGACCGACACGGCCGGGTTTCGCTTGACGTTGCGGGACTTGGCGCGCTGCGGGTACGTGGAGATGACGATGCGACGGACGGTGTCCAGGCCGCAGGCGACCGGGGAGACTTGCGGACGGCCGTCGACTACCCTTGTACATTATGTCAGAGGGTAAGCAGGACTCTCCGGAGGGTTAGCGCGTGAGGCGTGAGCAGGTCGAGCCCGCGTTTCTGGACGTGCCAGGGTTGCCCCACGATCCGTGGAGCCGGCGCGCATATCACAGGCTGACAACCGTGCGGTCGACTTCCATCGTCGCTCCAATCAGCCAGACCGAAGCTCCACTCTATCTAGGTCGACTAACTCCGTACTATGCCAATGGTGCGGTTGCCCTGCCGAAACGTGTTCACGCCAACGTCTTCGATACGATCTCAGGTCAAGGCAAACGCTCTCAAGAGCTGCAGCCCGAATTGAGGAAGCTGTGTGTCAACGTCTTCCAGGCACCCAGTGGCCGGGTTCTGTACGCGCTGACGTTTGACACAACGGTATTGAACGAACGCCTGGTGGCTCTGCTGGAGGACTGCTACTACGAGTCCATCAAAGTCACATTGCACGGTGGCCAGGTACGGACGATCGGCGAACTGGTCGATGAGGAAATCCAGAAGGTATTCCCGGTATCCGAGTGGAATACCGAACCGGACCTGCACCAAATCCTCTTCCTTTCGCCAGTTCTCTCCGGCTTGGCCACCGCCGAGGATCAGCGTATCAATATTCGTGAAGACTTCCTCAGGTCACTCGTTTATCGGGTTCATGTTCCCCAGCGTGAAGGTTTCACAGCTGTACAGTTCCCGCCGGAATTAAACCGAGGCCTGACCGCGGTCGCTGCCGTAGGCAGCTTCGTGAGTGTTCTGTGCGGCCATCAGGACTATGTCGAGAACTGCGCGATTCTCAGCGCTGCGGCCATCGTATCGGCGACGACGGAGCTGCGGAGTATCCAGGAGTCGATTCTCGATAGTTTCGCCGTGGTGCGGGACAAGCTGGGCACGTTGAGTAGGCCACAACGTTCACAAATGCTTGGAAGCATCAGCGGACAGCTAGCCAGACACGAGATGAACCTCAGCCAGCATGTCGAGTCTGTCGCGGATATCGGTATTTGGATACCGTCTCTCCGCGTAGAGGACTACCATCGCACATTGGTTTCCTCGGTGCGGCTCATGGACCGATCACAAATCGTCGGAAACAGCATACACCGGCTAACGTCGATCACTTCCGCGCGGACGCAGGTACTGCTTGCGGAGGAGCAACAACTCCAGGACCATCGACGACGGTCCTGGGCATTGGTGGTCGGCCTGCTCACAACGGTGGCGATTCCGGCCAGCTTTATTCTGGCTTTCTTCGGGATCTCCGCGCCGGAAGTCGATCAGAACAGATCGATCTTCGACCTTCACAGGTATGCGGGTGTTTATCTTTTCGCGTTCGGCATGGTAGGTCTATCGGTCCTCGTTGTCGCACTCTTCTGGGTCCTGGGGCATCCGTCTAGACGGCGTAAGCCGTAGTGGCTTCTCCTGGTGTCGAACCCTTCACGACTATCTGAGCGATCAACTCGCCCACAGCCGGACCATGTTTGAACAGGTTCTCGCCATAGACGGCCAGTACAGCACCATTACGCAAAACTTTGAATCCGTCACCAAGCCAGGGGTCGTGCTGCAGTATAGCTGGTCAACAATCCGAGGCTCCACCCGCGGAAGGTTGTCCTGAACATATCGCACGACTATGTCACGTGACGCAGCGACAGCCTTGTCCCGCCCGGCCTCCCAGACGGTCTTGTCCAGATCGACTTATCCACCAACTGCCCACTCGTCCGGCCCACTCAAATGCTGACAGGTGTGCAGAGCACCCTCCGGCTTGTCAATCCAGCACTGGAATCGGCCGGGTTCACGCAACGGAAAAGCAAACCGCACATGAGTAGACGGTCCCCGCCTTGAGAACGGTCCTAGTCATACCAACCAGGAACCTGACGACGGCCTCGACGTCGACCACTCCGCCGGAGTGGTCGACAAGAAGCTCAGCCGGAAGTGCACGTGAAGGCAGACGCAATTCTTCAAACTCAGAGTCGACCAGGCTGAAATGTGCGTCGGCATCGCGCATTGCGGACACCCAGACAGGTAAATCAGGCACCGTAATGACACACTCGCTACTATCGACAAGGGGTTTCCCGACTGCTTCCGCCCAATGGTCGAAAATAACACGAGCACGTTTGAGCAAATTTCACTAATTCGACGCTGGTATGCGTCAGACGGAAGATCCTCGACCGCCCTGCCGAACGTTTCGACATGGGCGAGACCTGCTCGAAGCAGATGACGTCGATGCCCAGGTCGCGGAGGGCGACCGAGGCAGACAGGCCGACGATACCGGCACAACAGCCACATTCATGCTGGACAGCTACCTCGCATTCCACCTCGTCAAGCTGCCGGCTCGATCATCGAGACTTTCCACCCGTAGCTTGATCTCCTCGTCGATAGCAGCACTGTTCCCGTACTGCTGGAGCAGCCAAACGAGCATGAACAGCTCCCGCAACCGCACAAGAGGTGAGTTGTGCAGTATCGACGGATCGGCGAGTCCATATCCGGTTGTGAGGTCGACCCACCGGTCCGCCGCCAGCCCGAATCGCCTCATCTGCACGATCGTCGGCGCGAAGTCGGCGTCCTGCGGTCCATTCGCAAGGTCGTCCAGATCGATGAGGATCTGTCCGTCCACGGAGTCCACCAGATTGCCGGTGTGCGCGTCACCGTGAATAACTCCTGTGGACAGCTGGGGTTCGAATCGGGTAAGCACGTTCTCAAAGTCGTCCGTGCGCCGGGCCAGGTCGTGGACCCATCCGTCCGGCACTTGGATGGCGGTGGCCAGCCGTAAACGACGACGTATGGTCCCCAAAGGATCCCAATTCGGCAGGACAGATGCGAGCTCATCACTATCAGCGTGGAGTTTTTTCAATATCCGGCCGAACCCGCGGAAATCCACCTGACCGTTCGATCGCTCGGCGTAGTATTTCCAAACGGATACCACGCCGTTCTCAAAAACCATCGGCCCGTCGAGGGCCACAGGTTCGCAGACCGGTATGCCGCTGGCACGCAACACGGTGGCCGCCGCGACCGTTCTCGCGATGTCGTGCGGGTTCGCCCCCGTGCGTGCCACCCGGAGGAGAAGGTCCGTACTCATGACTCGATACAGTGCGTTCTCACCAAGTCGGAGCAGTTGCAGTTCGCGAGCTTCCATCCCGAGCGTGACCAAGGCATCACGGGCCGCCACGGCCGCGTCGTCGGCTGTCCAGGCTCGGCTCACGGCGTCCGCCTTCAGCCGAGGGAGCGGAGCAGGGCGGACCACCCGGCCGGGACGATGGTCAGCGCCGGGCCGTTGGGGTTCTTGGAGTCCCGCACTCCGACCTCCTCGGCACCGCGGGCGACCTCAACGCATTCTTGGTTTGGAGCGCTGTACGAACTCTTGCGCCAGGCTTTGTTGTCCCATCGCAGGGTCATGAGGGACACCTTTTCACATGTCGTCGTACTGACGTAGTGCCACCTTCAGGTAGGTAGACGTGGAATTCGGCTCGAGGGCCTTGGTGCGCAAGTGGTTCAGCGCGAGCCTGCAGCGCTGCACGTCATCGGGCTCCTCCAGGTACAGCTCGCCAGCCGGGCAACCGACATACGCCACGTCGGCGTCGGTGGGCTCGGCGAAGCTGAGCATGCTGAACGAGCCGGTCACCCCCGGGTGCGCGCCCTGGCCAGTGCGCAGAATCTGCAGGTTCACGTGTGGCAGCTCGATCAGCCTGAAGAGCCACCTGACCTGCTCGCGCATGACGCCGAGGTCGCCGACGACGTGCATGAGCACTTCCTCGTTCACGATCGCCCAGACCCGAAGCGGGCTGGCTTCGAACAATCGGGCTTGGCGGGCCATGCGCACGGCTACCTGCCGCTCGAACCGCTCGATCGGTTGGTCCGGATAGGCGCCGGCGGCCAGCGCACGCGCATAGGTCTCGGTCTGGAACAGCCCAGGGATCAGCTGGGGCTGATAGGTCTGGACCTCGCAGGCTTCGGTCTCCAGACCGATGTACTCGGAGTACTGGGCGGAGATCACGTCGCGATACTTGCGCCACCAACCGGGCTGGGTGGAGGCGCGGGCGCGGTCAGAGAGGCGCTCGCGCTCGCCGGGGTCGTCGACGCCGTAGATGTCGAGGAGATCGGTGAGGTCGCGGGGCTTCGTGCCGACCAGGGCCGCCTCGATCTTGTAGACCTTGGACGCGGACCAGCTCAGCATGTCGGCCACGTCGGCGTGGCCAAGCCGCTTGGACTCACGTAGTTTTCGCAGTTCACCGGCTAGCCTGCGGCGCTGGACCGTGGGACTCGTCTGCACGCCGCCAGCAGATCCTGAAAGGGACCATGACGTCAATTACACGATCGGTGAACCCTTTGCCACCGGTGACAGACCCGCGGGAGCGCCGGGCGATCGTGACCGAGCTGGTGATCGTCTTCGCGGTCACCCTGGGCATGTCCGGGTTGCGCAGCCTGCTGTCGCTTGTGGACTCGCTGCTCCGGCCGGAACCCCTCAACAAACAAGCGGTGGCGCTCAACGTGCCGCAGGCGACGATCGACTTCATCGACCTGCTCAAGCAGCTGCTCAGCGCCGCCCAGCTCGTCGCGTGGGGGGCACTGGGGCTGTACCTGTTGTGGCGCGCGGGGATCCGGCTCGCGGCCATCGGGCTCGACCGGGATCGGGTGCGCCGCGACCTGCTGACCGGCGCCGGGCTGGCCGCGCTGATCGGCATCCCCGGGCTGGTGCTGTACCTGGTCGCCTACCGGCTCGGCGCCAGCCTCGCCGTCCTACCGTCCACTTTGGACGACACGTGGTGGCGGCCGATCGCGTTGACGCTCTCCGCGGCCGGGAACGCCTGGGCCGAGGAGGTCCTGGTCGTTGGCTACCTGATCACCCGGCTGCGCCAGCTCGGCCTCCGGGAGAACTCATCCCTGCTCACCGCCGCCGTGCTGCGCGGCTCGTACCACTTCTACCAGGGCTTCGGCGGCTTCCTCGGCAACCTGGTCATGGGCCTGATCTTCGGTCGGGTCTGGCAGCGCACCAACCGGTTGTGGCCCCTGGTCATCGCGCACACCCTGCTGGACGTGGTCGCGTTCGTCGGCTACTCGGTGCTCCGCGGCAAGGTCTCCTGGCTTCCCTAGGTCGGAGTGCGATGAAGGGGGCCTTCCTCGCACTGGGCGTGAGAAAGGCCCCCTTCATCGCCCTACGCTGCCGCGAGCAGGCCGATCCCGACCGAGAGCACCCCGACGGCGAGCGTGACCGCGCCGGCGCCGATCAGCCAGATGAACCTGTTGGGCTTGGTGATCTCGCCCTTGCCGACCAGCGCGGAAGCCGCGAAGCCACCCGGGATCAGCAGCGCCGCGAGGGGGACGCCGAGCCGGCCGGTCCAGCCGAAGAACCCGGTGAGGCCCGCGGCGTCGGCGAGAAGCAGGCAGACCAGGCTCAGGATCACCAGGACGCCGGCGTGCGCGTGCATGGCGCGGGCGAAGGCCTTCTGGAAGTCGTTGAAGTTGTAGGTGCCGCCGTGGATGCGCAGCAGGAAGTAGCCGCCGAACTGGATCCCCGGCACCGTCAGGAGCACGAGCCCGCCGATGACCCGGCTGGCGTCGGTGAGCACGAGAGTCGTCATGGCGCGGACGGTACAGCGTTTTATAACAACGTTTCAACCAGTTTGCCGAGGTTTCGGCCACAATGAGGGGCGATGGGCGACCTTGACGAGTACCGGCGCAAGCGCGACCCCGGCCGCACCCCGGAACCGGTGCCGATCGAGGACGCGCTGCCGAAGGGCAACGACAACACGTTCGTTATCCAGGAGCACCACGCCCGGCGGCTGCACTGGGACATCCGGCTGGAGCGCGGCGGCGTGCTGGTCTCCTGGGCGGTGCCCAAGGGCCTGCCGCCCACGCCCGGCGACATCCGGCTCGCCGTGCACACCGAGGACCACCCGATGGAGTACGCCACGTTCGAGGGCACGATCCCGAAGGGCGAGTACGGCGGCGGTCGGATGTTCATCTGGGACCGCGGCACCTACGAGACACTCAAGTGGAGCGACCGCGAGGTCCAGGTCGTGCTCTCCGGCGGGCGGGTGCGCGGGAAGTACACGTTCTTCCGCAGCGGCAAGGAAACCAAGGACTGGATGGTGCGGCGCTCGGATCCGCCGCAGGAGTCGGACTGGACGCCGCTGCCCGAGGAGCTCGAGCCGATGCTGGCCACGCCCGGGGTCCTCCCGCCCGTGGACCAGGACGAGGACTGGGCGTACGAGTTCAAATGGGACGGGGTGCGCGCACTGGCCCGGGTCGAGGGCGGCCGGCTGCGGCTGCACGCGCGCAAGGGCAACGACATCACCGCGCGGTACCCGGAGTTGCGGTTCCTGGGCGAGGAGCTGGGCAGCACCGACGTGTGGCTGGACGGGGAGATCGTCGCGCTCGTCGATGGCCGGCCGAGCTTCTACGCGCTGCAGCACCGGATCCACGCCGAGGGCGAGCGGGCGATCCGGCGGGCGGTGTCGGAAACGCCGATCACGTACCTGATCTTCGACGTGCTGCACCTGGAGGGGCGGTCCACTCTGGAGCTGCCGTACTCCGACCGGCGGGAGCTGCTGGAGCGGCTGGAGCTGGCCGGGCCGAACTGGCACACCTCGCCGAGCTACGTGGGCGAGGGTGCCGCGGTGGCCGAGGCGGCGCGGGAGCAGCGGCTGGAAGGCGTGATCGCGAAACGGCTGGCGTCGCGGTACTTCCCGGGGCGGCGCTCGCCGGACTGGGTCAAGATCGCGGAGACCCGGCCGGTGGAGGTCATCGTCGGTGGCTGGCGGCCGGGCGAGGGGCGGCGCGAGGACACACTCGGCTCGCTGATGATCGGGGTGCCGACGCCCGAGGGGCTGCGGTACGTCGGGCAGGTCGGGACCGGATTCACCGACGACGTGCTCAAGTCACTGATCGCGAAACTCCGGGCGGTAGAGCGGAAGACGCCGCCGTTCGTCAACGAGGTGCCGCGGGACCGGGCCAAGGGCGCGCACTGGGTGGACCCGTCGCTGGTCGGCGAGGTGGAGTTCCTGAACTGGACGGCGGACGGCCGGCTGCGGGCGCCGCGCTGGCGGGGGCTGCGGACGGACAAGGGGCCGGAGGACGTGGAGATCATGGAGCTGCCCGATGGACGGTGACGTGCTGGTCTCCGTCGAGGGACGTCGGCTGAAGCTGTCCAACCTGGACAAGGTGCTGTACCCGTCGGACGGGTTCACCAAGGGCGAGGTGATCAACTATTACTCGCGGATCGCGCCGCTGCTGCTGCCGCACGTGACCGGGCGGCCGCTGACCATGCGGCGCTACCCCAACGGCGTCGACGGGCAGTCCTTCTATGAGAAGAACGCCGCCCGGCACGCGCCGGACTGGGTGCGCACGGTCAGCGTGGAGACGCCGGGCAGCACCACCGGCGCGGAGACCCTGGACTTCGCGGTCGTGGACGACCTGGCGACGCTGGTGTGGGTGGCCAACCTGGCCTCACTGGAGCTGCACATTCCCCAGTGGACAGTGGCGCCACGGGGCGGGAAGCACCCGCCGGACCGGCTCGTGTTCGACCTCGACCCCGGGGCGCCGGCCACCATCGTCGAATGCTGCCGGGTGGCGTTGCTGCTGCGCGACGAGCTGGCGGCGGCCGGGCTCGAACCGGTGGCGAAAAGCAGTGGCTCCAAGGGAATGCAGCTCTACTGCGCGATCACCACCAGCGCCGCGGACGCCCCGTCGGGCTACGCCAAGGCGCTGGCCGAGAAGCTCGCCGCCGCGGAACCGGGGTTGGTCGTCGCGAAGATGGCGAAGAACCTGAGACCCGGCAAGGTGTTCATCGACTGGAGCCAGAACAACCAGTACAAGACCACGGTGGCGCCGTACTCGCTGCGGGCCCGGGAGCGGCCGACCGTGTCCACGCCGATCACCTGGCGCGAGGTGGAGCGCTGCCGCCGGCCCGAGGATCTCGTGTTCACCGCCGACGACGTGCTGGACCGGGTGGACGAGCACGGCGACCTGTTCGAGCCGCTGCTTACCGAGGATCCGCCGAAGCTCCCGGCGCGAACGTGAGTGGGGCCGAGCCGAACGCGACGTTGAACCGGTCGCACCAGATCACCGCGCTGCGCAGGCCGTCCACCTTGGCGTCGGCCGGGATCGGGTAGTTCTGGTTCCCCTCGGTGGCCTTCATCTTGCCGAGCTTGACATAGCGGCCGTCGTCGTAGCTGCCGTCCGGGCCGCCCGCCGGCGCGTCGGAGAGCCACACGTGCACGTCCGGGCCGTCGGAGGTGGTGAAGTTCTCCAAGCGCAGGACCCGGGAGCCGTCGGCGAGCCGGATCAGCTGGACGGTGCCACTGGTCGGGTGCTCCTGCGTGACGAACTGCCCCTGGGCGAGGACTTCGTTCCGTGGTTGGGGACTGGCCGTCGTCGTGGCACCCGGGGTGGCCGGCGCGGGCGCGGCCGGCGCGGCGGCGACCGGGGCCGCCTCGTCGATCCGGCTGTGCGTGAACAGTTTCCACGGCTGGAACAGGTACAGCGCGACGGCCGCACCGACGACCACGACGGACACGACGACCCAGGTGACCGGCCGGCGGAACAGGCGACTCATGCGCCCATGGTGCCCGGTATGCGTACGGATGGGCCTTACCGACTGGTTACGCTCCCTGACGTGGTAGCGGAGGAGATCGCCGCGGAGCCGTGGCCGGCGCCCCGGGTGGACAGCGAGGTCGGGCCGCTGCGTGCGGTGTTGCTGCACCGGCCGGGCGCCGAGCTCAAGCGGCTGACCCCGCGGAACAACGACCAGCTGCTGTTCGACAGCATCCCGTGGGTCGGCCGGGCGCAGGAGGAGCACGACGCGTTCGCCGGCGTGCTGCGCTCCCGCGGCGTCGAGGTGGTCCTGCTGGCCGACGCGCTGGTGACGGCGCTCGCCGACGAGCGCGCCCGCACCGCGGCCGTGGCAGCCGCGGTCGACCGGCGCCGCCTCGGCAACGAGCTCGCCGACTCACTCGAGTCCTATCTGTCCACTGTGGACGACCAGGCGATGGCCGGCGTCCTCATGGCCGGCATGACGTTCGAGGAGCTCCCCGCCGCCGAGGGCGCCTCACTGGTTCGGCGCATGCACCACCCGCACGACTTCGTCGTCCCCCCGCTGCCGAACCTGCTGTTCACCCGCGACTCCTCGGTGTGGATCGGCGACCGCGTCGCCATCGCGTCGCTGGCCATGCCCGCCCGCAGCCGCGAAACCGCGCTCCTCGACCTGATCTACGCCTACCATCCCCGCTTCCGCACCGCGGGCCGCGCCTACGGCGCCCACTCCGCCCCCGTCGAAGGCGGCGACGTGCTGTTGCTGGGCCCCGGCGTCCTCGCCATCGGCGTCGGCGAACGCACCACCCCCGCCGGCGCCGAATCCCTGGCCCGCTCGGCGTTCTCCGACGGCCTCGCGCACACCGTCCTCGCCGTGCCGATCGTCCAGGACCGCGCCACCATGCACCTCGACACCGTCTGCACCATGGTCGACCGCGACGCCGTCGTCATGTACCCCGCCGTCCGCGACACCCTCCAGGCCTATCCCCTGTCCCCCGACGGCCCCGACGGCGTCCGCGTCACCGGCCCGATCCCGTTTCTCCAAGCCGCCGCGTCCGCCATGGGCATCGACCACCTCCGCGTCATCGACACCGGCCTCGACCCGGTCACCGCCGAACGCGAACAATGGGACGACGGCAACAACACCCTCGCCGTCGCCCCCGGCGTCGTCGTCGCCTACGAACGCAACATCGAAACCAACGCCAGACTGGAGGACGCCGGCATCGAGGTCCTCCCCATCCCCGGCTCCGAACTGGGCACCGGCCGCGGCGGCCCCCGCTGCATGTCCTGCCCCATCACCCGCCTCCCCCTGTAGCCGATCACTCACTCAAGGTTGTCAGTCCCCTGACCGATGCTGCTCCGGTGAGTCTGCACGTCTTCGTCGACGAGTCCCACCGGGGCAGCCTGTATCTCCTGGCTGCGGCGGTGCTGCGGCCAAGCGACCTCGATCAGACCCGGGTTCTCATGCGGAGCCTCCGTGTGCCGGGCGAACGGAAGCTGCACTTCAAGTCCGAACGCGACACGGTCAAGAAGGACATTGCCGCAGCAATTGTGTCGGCCCGGGTAAGGACACGGATCTATGTCGGCCACGGTCAAGCAGATGCCGTCCGGGAGGCAGGTCTCCGAGCACTCGTCAGTGATCTTGTTCCCATCGGCCTGCGCCGCCTGGTCCTCGATACGCGCTGGTTGGACGGCAATCATTCTGACCGGCACGTCATCCGGTCGACCCTTCTTGCAACCAACACCCAACTCATCGATTTAGTGCCCTATCAGCACCTGTATTCGCACGAGGAACCGGCATTGTGGATCGCCGATGCGGTCGCATGGTGCTATGAAGCTGGTGGTGAATGGCGCCGACGGATTGAACCGACCGTGGAGAAGGTGATTGACGTCGGTTGCGCCACCCGCACCGGTCGACCGAACAGGTCCTCAGTAGCGCGAAGCCCGGGCTCTCGCCGTCCGACGAGCACTGCCCGGGCTCACTTCCTCGGCCTACTGGCCTCGGCTGCCTTCAATGCTACACGACCGGCCGGTCCTGCCAACCGTTCAAGGTCAGCGCCGCTAGACGTTCACTCGGTCGTGGGAGGACTGCCGGGCGGGCTTGAGCCGGGGAAGTCGACAGGGGGCAGGATACAGCCGGCTTGCTCGGGAATGCCCTTCGCCTCGGCCGAACGGCGGGCCCTGCTGCATGTCCTGCTTGCCACCCCCCTGTAGCCGATCACTCACTCAAGGTTGTCAGTCCCCTGACCGATGCTGCACCGGTGAGTGTTCATGTCTTCGTCGACGAGTCGCGGCGCGGCGGCACCTACCTGCTGGCCGCGGCGGTTGTGCCACCGGGCCGGCTGGACAGGCTGCGCTGCTTGGTCCGCAACCTGCTCCTGCCCGGCGAGCGGCGGATCCACTTCCAGGCCGAAAACGACAGTCGACGGAGAAAGATCCTCGGAGAGTTCGTGACACATGGTGCACGAGCCCAGATCTATCTTGGTTGCGGCCGACCGGACCGTGTGCGAGCCGTATGCCTCGAGCGACTGCTCGACGATGTGATCTCCTGGGACACGCGCCGATTGGTCATCGAGTCGCGGGGCGAGGCCGACGCGACCGACCGGGCGCTGATCCACCGGATGCTGACCCGATACGAATCCGTGCGCGAGCGGATGTCCTACGAGCACCTGCTACCGCACGACGATCCGTGTCTGGCCATCCCCGATGCCGTCGCCTGGGCCTACGGAGCAGGCAGTGACTGGCGGCGCCGAGTCGCGCCGACGGTGACCGAGGTTGTGAATCTCGGCGTTGTGGCAAGACCCGGAAAGCGCGAAGCCCGGGCTCCCGTCGTCCGGCGGGCCTACCCGGGCTCACTTCCTCTACCTAGCGGCGAGGCTGCCATCGATGCTACACGAGCGGCCGGTCCTGCCAACTGTTCACGCACGTCGCGATTGGAGGTTCACTCGGTCGTGGGAGGGGTCCAGTTCGGGTTGATGAGGTGGTAGAGGACCTCGTCGTCGAAGGAGTGGGGGCCGAGGGTGAAGGCGGTGGGGTTGGTGCAGGCGAGGGTGAAGCCGGCCTGCTCGGCGGCGTGGCGGGACGCGGTGTTGCTGGCGGCGGTGGAGATGGTGATCCGGCGTTTGGCGAAGCCGCCTTGGGCGACGGGGCGGAAGGTCCACTCCACGACGGCCTTCAGGGCTTCGGTGAGGACGCCTCGGCCGCGGGCGTCGGGGTGCACGAGGTAGCCGGGTTTGACCTCGGAGTCGTCGAGGCCTTCCAGGTCGAAGATCTGGATCTTGCCGAGGAGCGTGTCGGTGACGCGATCGGCGATGCACCAGTTGATCATCCGGCCGGAGGCGCACTGCTCGCGGATGCGCAGCAGGTGGGCGGCGCCGTCGGGACGGGCGCCGCGGATCCGGCCGCCGAAATGGAGGCTGCGCTCGTCGTGGGCCATCTCGTCCAGCCTGGCCACGTCGGCCTCGACGAACGGGCGCAGGCGCAGGCGCGGGGTCTCCAGGATGGGCGGGTCGAACCACACGTTCTCCGGCGAGCGGGAATCGGACCTGCGCAGGGTGCCGACCCAGACGTCGCGACGCTCCCCGCGCTGCACCTGGTACGCCGCGATGGTGCCGTCGAAGCTGAACCCGCAGGACCACATCACCCGGCGGGACGCCCAGTTGCCCACGTAGGCGTGCCACTCGACGAGCTCGACCCCGCGCTCGGCGAAGGCCCAGTCCACCAGCAGGGTGAGCGCCCGGCGCGCGACACCGCGGCCTCGAGCCCCAGGGTGGACGGAGAAACCGACGCCGGCGACGCCGTCCTCACGCGGCCGCAACGAGAACCCGCCGGAATAGCGGCGAACGCCGTCGGCATGGGGCGCCTCGACGGCGAACTCCAGCGCGGTGCCCTCCGCCCACAGGTGCGGCACCGCCTTGGTGATCCAGGAGATCCCGTCCTCGGCGCCGTACGGAACCGGGATCGTCGTCCAGGCGGCGCTTTCCGGATCGGTGCACATCTCGACACAGCCGTCCAGGTCGTCGAGCGTGTACGCGCGCAGCGTCACGAGACCGTCGGTCAGCGTGGGAACGTCCTCCGGGTAGCCCATGCCTCATCGTCGGCGCGGGCCACCCGGTGACGCAAACCTTTATGGCTCCTGCACTCCCGGCACGCCGTCCTCGACCACGAAGCTCTTGCGCACGGACCGGGTCACCTTCGTCGGGTCCTTCTGCACCACCGAGGACACCTTCATGAAGTCCGCGGTGAGCTGCGCCGCGGAGGCCCGGACCCGGACGTAGCCGCGGTGGTTGCCGACGTAGTACAGGTGCGGGTTGTTCGGCACCTGCGGCGGGTTGTCGGTCGCGCCGGGGTCACCGGTGGAGGTGACCGAGGTGGCCACCAGCTCGGTACCGACGAACGGCGAGCTCTGGTCGACGTAGTTGAGCCGCAGGTTGTTCGCCCAGTGCCGGTGCACGTCTCCGGTCAGCACCACCGGGTTGCGCACCCCGCGGTCCACCCAGCCCTGGGTGATCCGCTGCCGGCTGGCCGGGTAGCCGTCCCAGGCGTCCTCGTTAACGTCGCATGTGGACGATGCGCCGTCGGTGTCGTTGGCCGCGAAGAACACCTGCTGGCCAAGGAAATCCCAGCGGGAGCCGCCGGCGGCGAACCCGTCGAGCAGCCACTGCTCCTGCGCGGCACCGGTCAGCGTGCGGTCGGCCCGGCGCAGCTCGGTGCAGTTGGTGTTGTTGTTGTTCGGCGCCTGCTTCCACCGGTACTGCCGGGTGTCCATCATGTGGAAGCGGGCCAGCGCGCCCCAGCCCACCCTGCGGTAGAGCGGAATCGCCGCGTTGACCGGCTTCATCGCCTTGGGCAGCGGCATGTTCTCCCAGAACGCCTGGAACGACGCCTGCTTGCGGGTGTCCGGGACGTCGGACGAGACGCCCCACCAGTTGTTCTTCAGCTCGTGGTCGTCGAACACCGCGAGCCACGGCGCGGCGGCGTGCGCGGCCTGGATGTTCGGGTCGGTGCGGATCTGCGCGTACTTCTGCCGGTACTCGTCGAGCACGTCGGTCTCGTCGAAGTCGACGTACCAGCGCACCCGGGTGGCCAGGCCCGACGCCTTCTCGTACATGTAGTCGCCGAGGAACAGGATCAGGTCCGGGTCGTCGGCGGCCATGAACCGGTGCGCGTGGTACCAGCCCTCCTCGAAGTGCTGGCAGGAGGCGACGGCGAAGGTCAGCGTGCTGGGCGTGGTGCCGGGCGCGGGTGCGGTGCGGGTGCGGCCGACCGGCGAGATGAACCCGTTGGCGCGGAAGCGGTAGAAGAACTCCGCGCCGGCGGGCAGCCCGCGCGGTTCGGCGTGCACGCTGAAGCCCTCGGCGGGGACCGCGGTCTCGGTGCCGGTCTGCACGATGTTGGTGAACGCCTCGTCGGTGGCCACCTGCCACTCCACCGGGACGGCCGTGCTGCCCATGCCGCCGCCGACGTCGAGCGGGGCCTGCGCGAGCCGGGTCCACAACACCATGCCGTCCGGGCGGGGGTCGCCGGAGGCCACGCCGAGCAGGAACGGGTCGCGTACGGCGGCGATGGACGGGCCGGCGCCGGCCAGGTTCGGCAGCGCGAGGGCGCCCCCGGCGGCCAGGCCGGAGACGAGGAACAGGCGGCGGTTCAGCTTGTTCATGCTCTCTCCTCAGGCGTAGTCGGTGATCGGGGCGCTGCAGGTCTCGAGCATCACCTGCTTGGGACCGCCCTCGCCGAGGCAGACCCGGTAGGTGATCCAGCTGCCCTCGGGCAGTTCGAGGTCGGCCGTGACGTCCGAGCCGTTGCCGTTGGAGTTCCAGATCATGGTCGGGCCGGAGCCGTCCGGCAGCCAGTACAGCGCGACGGCCGAGTGTCCGTCGGCGACCTGGTCGAAGACGTGGAAGACCTCACCGAGCGAGGTGAACGTGGCCCGGCCGGCGCACGCGCTGTCCACGGTGCACCGGGAACTGTCCGCGGCGGCGGACGACGCGCCGGCCACGGTCAGGGTGGCGACGGCGGCGGTGACGAGTAGAACCTTGCGAAGGGTGGGCATCTGGCTCCTCTCCGACACAGGTGGTGGTTACTCATTTTCACCACATCTGTGCCAACGGTGGAAGAGCAACAGGTGACCGGCGGGCGACGGCGGTATGTTGTCCGAATGGTCAGCAAGTTCCAGCAGGCATTGCAGGATCAGGTGCGCAACGAGTTCAGCGCGGCGCAGCAGTACGTCGCGCTCGCCGTGTGGTTCGACGGCCAGGACCTGCCACAGCTCGCCAAGCACTTCTACCGGCAGGCGCTGGAGGAGCGCAACCACGCGATGATGGTCGTGCAGTACCTGCTGGACAACGACATCCAGCCGGCGATCCCCGGCGTCCCCGAGGTGCGCAACGACTTCAGCACCGCCGCCGACCTGATCGAGCTGGCGCTGAACCAGGAGCGCGACGTGACCGAGCAGGTGATCGCCCTGGCCAAAACCGCCCGCGACGAGGACGACTACAAGGGCGAGCAGTTCATGCAGTGGTTTCTCAAGGAGCAGGTGGAGGAGGTCGCGCAGATGTCCACCATGCTCAACGTGGTCAGGCGCGCCGACGGCAACCTGTTCGACGTGGAGAACTTCCTGGCCCGGGAAAGCGTCGGCGACACCGGGGACGACCCCCTCGCCCCCCGTGCCGCCGGCGGTGCGCTGTAGTCAAGCGCTATGAATGCCTCATTCGCTGCGTCCAGCGCACTGAATGAGGCATTCACTGCATGACCAGCACTCAACAGTCGTGCGTTTTGAACTCGAGGCGGATCTCGGCGACGGTCTGGTCCTTCAGGGTGAAGACGTATTGCGCAGTGGCGGTGGCACTGGCGAGCCACTGGCCCGAAGCCTGGGTCGCGGCGGGATAGGCGCGTTTCACGTCCTCTTCGGTGGAGCCGGCGGAGATGCCCTCGGGGGTGACCGCGTCCGGGCGGCCGGTGATGCTGGCGATGCCGTAGCTGGCGGAGATCAGCACCGCGTGCTGGTCGGGCCCGGTCGGCTGGGTGCGGTAGTCGTAGCCCTGACAGCCCTGCGTGGGCGGCTGGTCCGGCACGAGCAGGCCGGTCGCCTCGGCGGTCTCGCTGTTCATGCCCAGGCGCAGGCCGAGGTAGCCGACCGGGCCGATCGCCAGCGCGGGCGGAACCTTCGGGGTCGAGGACGTGGAACCGCCGGAAGCGGGCGGGTTCCGGCGGGTGGTGCCGCGGCCGGGCTTGGGCTCGGCGTTCGGCGCGGACGTGGGGACGACGGTGGCGCCGGAGCCGGTCGAGATGGACGGCGGTGACGGCACCGTGCTGAGGGTGGTCTCGGCGGCGACCTCCGGGCCGGCGGCCGGTCCCGGCTCGGAGCCGACGAGACGGGGAAGCGAGGCGGCGACGGCGAACAGGGCGACGACCGTGGCGGTGCCGACCGCGGCCGTGACAACGGTTCTGCGGCGCCGGAGCCGGCGAGCCCCGGCCACCACGGCGGCTTCGGCGCCGGTGCGGACCGGCAGGTCGAGCCGGTCGTCGGTGAACAGGCGGTGCAGTTCGTCGTCGATGTTCATGCGCTGTCCTCCAACTCGGCCAGGGTGGCCGGAGTTGTGGATTGCCGGGTCGTCTCGGGGGGTTCGGCGAGACGGACCCGCAGGGTGGCCATGGCCTTGCTGGACTGGCTCTTCACGGTGCCCCGGGTGACCCCGAGGGTGCGGGCGATCTCCACCTCGGAGAGCCCCTCGTAGTACCGCAGCACGATCACCGCGCGCTGCCGCGGCGGCAGGTTGCGCAGGGCCAGCCACAGCGGCTCGTCCTCGAACGAGTAGCGCGGGGCGGTGAACCCGGCTTGTGGCACGTCCGCGACCAGGCTCTCCCGCCGGGTCCGGCGCCACCGGCTGACGTGCGCGTTGGCCATCGAGCGCCGGATGTAGGCGAGCGGGTCGCCGGTTTTGGCCACCACCGAGGACCACCGCGAACCCATCTTTTCCAGCACCGTCTGCACCAGGTCACCCGCGTCGTGCGGGTTCCCGGTCAGCGCGTGCCCGTACCGCAGCAGCCCGGGGAGCGACACTCGAACGAACTCGGCGAAGTCCGCGGACTCGCTCATCGCTGCGGCACCCCTAACCCAGCCCTGCCCGGAGCGCGCGCTGCTGCCGAGCGCGGTCACCACAATGGCCACCGCTCGTCTCCTTCCGCCTGGCTGGGTCAGGCCGTCGGTAGGAGCACGCTTATCGGGTCGCGGGTGGTTGCCCTGTTGTTTCCAACTTTCAGCGAATCGTGATTTGTCGTCCGATGAGACCGTCCCGGGCCCGGCGCTCGTCCGCGGTGAGCGGCTCACTGTCCAATGAGGACAGAGCGGATTCGAGCCGGTCACCCAGCTCGGCGACCGGGTCGGCCCATTCTCGGACGTGCGACTCGGGATCGAGGTCCCAGACCGGGACGAGCAGCCCGTGCGCCCGGAACGAGCCGGCGTACCGGGAGCCCTCGCCGAGCGGCAGCTCACCCCGGGCGGACAGCCTGGCCAGGGCGGCCAGCAGGCGCTCCTCCGGCTCCGGCCGCACCCAGCGCAGGTGCGCCTTCTCTCCGGCATTCACCCAGTACGCGCCCGGTCCGATCCGCTCGGTCGGCAGGATCGCGTCGTTGGCCCGCTCCAGAGACAATGCCACCTCGCCGGTCGGCTCGGTGTCCGGCGGCATCCACCAGGAGAAGTCGGTGTGCAGCTCGGGCTCGAGGGCGGCGTCGGTGACCAGGATGTCCTGCAGCCGGTCGGATTCTCCGTCCGGGCCCACCACCGGCAGCGCGTCGCCCGGCTCGGCCGACAGCGCCCAGCGGACCGCCCGGGCCAGGTCGCGGCTGATGTCGCTGGACCGGGTCTGCACCTGCAGCCCGACCATCGCGGAGCCGTCCGCGCGCACCACCGCGGCCGCCGCCATCGGCAGCACGGTGGCCAGCGACACGGCCCGCTCCCCCGGCTGGGACAGCGTCAACACCGCGGTCGCCGACGGCACGAACTCCCGCAGCGCCACCAGCTCGCACTCGGCGGACAGGCCCTCGAACGGGCGCGCCACCGGAACGTCCACCGCGCCACCGGCCGCGCCGTGGCAGGCCTTGTACCGCTTGCCGGAACCGCACGGGCAGGCCTGGCGCGGGTTGATCCCGTCCGGGGAGGTCTTGCGGGCCTTTACGGCCGATCGCTTGGACACCGTTCGCGCTCCTGTTCAACCGGGCGGTCTCACCGGATCGCGACGTTACCGTCCGGGTTGCCGTCGAGCACCGCGCGGGTGGCCGCCGGCGAGTTCGTGGCCAGGAACCGGACCCCGAGCCGCTGGCAGAGCAGGATGTCCGCCGGCTCGTCGACCGTCCAGCAGTACGTGCCGTGGCCGTGCTGGGCGCTGCGGGCCACATAGTCCGGGTCGGCGCGGAGCAGGGCCACGTCCGGGCCGGTGAGGTCGGCGTACGGCGGCAGCGAACCGTCCCGCCGCACAAGCGGGAGGGTTTCCTGCAGCAGCACGGTGGGCAGGCTCGGGGCCTGCTCCCGCATCCTCTTCACGGCCCGGGCGGAGAACGACATCAGCACCACCGGCGAGTCCTCTTTGGACGGTGGCTTGGCCAGCCCGAACCGGCTCAGCAGAGCCACCAGCTTGGCCTCCACCAGCGCGCCGTAGCGCACCGGATGCTTGGTCTCGACGAATAGCGTCGCCCCGGTGTCGATCACCAACTCGAGCAGCGACTCCAGCGTCAGCACCCCGCTCCGGCGCTCCCGCCGCGGCGTCGTCCGGTGCGTGGTCACCAGGTCGTCGGCGTGCTCCGGCGGCTCCACATGCCAGCTCTCGTAGTCCAGCCCGTGCAGGTGCTCCAGCGTCAACGTGCTCACCACGCCGCGCCCCGACGACGTCCGGTCGACCCGCCGGTCATGCACACACACCAGATGCCCGTCCCGGGTCAGCCGGACGTCACACTCCAACCCGTCCGCGCCCTGCTCGAGCGCAAGCGCGTAAGCGGCAAGGGTGTGCTCGGCTCGATGCGTCGAGGCACCCCGGTGCGCGACGACGACCGGCTGCACGGCCCGCATCGTCGCACGCGCCGCTCAGGATTTGCTGGCGTTCGCCCCAGCGAGTTGCGGGGAACCTTATAGACAATCCGTGATAGGCTCTTGCTCATGGAGATGAGCCCAGGAGCGATGATTCGTACAGCTCGTCGCCAGGCCCATCTTTCGCAGACGGACCTCGCGCGACGAGCCCAGGTCGCGCAGTCGGTGATCAGCGCGTACGAGTCCGACCGGCGGGAACCGGCCCTGAGCACTCTGGCCAAGCTGATCGAGGCGACCGGCCACAAGCTGAGCCTCGAGTTGGAACCCGCACCGCGAAATCGTTATGGGCTGCCGGACAGTCCGCTCGGCAAACGGCTGCGCCGGCACCGGCGGGCGGTCCTCGAGACCGCTGCCCGGCGGGGCGCACACAACGTGCGGGTCTTCGGTAGCGCTGCCCGCGGTGACGACAGCAGGGCCAGCGACATCGACCTGCTCGTCGACCTTGACAAGGGTGTCGGTCTGGTAGGTCTCGCCGGCCTGAACCGGGAGTTGGCCGAGCTACTGAAGGTCGACGTCGACGTCGTGCCGGCCGACACCCTCAAGCCGGCCATCCGGGACGAGGTCCTGGCCGAGGCCATCACCCTGTGAAACGCCGCGACCACCAGCGGCTGGCCGACATTCTCGCCGCCACCGACGCGATCACCAGCCACGTCAACCGTGGCGGTCTGGACGACGGCCTGATCTTCGACGCCGTTCGTGTTCGTCTGATCGAAATCGGTGAAGCGGTCAAGGCCATCGATCCGGACCTGCTCGCCCAGGAGCCGGGCATCCCATGGATGGATGTTGCGGGAATGCGCAACCATCTGGCCCACCGATACTTCGACACCGCCCACGGGATCGTCAGAGCCACGATCACCGAGGACCTGCCGCCACTCGTCTCCGCGGTGAGACGCCTACTCGATCACCTTGCCGCCAACTGAGCCGGCGCCGTGGCGCGGCCGTGGCTTACGGTTTGCGGGTGTTCGACCCCAGTGATCCGCGGTTCATCGCCGATCCGTACCCGGTGTTCGCCGAGCTGCGCAAGGAAGCGCCGGTGCACTGGCACGAGGGGTTGGGGCTGGCGGTGGCGGTGTCGCACGGGGCGTGTTCGGAGGCGTTGCGGGCGCGGGGGTTGGGGCGGATCTGGCGGGACCGGACGCCCGTCGACCGGTTCGCGGCGTTCAACCTGCTGCACCGGAACTCGTTGCTGGAGAGCGAACCTCCGCGGCACACCCGGCTCCGGAAGCTGATCTCCGCGGCGTTCGCCCGGGGGCACACGGAGCGGTTGCGGCCGTGGGTGCGGGATTTGGCCGGGCGGCTGGTCGGCTCGCTGGAGCCGGGTGGGGACCTGCTGGCGCACCTCGCCGCGCCGCTGCCGGTCGAGGTGATCGGCGAGCTGCTGGGCGTACCCGACGCGGACCGGCCACGGCTGCAGCCGTGGTCGAACGCGATCGTGAAGATGTACGAGTACGGGCTGGCACCGGAAACTGCCGCCGCGGCTGAGCGGGCGGCCGGCGAGTTCGTGGAGTACCTGCGGGAACTGGCCGCCCGGCGGACCCGTGAGCCGGGGCCCGACCTGATCAGCGATCTGGTCGCGGTGCGCGACGGCTCCGACCGCCTCACCACCGACGAGCTCGTCGGCACCGCCGTGCTGCTGCTGATGGCCGGCCACGAGGCGACGGTCAACGTGATCGGCAACGGCGTCCTCGCGCTGATGCGCCACCGCGACCAGTGGGACCGCCTCGTCGCCGACCCCGCCCTGATCCCGCTCGCCGTCGAGGAGCTCATCCGTTACGACGCCCCGCTGCAGTTGTTCGAACGCACCGCCACCGCCGAGACGGTGATCGCCGGCCACGTCCTCGCACCGGGCGACAGGATCGCCGCCCTGCTCGGTGCCGCCGCCCGCGACCCCGAGGTGTTCGACCACCCCGACACGCTGGACGTCACCCGCTCCCCCAACCCCCACCTCGGCTTCGGCGCCGGCATCCACTACTGCGTCGGCGCGCCCCTCGCCCGGGTGGAGATCGCCGCCGCCCTGGCAGCCCTGATCACCCGGACGCCGGCTCTGCATCTGGCCGGCGAACCCGAGCGCCGCCCGGAGTTCGTGATCCGGGGCCTGCGCACCCTGCCCGTGGCTTTCTGACCTCACCTACCCTCTGGTCCGGGCGGGTGTCCCGGTTTCGGCGAGTCCGGTCAGAGCTTGCGGAAGCGGGCCCTGGTGCAGGACGCCGAGGCGTTGGGTGGCGCGGGTGAGCGCGACGTAGAGGTCGGCCGCGCCGTGCGGGCCACCGGCGAGGATCTGTTCCGGTTCCACGACCAGGACGGCGTCGAACTCCAGGCCCTTGGTCTGCGCGGGCACCACCGCGCCCGGCACGCCCGGTGGGCCGATCACGACGCTGGTGCCTTCACGACCGGCTTCGTCGCGGACGAACTCCTCGATGGCGGCAGGCAGCTCGTCCTCGGTGACCCGCCGGGACCAGGGCTGGACACCGGACGCGCGGACCGAGTCCGGTGGTTGGACCGCGGGCGCGAACACGGCGAGCAGCGCGGCGGCGACGGCCATGATCTCCGCGGGGGTGCGGTAGTTCACCGACAGCGACCGGTAGACCCAGCGGCCGGCCGCGTACGGCTCGAGCATCGTGTCCCACGACGTCGCCCCAGCCACCGACCGGCGCTGCGCGAGATCGCCGACGACCGTGAAGGATCGGCCCGGGCAGCGCCGCATCAGCACCCGCCAGTCCATTTCGGACAGTTCCTGGGCCTCGTCGACCACGATGTGCCGGTAGGTCCAGTCCCGGTCCGCGGCGGCGCGTTCGACGAGCTCACGGGTGTCGCGCTCGTCGAAGCGCTCCGCCAGGCCCTCGGCGTGGAGCAGGTCGTCGGCACGCACCAGGACATCCTCGTCCATTTCCTCGAAATCCAACCTCAGGATGTCCATCACGCCGGCGGCATACTCGGCCTCGGCCTTCCGCTCCCGCTCGGCCGCCTGCTCGGCGGCCCGGTCAGCCGCCTTGTCGCGACCCAGGAGATCGACCAGCTCGTCGAGCAGCGGCACGTCCGACACCGTCCAGCCGTCGCCGTCGGTACGCAGCAGCGCCTCGTCGGCGCCCGCCGCGCGCAGCCGCTCCGCCGACGTGTACAGCGGTGCCAGCAATGTCTCCGGCGTCAGGACCGGCCAGAGCTCGTCGAGCGCGGCAGTGAACTTCTCGTCCTCCGCCAAGTCCTTGACCAGGTCCGCCCGCAGCTGCTCCCACGCCTCGCGGTCGGATCGGGTCAGCCAGCCCCGGCCGATCCGGGTCATGGCCCGTTCGGTGAGCACGTACGTGACGATCTCGGTGAACACCTCGCGGGCCTCGTTGTGCGGCAGCCCGCTCGCGCGCGCCTCCTCCCTGGCCCACTCCGCGGTCTCGGCGTCGATCCGCACCGTGACGTCCCCCAAATGTTGTGGGGGACGGTGGGCGGGTAGGGCTAGTTCGATCGGCAGCGGGTGCTCCGGCAGCCGCTGCCGGTCGGCGACCGCCGCCGCGAGCACGTCGAGGATCTTCAGCGAGCCCTTGAGGCGCGCGGCCTCCGGCGTGTCCTCGGCGGTGACGTGCAGACCGGGCACGAGGTCGCCGGTGGTCATGAACACCACGTCGGACTCGCCCAGCGACGGCAGCACGCGGCCGATGTGGTTCAGGAACGCCGGGTTGGGCCCGACCACGAGCACACCATGGCGTTCCATCCGCTCCCGCTGCGTGTAGAGCAGGTACGCGACGCGGTGCAGCGCCACCACGGTCTTCCCGGTGCCCGGGCCACCCTCGATCACCAGCACCCCCGGGTGATCTAGCCGGATGATCTCGTCCTGCTCGGCCTGGATCGTCGCCACGATGTCGCGCATGCCCTCACCGCGCGGCGCGTTGACCGCCGCGAGCAGGGCCGCGTCCCCGCGCTCCGCACCGTCGGGGCGGCCGAGCACCTCGTCGGTGAAATCGACCACGTGCCGCCCGCGGGTGTGGAACTGGCGGCGCCGGCGCATGTTCTCCGGGTTCGCGCCCGTGGCGACGTAGAACGCGCGCGACGCCGGCGCCCGCCAGTCGAGCAACACCGGTTCGTGCTCGTTCTCCTCGTCGAAAAGGCCGATCCGGCCGACATAGGAATGCTCGCCCGAAATCGTGTCCAACCGACCGAAACACAAACCGTTGTCCGCCACGGCAAGCCGTTTCGCCTCTTTGGCCAGCGCGCGCACCTCGACATCCCGTTCCATGGGTGTCCCACCGGTTCCGCGCAACGCCGCGTCGTACGCACCCTTCACCCGGGCGCGCTCGGCGTCGAGCCGCGCGTAGAGCCCGGCGATGTAGTTCCGCTCGGACCGAAGCTCGTCTTCGTAGCGGTTCACGCGGACACTTCTTCCCGGCTGACCGCCTCGAGCAGCAACTTCGCGGCCACCGTCGCCCCGTCGGTGCGGATCGCGCCGGCCACGGCGGCCGCCCGGGCGCGGATCCCGGGGGTCAGGGCCGTTTCGAGTGCGGCCGACAGGGACTCGGTGGTCGGCGTCGGACCGTCGTGTGCCACGCCGATGCCCAGGTCGGCCACCCGGCCGGCGAAGTACGGCTGGTCCCCGATCTGGGGGACCACCACCTGCGGCGCGCCGGCGCGGGTGGCCGTGGTCGTCGTGCCCGCGCCGCCGTGGTGCATGACGGCGGCCACCCGGCCGAACAGTGCCTGCTGGTTGACCTCGCCGACGGCGAAGCAGTCGTCCCGGTCGTCGATCAGGGCCAGGTCGGCCCAGCCGCGCCCGACCAGTGCGCGGCGGCCCTGCGCGCGGATCGCCTCGATGGCCATCCGGGCGAGGTCCGCCGGGGCGCGCATGCTGCCGAAGCTCACGTACACCGGTGGTGTGCCGGCCTCCAGGAACGCCCCCAACCCGGCCGGGAGCGGGCGTTCGTCCGGCAGGATCCATGCACCGGTCTGCACCGCGTCGAGCTCCGAGGTCTCCTGCCAGGGGGCCAGGGTCGGGTCCGCCGCCAGCCACGGGTCGGCGAAGACGTAGTCGCGGACGTTGTCCACCGGCGGCAGGCCGACCCGTGCCCGGTGGGTGTTGAGCGGCTCGCCGAACAGCGCGTTGTAGTTCTGGATGGCCAGATCGTTCAGCTCTCGTTCGTCGGTCAGCTCCGGTGGAATCGGCCGGCCCGGCAGCGGGTGCGGCCGGTTGTGCGGCGACGGCAGGAAGATCGGGCAGTAGCTCACGTGTACCGAGCGGATGCCCAGCTTCTCGGCCACCGACCGCGCACCGGCCGCCGCCGGCACCAAGCCGCTCGCCACCACCGCATCACATCCCTCGGCGGCCGGGGCGAGCGTGTCGAACTGTGCGGCGATCAACTCGGCCGCGCGCCGGGGCACGTCCGCCGCCGACGGCGGCGTCGCCCCGTGCACCAGGTCGCGCACCGGCTCGCCGACCGGCACCAGCGGCACACCGACCTCGGCCAGCCGCTCCGCGCAGTCCGGCGGCGCGCACATCCGCACCTCCGCGCCGAGTTCCCGCAACCGCACCGCGAGCGCCACCAGCGGCTCGACGCCCCCACGCGAGTCATACGTCGACAACAACACACGCACTGCGCAACTCCCCTTTTTCCACAGGTCCTGGCCTTGGGTTGGTGATTCTGCGGCACGACCCGGGTCGTGCCGCAAGCCCCCGGGTGCGCTATACGTTGAAAGTGGAAAGGAGTTGGGGACTCCTTTTCCGGCATCGCGGCGAACCGGGGATCGCTAGCGGGTGATGACCTCCCAGGCCGGCAGTGGCTCGTCGTGTTTGGTGGCGAGTCCGGGGACGAAGCGGAAGGTGGCTTCGGGCAGGTCGTCGGTGGACGGTTGGACGATGGTGCGGTAGTAAGGGTCGCTGAGCAGGACCTGGCTGCCGGTGGCGGCGGTCATGACCCGGGCGGCCCAGTTGATGGCATGGGAGATGACCTCGGTGCCGCCGCCGCGCATGAGGATCCAGGTGGCGGGGCCGGCGTTGACGCCGAACCGGAGCTCCGGGAAGTGCGGGCGCATCCGCAGGGCGACCTGGAGCGGGGCGAGGCGGTTCTGCGGATGGCGGAAACAGATGAACACGCCGTCGCCGCGCGACAGGACGGCCACGTTCGCCGGGTCCTGGCGGATGATCAGGTCCTCGTCGCGCAGGGCGTCGAGCAACCCGCGGAAGATCAGGAACTGCTGATGGTCGGTCCGGCTGCTGAAGTCGACGGTGTCGGTGCCGAGGATGTAGACCTGATCGGTGAGGTCGCGCTCGATGACCGGGAGCGGGTGGCTCCTGCCAGCCGGCCGGCCCGGCACGAAGATGCGCGCCGGCCGGGGTGACGAAGGTCCGCCGGTGTCCCCGGCGAGGCGCAGCAGGCCGGTCATGGCCGGGTACC
>NZ_DASYTH010000261.1:0-22592 GCF_036002505.1 Actinophytocola sp. | reverse complement strand
GGAGCCCATACCCCGCCCGATGAAACGTTCCGGGCGGAACTCCGCCGCCTCGGGGTAGTAGCGATCGTCGTTGTGCAGCAACGTGATCGACGGCGCCACCAGAGTGCCCGCGGGCAGCCGGTAGCCACCGAGCTCGATCTCCCGAGTGATCTTGCGGGCCACGTCGGGGAACACCGGCCGCATCCGCAGGCTCTCCATCACCAGCGCCTCCAGGTAGGACTCGTCGTGCTCGTCGGCCGCACGGGTGGCCCTGGCCAGCGCGTCCGGGTTGCGGGTCAGCCGCTCGAACGCCCAGGCCAGCGCGGTCGCGGTGGTCTCGTGCCCGGCGATGAGCAGGGTGATCAGCTGGTCGCACAGCTCGTCGTCCGAGGTGTGGCCGGCGCGGATGAGCATCGACAGCACGTCGAACCGCTGCTCCAGCGCGGGATCCGCCCTGGTGCGGGCGATGTGCCTGAGCAGGCAGGCGATCGCGTGCTCGCGGGCCCGGATCAGGTTGCTCCACGGCCGGAACCGCAGCAGCCGCTGCTGGATCATGCCGAGCAGCAGGATGCCGTGCACCTCGACCAGGGGTCGCACGGCGGCCCGCAGCTCGTCGAGGTGCTCCTGCTGGTGCGCGCCGATCACGCTGCGCAGGATCACCTCGAGGGTGATCGCCTGCATCCGCGGCAGCAGCGGGAACGGCCGGCCGACGGGCCATCCGGCCATCTCCGCCACCGCGATCCGGGTCATCTCGTCGATCTGCCTGCGCACCGCGTTGCCGTGAAACGGCGGCTGCATCAGCTGACGGCTGCGCACCGCGTCGTCCTCGTCCAGCAGCAGCAACGAGTTCTTACCGAGAACGGGACCGAGCATGGCGTTCGACTCGCCGGCGTGGAAGATGTTCATGTCACCGGTGAACACCTCGCGTACCAGCTTGGGGTCGACCACGTACACCAGCGGCGCCTGGCCGGAGACGCGCACGGTGAAGCAGTCACCGTAGCGGCGGTGGCAGGCATGCAGGAAGGAGTTCTGCCGGGAGATCATCATGGCGGTCTGTGCCACCCGAGGCAGCCTCGGGCCCGGCGGCATCTTGGTTGGCATGGCTCCTACTCCGGGCGATCCGTGTGGTTGACAGGTTTGAGCGCGACCGCGGTCAGTGAGCTGCCGAACGGCACCGGCAGCCGCCTGGTCACCGCGTGGTCCACCAGGCTCAGCCGGCGCAGCACCGTGTTCAGCGGCCGCGCCGGCGGCTTGACGAAATGGCTGTGCTCGCCGGCGTCGGCGGAGAAGAGCAGCCGCCGGGCGAACAGCGGGAGCACCGCCCACGCGTAGGTGTAGCGCAGGAACAGGGTGCGCAGCCCGGCCCGGTGCAGCGCGGCCCGCAGCGCCGCCCGGTGGTAACGGCGGTGGTGGCCACTGAGCACGTCGAACTCGCTCCACAGCAGGCCCAGCGCGGGCACGGTGAGCACGAGCATCCCGCCGGGGGCCAGCAGCGTGGTCACCCGGTCCAGGGCCGCGCGCTCGTCCTCGATGTGCTCCAGCACGTCCAGCATCAGCACCAGGTCGTGGTCGGCCGGCCGGTCCCGCCCCTCGAGCAGGCCGGCCGGCTCGATCCGGGACCGGTTCGGCGAGTCGGCGGCGACCAGCACCGGATCCGGCTCGATGCCTTCCACCGAGCCGAAAGCGGCCAGCCGGGGCCAGATGAACCCGTCGCCGCAGCCGATGTCGAGGATCTTGGCCCGGCCGTCCCGGCGCGGCAGGAACGCCCGCACCAGCCGGATCACGTTGTCCTCACGGGACTGCCACCACCAGTGCGTGCGGTAGACCGTGCCGTAGCAGGAGCTGTAGCCGGTGTCCATCAGCGTGGCGTGCCCGTCTCCACCGGATGCCAGGCGCCGCGCGGTCACGCCGGACGTCCGTCCGCGTGCGCCCGCTCCAGGTCCCGCTCGACGCCACGCAGTTCGACCATGTCCTCGAAGGACGGCAGGATCACCTCGGCGTCCGCCGCCAGGCCGAGCGCGCTGCGGGTGACGTCGGTCATCATCGCCTTGAGCGCCACCGGATTCCGCAGCAACGCGTGCCCGGAGAGAGCCACCTCGATGATCTCCGGCGGGTTGGGCCGGCCGGCCGCGCCGAACACCCGCCGGACGTCGGCGATGTCCACCCAGTCGTCATCCACGGCGACGTAGTTGCACACCGGGTTGGCGCAGTTCGCCAGCGCGTTGATCGTGGCGGACTCGTCCCACCAGTCCACGACCCGGTGCTCGCGGTGGATCGGGCGCGGATCCACCCAGTGCTTGTCGATCAGCACCTGCCCGGGCAGCGTGTCGATGTCGTCGTCGAAGTGGTCACCGCCCAGCACCTGCCGCAGCGTGTTGCGCCCGTTGACCACGCCCAGGACGAGCACCAGGTTGTTCACCCGGCCTTCCTTGGCGGCGAACTGGACACCGGGCAGCGCGGCCAGGCTGGTGGCCACCAGCGTCACCTGATCCACCCCCTCGCGCCCGCACGTGTCCCGGACGACCGTGGCCAGCGACTCGTACAGCGAGGTGATGCAGAACCGGTGGATCTCTCCGTCGCTGATCCCGACGTGGTCGAGCGAGTCGAACCGGTACACGGTGGCGCCGTTGCGCGTGAGCATCAGCGTCATCGCGCCCGCGCTGCGCATGCGCTGCCCGAACCCGGGTGCCACGACCACTACCGGCGCGCCGGCGGGCGGGTCCTCCGCGCTCCGCCACACGCCCACCGTGCGGCCGGAGTCGGTGCGCAGGTCGTAGGTCTTGGTCAGCATCGTCTCGTCCCTCCCTCTCACCCGAGCCGGGTGCTGGTTGCCAGGCGCAGGGCGCAGCCGTGGTGCGCGGCCGTGTCGATCCGCCGCCACGGCCGCACGGTGGTGCCGCCGCGGCCGCACGGACACCGGTCGATCTCCACCGAGCCGAGGTCCTCGGCCAGCAGGAAACATGGGAAGCTCGCCGCCGATGGGTCCAAATAGGACAATAGGCCGGTGGCGCCGGCGGGCAGCGGGCTCAGATCGCGCGGATCCCGGACGATGACCTGCACCCACGGCGGCACATGCTTGTTGTGGTGCTCGCACTCGATGAACGCTGTGTTCAGCTCGACCTGGTTGAACACGTCCCGCACCTGATCGGCCGAGCACAGGCCGAGCGTGCGCACCGCCAGCTCACGCAGCTCGGCCGGATCGAGGCGGGTCGCCCCGTCCCGCTTCCAGCCACCACCGGTGATCACCACGGCCCGCTTCCCCGCGTCCAGCGGACGATCCCGCTCGGCGAGGTGGCGCAACAACTCCGTGACGAACACCGGCGGGCCGGCCACCGCGACGAAGGCGCCCCGGCCGAGCGCGGCGGTGAGGTCGTCGGCCGCCAGGGCCAGGTGCAGCACGCCGTCCCTCACGTAGTGCCGGATCTCGGTGAACATCTCGATCAACGTCATCACATAGCTGATCCAGACGCCGTCCGACCCGGCGCGGGACGGACCCAAGTGGACGGTCAGGCCATCCTGGTCCAGGTCGACGTCGCCGAACAGGTCGCCCCAGATGTCACCGTCCGGGCGCAGGGATCCGGCCAGCCGGTACAGCGACGTCTCGTCCCGCCACACCCGGCTGCGGGTGCCCGAGGAGGTGCCGCTGCTGACGAACAGCGAGCAGTCGGCCGCCGGCAGGCTGCGCAGGTCACAGCGTTTGAACAGCGGCGTCGGCAGCTGCGGGACCCGGACCAGCGCGGCCGGGTCGTCGATCTCCCCGACGTCGAAGCCCGCCACGTCGGCGAACCGCTGGTAGTCGGGGTTGCGGTCGAGGTGGTGCCGCACCGCGGCGGCGACCAGGCGCAGCCGCAGGTCGGCCTGCTCCCGCGTGGTCAGCGACCACCAGTGGTCCTGCTCGAAGATCAGCCGGTCCAGCTCGGCCACGCCGGTCAGGGCCACCGCTCGCGCGGCGTCCACGCTCATGCTCATGCCTCCGCGTCGGGCTTCCAGCCAAGCCGCGGCAGAACCTCGGTGGCGAACGTGTTCATCGTGTCGAGGACCCGGTCGCGGTCGAGCGTTGCCTCGAACCCGAACAGGAAGTTGCGCACCCCGGTTTCCTCGGCGACCCGCTCCAGCTTCCCGACGCAGTCCTCGACGCTGCCGACGACGCTGTGCTCCAGCGCGTAGTTGGTGAAGTCCTCGTTGGTGCGGTCACCGCGCAGCGCCGCGGCCTGCCATTCGCCGTACTGGAAGCGGTAGTTCGGCAGCTTTTCCAGCTGCTCCATGGTGAACGCGGCGTTGTCGTGCTCCTGCTCCCACCACGCCATGTTCCCGAAGATGTCGTCACGGGCCTGCTGGGTGGTCGCGGCGACGTGCGCGACCGAGCACAGCGCGTGCGGAATGGACTCCGGATCGAACCCGTGGCTCTCCGCGATCTCCCGGTACAGGTCCAAATTGGACCGCAGCGCTTCCATCGAGCCGATCAGCGCCATCAGCAGCGGCAGGCCGCGCGAGGCCGCCCACTCGATGGTCGACGGCGACTGGCCGACGCCGTACATCACCGGCTCCGGCCGGGTGTACTGGGTCGGGAACGGGGTGACGTCGGGCAGCGTGATGGTCTCGCCGTCCCACTTCGCCGTGCCCTCGCGCCAGATCTGCCGGATGATGTCGACGTATTCGGACTGGATGACATGGCTCTTGCCGGCGTCCACGCCGAATGCCTCGAAATCCCGGGGAAAGTAACCGCGGCCGACACCGAGCACGAACCGGCCGTGGCTGAGCTGATCGAGCAGGTTGGTCTGCTCGGCGATCCGGATGGGATGGTCGAGCGGCAGGACCACGACGGCCGTGCCCACCTTGATCCGCTTCGTGCGCCCGAGCACGTACCCGGCCATGGTCAAGGTGTTCGGGCACAAGCCGTAGCGGGTGAAGTGGTGTTCGAGCAACCACGCCGACTGGTAGCCGAGCGTGTCCGCCTCCACGGCGAAATCCATGGTGTAGTCGAAGACCTCTGTCTCGGTCCAGTGGTCCGGGTGGGCGGTCGTCAACATCACGCCGACATCCATCGAAGAACTCCAGTCTCTCTCGGTTTTCACATCTGATCGGGGGTCACACCAGCAGGTCGCGTAGCCGGCTGTGTTCCAGGAACTCCGACTGGTCGACCGGGGCGACCCCGTTCTTGCCGTAGTCGGCCCGCGGCGCCTCGACCGCGACCATCCTGGTCATCAGCACCAGCGGCTGGAGCCCGTCGTGGGTGCCGCCGAGGCGGAACAGCGGCGACAGACCCGCCTCGACGAAACGGCACACGCCCCGGCGGGCGAGCTCGTCGCGGTGCTCGTGCACCAGCGACCACGGCGCCATGCCCACCGTCTGCACGGCCGCGTCCACCCAGCCGTACACCTCACGCAGATCCGCTACCGGGTGGACGAAAACCGTGCGCGCGGTGGGCAGTTCGACCACCCGCCCGGGCGGGGCGATGATCACCGTGCCCCAGCTCCCGCCGCGCACCGAGCTACCGAGGAACCGCTGCGCGGCCGCCTCCAGCGACACCTGCGCGGCCTCGTCGGCGGTCACCGCCGTGCGCGGCAGCAGATCCGCGTAGAACATCAGCTCCCGCTCGATGCCCGCGGCGAGCGCCTCCGGGTCGCCGTCGGTGAACACCTGGTGGGTGGAGAAGCACGCGCGCTGCTCGTACATGGACGCGTCGTGGGCGATGCCCCGGCTGGCCCGGGCGAGGTCGGCGTTCCGGCCGACCACGGTCATGCTGCGCCGCGGTCCGAACGGCACCACGACCCCTTCGGGCGAGCACGCCCGCAGCGCGGCGGTCACGGCCTCGGCACCGCCCCACGCGCAGATCACGTCCGCGGCGCCGAGTACTCGCCGGCCCTGCGGGCAGTCGCGTTCCCAGAACACCGCGCAGACCGACCTGGTGACCGGATGCTCCGGGTCCACGTCGCAGAAGCTCTGTGCCAGAGCCAGAGCCGTCGCGGGCTCACCCGCGGAGTACTTGAGTACCGCGGCGTTCTTGGTGATCAACGCCCGGAGCAGCGAGACGGTGGTCGAGTAGGGCACGTTGCCGGGCAGCACGTGCACGCTGGTGCCCCGCGGGAAGGCCCGCACTTCCGCGTCCTCACGGGGAATCCACCGGTCCAGCACCGCCCGGTGGCCCAGCTCGACGGCGACCATGTCGTGCATCTGGGCGTGCGAGCGGAGCGTGGCGGAGATGAGGTCGGCCTCCGTCTCGGCCATCTTGTCCGAGTAGCCGTGCAGCCGTTTCAGCTCGCGGAGGTAGAGGCGGCGGCGCGCGTACTCCCCGTTCTTCCACAACTGGCCGGCCCGGTTGAGAAAGGTGACGATCTCCTGCAGCGGCACGGCGGCCAGGTCGGCCGGCGGCCCGGCGAGGATCCGCTCGGCGGTGCGGTCGTCGAACCGCGGCACCGCGGTGCGCGCCCCGGTGGCCGACTCGATCAGCCGCGGGTCGCCGTCCGGGTCGACCCGCTCTCCCCACACCATGAACGGCGCGGGGCGGGGCCTGGTCTGCCCGCCCGCGTTCCCCGCGGCCGCGGTCATGTTCCGGGTTGTCACCGTCCACACCTGACTTTCTGCTCGCTCGCCCGTCCTCATGCCACCCGCCAGGTGCCGCGCAGGACGCTGAACCCCTCGGCCGAGGCCATCCCCGCGTGCGCCCCGTACAGCTCGGCCTGCGCGCGCATCGCCCGCAGCGAGCGCGGATGCGGGTACTCACACAGTTCCGAGCCGTAGCAACGCATCGCCGCGAGCTTTCGCTCGAGGGTGGTGCCGACGTCGACGAACACCGAGGGCACGAACGGCGGGCGCGCGGCGAAACCGGCGTCGGTCGCGGACAGCGTCGGGAAGCCGAACACCCACTGGACCGGGCTGACGTGTGGCCGGCAGGCGATCATGGTGGCCCGCTGGGTCAGCTCGTGGTCCACGTTGAGGTCGCCGCCTTGATGGGTATAGACCACCTCGGGGGCCAGTTCGTCGACCACCGCGCAGACCTGCTTGGCCAGGTCGAGCAGCGGGTAGGTGTCGAGCTGGTTGTCCAGCAGATCCAGCCGGCGCCAGCCGGAAACCCCGAGCGTCGCACACGCCTCCTCGGTCTCGGTGAGCGACATCTCTTGCACCGCTACGGAATCCGGCGGCCCGGGCCGCGACGTCTTGCCGTCGGCGAGGATCAGCACGTGGACGTCGTCACCGGCGATCGCGTGCGCGGCGAGGGTGCCGCCGGGCCCGATCACCTCGTCGTCCGGATGTGCCACGACGGCGAGCACAGTGGTCATCACGCCCCTCCCCTGATCACGTCCGCGCTGCCCGGCCCGCAGTTGACCAACAGATCCACTATGGACAAATGGGAGACGAATCCGGGTCGTGACTGGCGGTAGCGCGGGTGGTCGTAGTCGAAGACCCGCAACTCGATGCCGGCGCTGTCGATGCCGACCGGATCCAGGTAGCCGCCGGCGTGCGGCCCGACCACGAAGCTGCGGGCGCCGAACCGCTCGCACAGCAACGGAATGATCGACCGGCGGTCGAACCCGGTGACGCCGAGCTCGGACATCCAGTGCACGGCGCAGTCGAGCTTCAAGGCGGCCACGCAGTACTCGATGAACGGGCGGCACAGTTCGTCCAAAGTAGAGTATTCGCCGCGGTAGTAGTCGGCGAGGAAGTCCGCGTGGTCGGCGAAGAACGGCGCGCGCCGGTAGGCGAGCTGGATGGCCCGCCAGTGCCGCCGCGCCCAGCCGTCGTCCACCAGGCGGATCCGGTTGAGCGGCAGCCCGGCCCGCAGGTCGCGATGGTCGAGCGGCACGGTCAGCAGCAGCGGGCCGTCCGCGGTGCGGATCTTGTTGCGGTTGAGCATGTTCCCGCGGCCGATCGGGCTGAGATCGTGCAGCACGAACGCGTCCGAGCTCGCCATTTTCGCGAAGTAACCCAGCCACGGCAGGTAAGCCGGCTGGTGCGCGCTGAGGATCACGGCTGACCTCCCGGCCAGCTCAGCAACCGGGTGGGCCGGGCCGTCGCGCCCCAGTTGAGCTTGAACCGCTCCTGGCCCGGATTGGTCGCCGAGCCCAGATCCACCCGGCGCACACCGGCGGCGGCCAGCCCGGAGATCGCCGCAAAGAACGCGAGATGCCCGGCGTTGGTGCGCCGCCCGGCGTCCGACGTCGCCTGCACGACGTGGAACGCGGTTCCAGCGCAGACGGCGAACGCCGAGACGGCCTGCGCCGCACCGTCTCCTCCGCGTGCGACCACGGTCAGCACGTCGGCCCGTTTCTCGGCGAGGAAGGCCAGATCCGGGCGGCTGCCGAGCCGATGTCCGGCCCGCTGCAGGGTCCGCAGGTACAGATCGGTCACCGCCGCGCCGTCGGCGGGACGGGGGTCGTCGATCCACACCCGGTGGCTCTCCGCGCGCCGCACCGCGGTGCGTGCGCTACCCCGTGCCCGGGCCCACACGGACTCCGCTCCGGCGGTCAGGTCCAGCACGTATGTCGGCCGGCCCGGGACCCCGCGCCAGTGACCGGCCAGCCGGTCCAGATCGTCCACTGTGGACAAAGGAGGGAGCAGGGTGCGGAGCCCGGCCAATCCGGCAGCCGCGCACAGTGTCCGCGCCAGCCGGTCGAAGCGGGGCAGCGCCGGATGCGGCCAGGTCGTGCCGGGGCAGACCATGCCGTAGCCGAAACCCCCGAGCTGCCCGTCCAATTCGGACACGAAGAGGGGGACGAGCAACTCGCCGGCGTCACTCCGGCACACCCGCACGGGGGTGAACCGGCGGCCGGGAGCCGAGGTGTCGCCCCAGCGCCGCCAGCACGCCGTGCCGAACGGAAGCGGAGCGGTGACCCCGGCCAAGGCTCGTTCCCATTCCGCCTCGGTCAACGCGGTGACGGTGCTGCCGGCCAGCTCAACCACGGCGCCCCCCGGAGATCGCGCGGTCCGCGGCGAGAATGCCGCCGGCCAGCAGGTCCGCGGTGAGCCGCGGTTGCGGCTGCTTCGGCACGCTGAGCACCCGCCGCCAGAGCCGGTCGACCTCGGGCGCGGCCACGTCGCCGGCGTACGCGGGTGTGCGATGCAGCGGGTAGTAGTTCCACGTGGCGGGAATCCCCCGCGCGGCGAGCTCTTGGCCGAACCGGAACCGGTCCTCGGGCCGCGCCACGATCAGGTCGAGGTGCGGGCCGAGATCCGGCGCGGCGGGCACCAGTTCGCAGGCGCGAAGGGACTCGTGCAGCAGGGTCCGTACCCGGTCGTGGACGTCGATCATCTTGTGCCGCACCGACTCCGCGGAATCGAGCAGAACGGCCGCGGCGGCCTGCTGCCAGGGGCTCGGCCCGCCGTCCGGCACCGGCCCCCGGACAGCCGGCAGGTGGTCGGCCTTGGTGGTCGACCAGCCTGGTGCCCGCGACTGCTTGCGCGCCAACGCATTCCGTACCCGGGCGGGCGCGTCGAGCCGCATCCGCCCGGACACCGCGCGAACCAGGGTGGCCGGGCCGGCACCGGGAGTGGGGCCGGGGCGGCCCGGCCGGCGGGTGGCGGTGAGCAGCGCACCGCCACCGAGTCCACCGAGCGGCTTGCCGATGCCGAAGCTCAGCACGATGGGGAAGTCCGTCCCCGAGTACCGGCGCAGCACGCCGGGTGCGGGTACCGCCTGCGCCAGGTCGAGCACGACCGTGCCGCCGCGCGCGGTGATGCGCTCCCCGTGCGCGGCCCACTCGTCGAGCCCGAGGCCGTTGGTGAGCACGACCACCCGACCGCGCAGCGGGACCGAGTCGAATGCCGGGCCGGTCACCGGATCGAAGTCCACCAGCACCGGCTTCGCCCCGGAGGTGAGCACCGCGTCGACCACCGCCGGACAGTTGAATGTGGACAGTACGACCTCGGATCCCGGGCCGGCTCCGCGGTCCACAAGCGCCAGCCGCAACGCGGTTCGCCCGGAGGCGGTGAGCACGCACTCCGCCCGGCCCGACCACGCGCACAGCCGGTCATGCACGCGGCCGGCGGTCAGATTCGGCCGTAGGACGGACAATCCGGTGGCCACCGCCCGTGCCACGGTCATCCGCGACGGGTGCAGGTCCAGCACGGGAGCCGGTGGCGGCGGGAGGTAACGCAGGTCCTCCGCCCGCGGCTCGACCACGTCCCGCGCGGTCATGACGGGACCGTCCGAAGGTGGGCGCGCGGCGTGGGCCAGCTGGTCCGCCGCAACGGCACGGGATACGGCACGCCGGCCGCGGCGAGCCAGTCCACCGTCTCGCGCAGGCCCTCTTCGATGCCGCGTTCCGGCCGGTAACCGAGCAGGTCCCGGGCCTTGTCCAGGTTGGGTCTGCGCAGTTCGATGTCCGGTCCCGGAGCCGGCACATGCACGATCGGAGCCGTGCCGCCGGTGAGATCCCGGATCAGCGCCGCCAGTTCGGCGACGGTGAGGTGGTGCCGGCTGTCGCCGAGGTTGAACGTCTCTCCCACGGCCGCCGGGGAGCGCAGGCAGCGGATGAGGCCGTCGACGAAGTCGTCGACGTGGCACCAGGCCCGGGACTGCCGGCCGGACCCGTGCACGGTGATCGGGCCGCCGGCCAGCGCCTGCCGCCCCAGCGCCCCGACGGCGTAACTTCCGGTCCTCAGTGGACCGTAGACGTTGAACGGCCGCACGACGGTGAACGGCAGGCCGTGCTCGGCACCGTAGGCGTACGCCAGTGCCTCGGCCGCGGTTTTGCTTACCGCATAGGACCAGCGCGGGTCGTCGGTGCGCGCGGACAGCCAGTCGGCCTCGGCGACGTTCACGCCGTTGCCGTACACCTCGCTCGTGCTCAGCAGCAGGAACCGGCCGAGGGCGCGGTTGCTGGCGGCGAACTCCAGGACCCGGGCGGTACCGTCCACGTTGACCCGCAGCGCCTCCAGCGGCCGGCGCCGCACGGCGGAAACACCAAGCAGCGCGGCGGCGTGCACGATGCAGTCGAACTCACCCAGGTGGTCGAGCGCGCCCGGTCGGGTCACATCGGCCTGGCCGACCGTGACGTCCGGAAGACCGGGCAGCCCAGCCAGGTCGGCCGGGCTGCCCGCCACCGGTCCGTTGTCCACCAGGGTCACCCGGTGGCCGAAGCGCAGCAGCCCGGCCGCGGCCCAGGTCGCGATGAAGCCGAACCCGCCGGTGATCAGCGTGCGCGGGCGGTCGGCGGCTGGAATCTGGTCGGTCATCCGCGGCACCTCCCGGAATGCTTGCCGTACGCCACATCCGTCACCACCTCGATGACGCGGTCCTGGTCGGCGTCGGTCAGGCCGCGCCAGAGCGGGAGCGAGACCAGCCCGGGAAACGCGGCGTCCACGGTGTCCAGGCAGGACCGCAGCCCGGCTGGGATCCCGGCGAACGCGGGCAGCCGGTGCAGCGGCGTGTAGTGCACCTGGCAGCCGACACCCCGGTCGCGCAGCACGCCGATCAGTTCCGGCTTGCTCAGGCCGATTTCGGCGAGGTCGAACACCACCGGGAACAGGTGGTGCGCCGAGCCCGCCCGCTGCCGGCGCGGGACCGTGCGCAGGCCGGGCAGGTCGTCGAAGGCGTCGTGGTAGCGGGCGGCCAGGCGGGCCCGCGCCACCCGCGACTCCTCGGCCCGCCGCGCCTGCACGAGGCCGACCGCCGCGTGCAGGTCCGACAGTCGCAGGTTCAGGCCAGGTTCCGGGATCGTGTACGGCCACGGCGCCAGGTCATCCTGGTGGGCCGCCACCGGAGTCATGTTGTGGTTGCGTACCGCGCGCACCTCGGCGAGCAGCTCCGGCGAGGACGACACGACCGCGCCGCCTTCCCCGCTCGCCACGGGTTTGGTCGGGTGGAAGCTGAAGAACGCGGCCAGTGAGCCCGGCCACGCGCCCACCGGGATGTCCGTGCCGTCGTACCGGGCGCCGGTCGCGTGGCAGGCGTCCTCGACCAGATCGGCGCCGGCCGCCAGGCAAATCCGTTGCAGGGCAAGCATGTCAGCCGGGTGGCCGGCATAGTGCACGGGCATCACGACGACGCGCCCGTACCGGTGCCGCACCCGGTCGAGCAGCTCGGCCACCCGGTCCGGCGCGGCGGTCAACCCGTCCGCGGTGACGTCGCACAGCGCCACGTCCCAACCCAGCAGGCGCGCCGAGGCCGGTGCGGCCGCGAACGTCAGCGCGGGCGTCACCAGCAGCTTCGGTCCGGCGATCCGCCTGCCCAGCACGTGCAGCAGCGCCCAGACCGCGGCCGTGCCACTGGACAGTGTCACGGCCGGGGTGCCGGCGAGCCGTTCCAGCTCGGCCTCGAACGAGGTCACCCGCGCGCCGTTGGTCCACATGCCCGAGCCGAGCGCCTCGAGCAGGGCCTCGGTCTCGGCGCCGTCCCAGTACGGGCGGGCGTAAGGAATGGCGGGAGGTGCACCGTCGGTCATGCCGGCCGCTCCGTCCGCACCAGACCGGCCAGCGCCGGGTGCTCCGCTGCCCAGGCGAGGGTTTCCCAGCAGTTGCGGCGATCCCGGTAGTCGTCCTCCTGGACTTCGAAGACCACGCTGCAGCCCGGAGCCGCACGGCCGATCGCCTCGGCCAGCATCGCGGCCAGCAGGTCCTGGTCGAACCAGCCTGCCTGTGGAATGGCTCCCTCGAAGCAGTCCGCCGGCCAGTACGGCATGGCGTGCCCGGCGAACGAGGCGAAGTGGATGTGCCGCACCGGCGGGGCGGGCAGGTCCAGCGGGTGCACGTCGGCCTCCTCCTGCCGCAGGTGGGCGATCGCGCGCAGGGTCGAGTAGGAGACCGCCCAGTGGCAGACGTCCCAGGTCACCCCGATGCACGGGGAGTCGAGCTCGAGCAGCGCGTCGAAGTCGGCGGGCCGCACGAACACCGAGTCGAAGTCGAGACCGGCGGAGCCGATGATCGGCATGTTCTCCACACCGATCCACATCGGACTCCCGGTGAGCCGCTCGTCCAGCTCACCGAGCTTGGCGACCACCCGCTTGCGCGCCTGCGCCAGGTCGAACGCCGGCCACCCGTCCACCGGCACGAACTGGTTGCTGTGCAGGACGACGCCGTCGGCCTGGACCTCGGCGGCGAGCTCGCAGAATCGTAGCAGTGCCGCGTAGGCGTCCGGATCGTGCACCCAGTCGGCGTTGTCCGTGGGGAAGTGCATGGTCAGCGGATCCGCGCCGAGATCACGGGCCCGCCGCAGGTTCGCCCGCAGGCGCCGCCACGGCTGCTCGCCGGCGAGCTGGCGGCCGTCGAAGACGTACGCCTCAATACCACCGACCCGCTCGATCCACCGAGATTCGAGCTGCTCGGCCCGCAGGCCGTCGAAGGTCACCTGAGTGATCACCGGGGCATGCGTGCTCACAGCTGCTCGACCTCCGCGCGCCGCAGTTTGCCCCGGCTGTCCAGGACCAGGTCGGCCGCGTCCAGGACGAGGTCGTAGTCGATCTGGTCGTGGTCGGTGACCAGGAGGACGGCGTCGGTTGCGGCGCATTCCTCCCGGTTGAGCTCGACCATGGTGAACAGGTCGGTGTCGGCGTCCGAGTCGAACCACGGGTCGGCGACCTTCACCTTCGCTCCGGAGGCGACCAGCAGCTCGGCGATCCGGTAGGTGGGCGAGTTGCGCGAGTCGGACACCCCGGCCTTGAAGGCCAAGCCCAGCAAGAGAATCGTGCTGCCCTGCAGCTGTTTGCCGCGGCGCTCGAGCAGCTCGGCCAGGCGGTCCACCAGGTACTGGGGCATCGAGTCGTTGATCGTCGTGGCCGCGGCCAGCAGCTCGCTCGGCTGCCCGGCCGCGGCCAGCACGTGGTTGAGGTAGTGGACGTTGCTGGGCAGGCAGTGCCCACCGACGCCGGGGCCGTGGTGGAAGGCCATGAATCCGAACGGTTTGGACGAGGCCGCGGACACCACGTCGCGGAAGCTGATGTTGATCGCCCGGGACGCTCGGCTGAGCTCGTTGGCGAACGCGATGTTGAGATAGCGGAAGGTGTTCTCGTACAGCTTCGCGAACTCGGCCACCTCGCAGCTGGGCACCCGCACCACCTGCTCGAACACCGTCTCGTACAGCTTGGCCGCCGCGGCGTCGGCCGCCTCGTCGAGACCGGCGACCAGCTTCGGAATCTCGCTCAGCCGCAGCCCGCGACCCGGATCGACCCGTTCCGGGCTGTAGGCCAGGGAGACGTCCACTCCGGACACCAGGCCGGACAACCGCTCGAACGTCGGAGCCACATGGTCACGCATGGCACCGGGAAAGACCGTGGACTCCACCACGATGAGTACGCCGGGCCGGGCATGCCGGGCGATCTGGGCCAGTGCCGCGTCGACGTACCGCAGGTCCGGTGTCCGGTCGTCGGTCAGCGGGGTCGGGGTGGCGATCACGTACGCCTCCACCGGGGGCACCTCCGCCAGGGACGGGGCCGGCAGGAAGCGTCGGGCGCCGGCCTCGCGGTGCAGCGCCACGTCGCTGACGTCAACGATGTACGATCGACAGTCCACAAGGGACTGATAGCGGCGCGGGTTGGTGTCCACCGCGTGCACCGTGTGCCCGCTGGACGCCATCGCGATGGACAGCGGCAGGCCCACATACCCTTGACCGAGCACAGCGACGAGCAAGTTCGTTCCCCCTTCGCGGACATCCCGGGTGTCGTCGTCCAAAACGGAAGCGTTCAGGCACCTACCGAATACGCGGCTTCGCCTTCGAACATCGGCAGCTCACGCCTGGCCGTGCGGAGTGAGCGGCGGCTGAACAGCTCGGCGGCCCCGACCACCGCCGCGGAACCCACGGCCAGGGCGCCGAGCAGCAGAGCCGAGCCGGGACGGGAACGCGACACCATCGCCCGACCCAGCAGTCCGCCGGCCAGCGCGCCCGCGGTGCCCAGCCTGCTCAGCACTCCGGTCAAGGCCAGCGAACCGACGGCCTCCTCGACGTGCCCGCGCAGGCCGAGCCGGGAGTCGGCGCGGTAGCTCCTCGGCTTGACGTAGGACACCGTCTCCATCCGCAGACCGAGCGCGGCCATGATCGCGCCCACGTTGCCCTTGGTGAAGGTGAGCCGGCCCAGCCGCCGCGCGACCTCCTTGCGCATCACGAAGAACGAACTCGCCCCGTGCGGGATGGGCCGGCGGCCCAACCTGGTCTCCAGGAAGTAGAAGACCGCCTGCCCGACGAGCAGTCGAGCCGGGTCGTCCCGGTTGGCGGTGGAGGTCACCCCGAACACCGCGGCCACGTCCGGGGCGGCCCGCTCGAGGGCCTCGGCCATGCGGGGCACCACCTCGGGCGGGGTCTGCAGGTCGGCGTCCAGAACGGCGATCATCGCGCCCCGGGCGGACAGCAGGCCGGCCTTGCTCGCCGCCGGCTGGCCACAGTTGGGCCGCAGCTGCACCCAGCGCACAGCCGGATCCGCGGCCCGCAGCTCGGCAAGGATCTTGGGGGTCGCGTCGAGGCTGCCGTCGTCGACCGCGAGCACCTCGTAGGGGCGGCCCCAGCGGCGGCCGACGTCGCTCGCCCTGGCCACCGCCTCGCGGACGATGTCCTCCTCGTTGAACATGGGAATCACGAAGCTCAGCGCGACGCCCGTCGCGGGTGCGTTCATCGGTCCGCCACCTTTCCCTGGGTGGAACGCCGGAAGACGACCTCCATCTGCGCGGTCGGCGCCCACCTCGCCCGCAGGAAGTCGATCCCGGCGAACAACGCGGTCAGCGGCTCGTAGACCGGATGCCGGTACGCCGGACGCTGCGCGGTGACCTTGATCCATCCGCGATCCTGCAGCAGGCTCATCACGCTGAGCGCCCACTGCGGCGCGCCCTGCGTGTAGGTGCTCTCCACCACCTCCAGCCCACATTCCCTGCCGAGCTCGGCGAGACCGGCCGCGGTGAACAGCACGAAGTGCCGCGGGCAGTGGAAGCCGCCCCAGTTGCGGTGCCGGAACCACCGACAGTCCACAGTGGACGTGTTCGGCGTCTTGACGAGGAGAAGCCCGTTGTCGGACAGGAGATCGCGCATGGACCCGAGCACCGCACGCGGGTCGGGCACGTGCTCGATGATGCTCATCATCAGGATGAGGTCGAACCGCTCGGACGAGGTGAACTCCTCGATCGGCATGCGGTGGTAGACGTGCCCGGCCCGTTCGGCCGCGTCGGCCGCCTCGGACTGCAGGTCGACCTCGTGGGTCTCGGCCACCCGGTCACAGGCCTCGCGAACGGTGGTGAGCAGCCAGCCTGCGCCACCGCCCACGTCGAGCACCCGCAGCTTCTCACCCGGAACTCGGCTCAGGAGCTTGCGCAGCATCCTCCGGTCGAGCCAGGCCTTGATCCGTTCGGTGATCGTCGTGGAGTCCGCGATCCCGCCGTAGGAGTAGTAGTTCGGCGGGTAGATTTCGGCCAGTTGGTCGGCCGGCGGCGAGTCGAGATACACCGCGGTGCAGCGGGGACATCGGGCGTACCGGTACTCCTGGGTGCTGGTGAAGTACTCCTTGTCGGAGGCGGTCGCGAACAACTCGACCGTCGTGTTCTCGCAGACCGGGCATGCCATCAACGTCTCAACCACGTCGCGCCTCCGCCATGAGCATCCGCACCGCCGTGCCGTAGCCGATTCGGTTGGCGTCCATCCGTGCGGCCAGCGGTGTATCCCGAAAGAACCGCTCCATCTCGTCGAACCGCGTGTACGAGATGGCCGGATCCCAGTGGTGGAGCAGATGCCTGTTGAACCCGGCGGAGCCGAAGTACCTGGACACCACTCCGGTGCCGAACAGCCGGTTGACCGGCCCGTGCGTCTCGACGGCGAAGTCGGCCGCGCACGGCGCGTCCGCCCGTCGATGCTCGAGGATCGTCCGCACCGTCGCGAGCAGGGGAAACACGCCCCCCATGGCGGCCACCCAGGTGACCGCCGCCACCGGCGAGCCGCCGAGCCAGAGCCCGCCGACCACCGCCGTGTGCAGCAGCGCCGACCGCAACGAGGCCAGCACGCCCGCGACCGTGCCCGAACTCCGGGTGCCCCGGCGCGCCGGCCGCCCCGCCGACGCCCGGGCCTTGCGCAGCAACACCTCCAGCACGTACAGACCGGTCGAGGCCTTCAGCATGTTCACAATGGACAGACACAGGTGGTACGTGGTCTCGGTGTCGTCGTGGTCACCCAGGTGGCCATGGTGGGTCATGTGGGTGCGCCGGTAGTTCCTGGTCGTGGAGCCGAACATCACCCAGACGACCCAGTCGCCCACCCGGTCGTTGCGGCTGCGGGGCCGGGCGAGGTTGGCGTGTGCCGCCTCGTGCCCGAACAGGAACAGCGCGTGCAGCCAGTAGCCGAGCCACAGCACCGCGGGGACAGCCACCGCGGCGGCGGGAACCGAGGACCTGGCCGCATGCTCGGCCACGGCCACCACCAACACGCCGAGCAGCAGGAACAGGTAGCACAGCGCGATGTCCCGCCACACGATGCCGTACCGGGGCGTGAGCGTCCTGCGGAGGTCGACCCAACGCACCCCGGCGCTCGAGACGATCGACGGCAGGTGCGGAGAACCATTGGCACCGAATGCGATGCGTTCGGCCGCACCGGGCGGGCCTGTGCCGACACCGCCTCCCTCGTTTTCGCGCACAAACACCGATCCCCTCAATATCAAACGCATGCCAAATCTGCGCACTGCGTAGCCGGCTACCACACCGCCGGACGCGCGCCCAGGCATTGATGATTCGATTTTCCCCGCACCACTGCTGACGACAGCGATGATCAGTTGGGCCTCCGCGGCCCAGCCCCCTGACACTCCCTCTTCGGTCAGCAGGATGGAGCCTGACAGAGGACGGCGCGAGCTGTCAACAATTAATTGCGCATTAACACAGGGAGTATTGGCGTGTCAATCGGTCGATGGTATGCGACCGAACAGACCCCATGATCCGCCAATCAGTTGATGCGAAACATGAGCGGGTGTCGGATTCTGGGCACCAAGACCAACAGCCGTATAGTCTTGCCAAGATCGACGGCACTTCACGCTGAAAGGTGTCAGTGAATGGCTGAGGGCAGGATCCGGGCGGCCACCGAAAATGATCTGCCTACGCTGCAGGAGATCGAGCGGGCTGCCGGGCGATGTTTCGCCGACATCGGCATGTCGTTCGTCGCCGAGGACGAACCACCTTCGATCGAAACACTGCTGGAGTTCGAGCGGGACGGCCGGGCCTGGGTCTGGGTTGAGGCCGACGACCGCCCGGTGGCCTACCTCATCGCCGACGTCGTGGACGGCAACGCCCACCTGGAGCAGGTGTCGGTGCACCCTGGCCATGCGCGCCGGCGCATCGGCCGGGCGCTCATGGCGCACATGATGGACTGGGCGCGTGCCCGCGACCTCCCCGCGGTCACTCTCACGACCTACACGGCGGTCGAGTGGAACGGCCCGTACTACGAGCGGTGCGGCTTCCGTTATCTCAGTGACACCGAAATCACCCCCGGCCTTCGGAGGATCCGCGCGATCGAAGCCGCCCACGGCCTCGACCAATGGCCCAGGGCCTGCATGCGTCTCGAACTCTGTGCGCTCCCTAGCGTAGACGTCGCCAAGAGGTAACGGGTCACTGCTGGACACCTCCGGCGCGTTCTCCGACCGGCGGTTCCCCGGCTCGGGCACGGTCGCGCAGACCGCCCTGCTCCTGCTCAACGAAATCGCCGACCGGATCGAGGACCTCGATGCGCCCACCGAAGACGATCACATCGTCGCCGACTGGCTGCGCGGCGCCGCCGGTTTCGGCATTCCGTTCCGGCTGACCCCTCCACCAACTCACCACCGACCCGCTCACCGTTGCGGCGCAAGACATCTACGTCTGCGAGAACCCCGCCGTGCTGCGCGCCGCCGCGGCTGAACTGGCCGAGTCCTGCGCACCCCTGGTCTGTACCGAGGGCCAGCCCTCGGCCGCCTGCCACCGGCTCCTCACCGCCGCCCGCGGCCGGATCCGCTGGCGCGGTGACTTCGACCGGACCGGCCTGCGCACCACCGCCATGGCGATCACCCGCTATGACGCCATTCCGTGGCGCATGGCCGCCACCGACTACCGAACCGCGCTCGAGACCGGCGACTCCGAACCCCTCAAGGGCGCACCCGCCCCCAGCCCCTGGGGCCCCACCTCGCCGCCGAGATGACCGAACAAGGCCGCGCGGTCATGGAGGAGCGCCTGATTCCCACCCTCCTCGCCGACCTCGGCGCGGTGTGATCACCAGAATGGGAAAATCACGCTCGTATTCGAGCGTGAGCCTCCCATTTTGGTGATCACCCACCCGGTGCTGCCTCCGTTCGTGATGTGCCTGGTACGTTCCGCCTTGCGCAACAGGCCCAGCATTGCGTGGCGACGTACTAGCGTTGGTACGCGCCAACCGGGCGGGCCGGTTCGACCACTGAGGACTGTCAGACCCGCCCGGCACACTGTGCGGCGTGACGATTGAGGGAGTGCTGCGGCGGCAGGCCGGCGTGATCAGCAGAGCCCAGGCCCTGGCTCAGGGCATGAGCCCGGCGACGATCAGCCGGTGGCTCGAGCGCGAGCGGTGGGTGCGGCTTTACCCGCGGGTGTACTTCGCGGCCGGCCACGCGCTCACCGCCGAGGTCCGGCTGCGCGCCGCCTACCTGTGGGCGGGGTCAACGGCGACGATCAGCGGCGTCGCGGCGGCATGGTGGCATCGCCTGTGGACCGAACCGCCCGGCGCGGTGGAGATCACGGTCTCGCACGAGCGGCGACTGCCCGCGGCTCGCGGAGTCCGGGTGCGGCGGAGCGATCTGGCTCCCGCCGATCGGGTCGAGATCAACGGATTGTCGGTGACCGCCGTGCCCCTGACCGCCCTCGAGGCCGCGGTCGCGCTCGGCCCTACCGGTTCACAGCTTCTGGACCGTGCGCTGCAGCGCAGCGTCACCATTTCCGACCTGTATGCCGCCCACTACCGCAACCTCGGCCGGCGCGGCTCCGCGGATGCCGCCGACCTGCTCCACGCCGCGCGCGACCGGGCGGCCTCGGAGGCCGAGCGCATCCTGATCACATTGTTGCGGGACGCGGGGCTGACCGGCTGGCGGTGCGGCTACCGGGTCGACCGGTACGAGCTGGACCTCGCATTCCCGGCCGAGCGGATCGCCATCGAGGTCGACGGCTGGGCCTGGCACTCGGATGTCGAGCGGTTCCGCCACGACCGGCGCCGGCAGAACGCGCTGGTGCTCGCCGGCCGGATAGTCCTGCGGTTCACCTGGCATGACCTGACCGGCCGGCCGGAAGCCGTGGTCGCCGAGATCCGGCTCGCCCTGGGACAATCGGCGGCATGATCACCGAAATGGGAAATCCGTGCTCAGATATGAGCGTGGATTTCCCATTTCGGTGATCATGACCTGCAGGGGGGCGTGCGGGATGTTCGTGGTCGGCTACACCTCCGGTGGCGCGCCGTTCGGGTGCTATGAGGACGAGTTCGAGGACCTGCCGTAGCCGGCGGCGCGCCTCCGTCACCCGGTCGGTGCCGCTCGTTAGCCTGACGGCCGCGAACCCCGGGAACGAAGGAACTCAATGCTGGCGCTGCACGGCTTCTGGTCGACTGAGAACGGCTTGTGCCTGTGGGCGGAGGACTCCGATCGCACGGTGAAGAGCGCCAGCCAGGCGCTGCGTTCGGCGCGGCCGCACCCGTTCGCTGCGCCGGACGGCGTGATCGCGGGGATTCACGCCGGCAAGCCCGGCACGGCGATGCTGCTGCTGCCCTCGTTGCGGATGGCGCCGCTGGACTCGCCGGAACTGGTCCGGGTCACCCCGCGCAAGCCGCGGCAGTCGGAGCCGGTCCTGCTGCCGTGGGCGGTTCCCGTGGTGTGCCTGGACGCACCGGCCGCGCTGGCCGCGCTTGACGAGCCGGTCGAGGGTGTGCGGTACGGGGCTTCCCTGGCCTTCCTCGCCGAGCTGGCGGCTTTCGCCCGTGAGCTGGTCCGGCGCGGCCGGGTGCTGCCGGCGCTGCGCCGGGACCGGCACGGGGGAGTGGCGTACTGGCGTCCCGTGCTGCGCGGGCCCGACATCGTCGCGATGAACTCGCTGACGGCCGCGATGCCGCCGGTGTGCCGGGCCGAACCTGGAGACCACGACGGGCACCGGTTGGCGATGTCCGCGTTGAGCGCGTTCGTGGACACGGCCGCACGGGCCGCCTTGCCCGCGGGAACCGACCTGCTGCCGCCTCGCCGGGGTCGACGCCCGAAACGCTCGCCGGCCACCGAGGCATGGTTGACCGCGCTCACCCTTCCGGACGGGCGGGTCGACGCCGATGCCGCCGAGCTCGACGCGCTCGCCGAGGCATTGGGGCCGTGGGAGGACGTCGGGGCCGGCAAGATCGGCCCGGCCCGAGCCACGTTCCGGCTGAGCGAGGCCGAGACCGAGGAGCCGGAAGGCGATCCGTGCTGGCGGCTGGAGTTCCTGCTGCAGTCCACTGAAGACCCGAGCCTGCTGGTGCCGGCCGGGCAGGCGTGGAACGAGGACGGAAGCCTGCGCCGGTGGCTGGACCGCCCACCGGAGCTGCTGCTGGCCGAACTCGGCCGGGCCAGCCGGATCTACCCGGAGCTCGTCGACGGCCTGCGTACCGCGTGCCCGTCCGAGCTGTCCCTGGACACCGATGGCGCGTACCGGTTCCTGTCGGACGTGGCGCCGCTGCTCGACGAGGCCGGATTCGGTGTGCTGCTGCCGAACTGGTGGGACCGGCGTCGGAAGCTCGGGCTCGCTCTCTCGGCGCACACCCCGGTTGACGGCGTGGTGGCCAAGAAGAGCAGGTTCGGCCGCGAGCAGCTCGTCGAGTTCCGCTGGCAGCTCGCCGTCGGTGACGAGACCCTGACCGAGGACGAGATCGCCGCGCTGGCCGAGACCAAGGCGCCGCTGATCCGGTTGCGCGGCCAGTGGGTGGCGGTCGACCTGGAGCAGCTGCGCCGCGGGCTGGAGTTCCTCGAACGTGAACCCGCCGGGCACAAGACGGCAGCCGAGATCCTGGCGCTGGCGGCCAGCCACCCCGACGACCTCGACACTCCGCTGGAGGTCACCTCGGTGCGGGCGGACGGCTGGCTGGGCGACCTGCTCAGCGGGGCCGCGGCGCAGTCGCTCGAGCCCCTCGAGCCACCGGACGGCTTCACCGCGACGCTCCGCCCGTACCAGCAGCGCGGTTTGTCATGGCTGTCGTTCCTGTCCTCGCTCGGGCTGGGCAGCTGCCTGGCCGACGACATGGGCCTCGGCAAGACCGTCCAGCTGCTGGCCATGGAAACCCTTGAGCGCCACCAGGATCCAGAGGTCGGGCCGACGTTGCTGCTGTGCCCGATGTCGCTGGTCGGCAACTGGCAGCGGGAGGCGGCGAAGTTCGCACCCGGTTTGCGGGTGTACGCGCACCACGGCGGCGCGCGGCTGCACGGCGATGCGCTGCGCGAGCATCTCGAGAGCGATGTCGACCTGATCGTCACCACCTACGCCACGGCCATCCGGGACATCGACGAGCTGTCCGGCTTCGAGTGGAACCGCGTCGTGCTGGACGAGGCGCAGGCGGTGAAGAACAGCCTGTCCCAGGGTGCGAAGGCGGTGCGGCGGTTGGAGTCAGGGCATCGGGTGGCGCTGACCGGGACTCCGGTGGAGAACCGGCTCGCCGAGCTGTGGTCCGTCATGGACTTCCTCAACCCCGGCCTGCTCGGCTCCTCGGAGGTGTTCCG
>NZ_DASYTH010000260.1:0-6390 GCF_036002505.1 Actinophytocola sp. | reverse complement strand
TTGTTCGGCTCGGTGCTGCGCGACGACTTCACTGACGACAGCGACATCGACGTGCTCGTCGAGTTCCTGCCCGGCGCGACCCCAGGGTAGCTGCTGCTCGCCCAACTCGAACTCGAGCTCGGCGCACTGATCGGCGGACGTGAAGTCGAGCTGCGAACCTACGAAGACCTCAGCCGCCACTTCCGTGACCGCGTCCGGGCAGCGGCGGTACCCCTGTATGCCGCGGCTTGACGACGCCATCAGGATCCAGTACCTGATCGCGGCCGCCGAGAAGGCCGCCGCCTTCGCCGCGGGCCGGGACCGGGCGGCCCTCGATGAGCATGAGTTGCTTCGCCTCGGCTTGGTCAAGTTGGTCGAGATCATCGGAGAAGCCGCCAAGCAGGTCAGCGAACCCACCCGTCTGGCCCACCCCGCAGTTCCCTGGTCGGCGGCGGCCCGCATGCGCGACCGGCTGGTTCACCACTACTTCGACATCAATCTCGACGTGCTGTGGGCAACGGTCACAGTCGAGCTGCCGAAGCTGCTCGACCTCGTACCGCGTCCCGACGCCGACCTTTGACCGGCCCCCGGTCAGTGTGCGCGGGTGGCGGTGACGATGGGTTGGAAGAAGCCGGACGTCTCGGGTGGGCGCCATTCGATCTTGGTGAACTCGGCGGTGGTGAGGAGTTGGGTGAACTCGGGTTGGGTGATGGCCCAGTAGGTGGCGGTGCGGACGGCGACATGCCACGACGGACCGTCCGGGGTGAGGGTGAAATGCTCGAGGTCGTAGCGTTCGCCGTCGGGGTGCCAGTGCCAGAGTTGGAAGCTGATGGCGCGGCCTTCGGGGGTCTGGGAGAGCCAGGGCGGGGAGTAATGGGGGCGGGACTCGCGGAGGGTGTCGTAGGGGCGGGTGCTGGCGACGAGGAGGCCGCCGGGGGCGAGGACGCGCCGGATGCTGGTGAGGCCGGCGAGCATGTCCGGCGGGGTCAGCAGATGGGGGAGGGCGTTGTCGGCGCACACCACGACGTCGAAGGTCGCGTCCGGGAACGGCAACGCGCGGAGGTCGGCGGCGGCGAACGGGATGCGGGCGCCGCGCCGGGTGGACTCGGTGGTGGCGCGGGTGAGGGCGACCGGGCTGAGGTCGGTGCCGGTGACGATGTGGCCGCGGCCGGCGAGGCCGATCGATTGGGTACCGATGCCGCACGCACAATCGAGAATCCGGCGCGGGCCGGGGCCGAGGTGGGAGGCGATGAGGGCGTCGAGCGCGACGGCCTGGCGCAGGATGCTGGCGTCCCAGTCGGCGTAGATCAGGTGGTAGTCGCCGGCCAGCTCGTCGTAGAAGCGGCGGGTACCGTTCATGACGATCACCCCGCTGGTGTTCGTGCTGCCAGGAACCGCATCGAAATTACCGCATGGTGTCTCGCTGCTCGGAGCGCTGGGCCTGGTCGATCAGGGTGGCCCAACTGGTTCTCCGGCCGGTCGGATGGTTGACCGTTCCGGCGTCGACCTGCCGTTCCAGCTCGGTGATGGCGGCGAGCCGGATACGCGGATCCACGTTCAGCGCCTCGATCTGGAGGACGTCGTTGCGAGTGATCTTGAGCTTGGTCACGGACTTGGAGTCACTGGTGAGCATCGTCCACTCGCAGGACGCGGCCGCGTGGCCGAGCTTCTGCGCGAGGAAGATCTCGCGGGCCTTCCGGAGGTCCGGCAGCACGTCGTTGCTGGTGCCGCGGGAGGCTCGGGTGAGCCTGGCCCGGGCCAGGTAGGCGTGGGCGAGGATCTCCGAGTACCGGGCGCCGCGCTCGGAGATCAACGACTCGATGACGTCCCCGAGCAGCTTCCGGCCGTCCGCGTAGCGCCGGTTCGCCGCCGCGATCTCGGCCCTGAGGATCATCAGGTGCAGGCCGTCCTTGCGCTGCGCCGGAGTCTGCAGCTCGGCGGCCTGCCGGGCCAACTCGTCGGCATGCACCAGCGCCGGCTTCTCGTTCAGCAGCCGGTACCAGGTCAGTTGCGTGCGAGCGCTGAGCCCGAGGCAGATCCCGACCTCGCTGCGCCGGACATGGGGACCGTCGATCGCCGAGAACAGCGCGATGGCCTCCCGGAGCGAATTCGCGCTGGCCGTCAGGTGGTACTCCGCATCCCGCCCTCGGGCATCCTCGGCAAGCAACCGGTGGATCCGCCCGACACTCTGTCTGCCGAGCGCGGCACTGCGGCGGGCCTCGTACCGCTCGGCAAGCTGGATGCCTTTCTGCGCCTCGTCAAGCGCCTCATGCAGCCGGTGGTCGCGCTGCAAACACCACGCCGTGCCCCGAATCAGCACCTCCGCCTCGACGGCGCGCTCGAAACGAAGTCGCGGTTCATCCGAGCGCAGGAACCGAAGGCACTCCGTCGCCAGCGCGCGCATGAGGTCGACCTGTCCGTGGTCTTTGATGACATCCGCAATCAACCTTGAGTTTCGCAGTTATGCGGCGGCTGCGGCGCATGCCAGGGCGTAGTCCCGCAATAGATCAGGGTCGACGTGACCTGGGCGATCCGCGTTAAATCTGGCTGTGGTCAAGGTTCTGCGCAGCTTGGCGATCATGTCTTCGAAGGATGGCTCGGCCTTGCTGTCGTACCACGGCTCGGCGAGCCGGCGGCCGAGCACGTCGTCGGGGTGGTAGCCGTGCTGGGCATACCAGACGATGACCATCGACTGCATCAGCATGCCGAACGGCACGGTCCGCTCAACTGCCTTCCTGAGCCTGTTGCGGGCTTGTCCGACACCCATCTGTTGCTTGCCAGTGGCGTTCGATGGCTCGATCGACCACCGCACCGCGTAGCGCTCCACCACCTCGGTAGCAGCGACGGTCTCATCCATGGTGAACAGGGCCAGGTCGTAGGGCTTGGTCGAGTCTTCCTCCCGGACCAGCACGCACCGGCCGGCCGCATTGCCGAAGCTGCCGTACCAGACGCAGGGCACCTGGGCGAGTCTGATGGACTCGGTTCGGCCGTACCGGTAGACATTGACCTTCTTCCAGTTGGCGCCCCCAGCCACGGCGGCGGGTTTGCCTAGCCTGGCGCCTTTGAGCGCGGGCCGCCCGCGCCGACCGGTGCGCGGTGGCGCGAGGTCATACAGCGCGGCGTTGGCCGGCAACCGAGTCGTCCACGTGGTGTGCGGCACCAACAGGGGCTTGCCGTGATAGGCGGCGTCACCGACCCCGTGCACGCGACGGCCGCCGAACTGCGCCGCGATCAGACCCAGCAACTCGCCGGCCAACTCGACCGGGCTGGCGGTGCCCTTGCCCGCCCACAGCCGAAACAGCACCGGCAGGCACACCGGGGCCGTGCAAAACGGCAGCCGGACCACGATCCCGGCCACCACCCACCGGTTTCCCCGCGCGATCCCCTTACCGCCCTGCGCCGCACCGTCATGGGTCCAGAACGCGTGATGGACCTTGCGGCCCCATCGTTTGAACAGCGTGTCGTCGACCACCACAGTGATTGGCTCGTTCTCGCCCACCAACCGCTCGACGATCAACCGCGCCGCGATCAGCCCCAGCCGGTCAACATCCCACACCGCCTGGGAGAAGAACCGACACGCGGCGTGAAACGAGATCGTCCCAGCCATCCGTGCCCCTGACAGCATCCCCACCACGGTGCGCCGGCCGATCTGCGCAACCATCCCGGTGGCCAGCACGGTGAACAACGTGAACGTGCCGCGGCGACGAAACACCGGACGGAACATCTCCAGCACAACAGCCCAGGACCTCGGCAAGATCATCGCCGGAACCTACCGGCACCGGCTGTTCCCTCCATGCAAGCCACACACCATCGCCCTCGCGTGAGGGTCTGACCATGGCAAGTCCATCATGGACGGCGTGTCAGACACACCCAGCCAGCAGACCCGCATCGCCGTCACCCAGCGGATCATCGCACATGCCACCCGCGGCTGGCCCCACCTCGGCGAACCCATCGTGCGCCACCGGGGAAAGTTCTGCTACGTCGGCGCTGTCCTTGCCGGCGATCGGGAACCTACACCCATCTTGCGCCTGCGCTACCAGGGATCAGCCGACCGCTGGGCCATCGCGATCTACCTGCCAAGCGACGACCGGTACACAGAGTCCGAACTGCCTACCTCCTTCGGACCCAAGACCGGCACCCCAGAACAGGGCATCGATCACACCTTCATCCTCTACACGGGCCCAAGCAGTCATCGCTGACAGCGCCAATCGGGCTCTTCGCAGTGAAGCGGATTCTGTATCCGAGTGATCACGTGTGGTGATAGCCGGTTGTTGCGTTCTGTAGCCGTGTGTTGATTGCTGGAGGCGGGCACGAAGCACGCCCACTCGGCTGTGATGATCTTTGTCGACCAAGATCAAGGATCATCGGGTAGACGGGTGGGCGCGTGTCACAGACTACGGTGCCGGCGCAGTTGCTGGGGTTGGACGGGGTGCAGGTCGATCTGATCGAACGGGAGGCTGACGGTTGCTGGACGGTGCATGTGCAGACCGCGGCCGGGCGGTCGGTGTGCTGTTCGGGTTGTGGGCAGGCCGCAACCCGGGTCAAAGAGTCCACGGTGCACACCCTCAAGCACGTGAGGCTGGTTGCGATGCGCGTGACCTGGCACAAGTCCCGATTCTGGTGTGAGAACACCGAGTGCCCTCAGGCGAGTTTCGCTGAGACGGGGCTGCTGGCCGGTCGGCGAGCGGGGGTCTCGGCGCACGCTAGGACGGTGCTGGGGCATCTGGTCGGGGACTGGCTGGTGCCGGTGTCGCGGGTGGCTGCCGGGGTCGGGGTGGCCTGGCACACCGTGCACGACGCGTTCGCCGGGGTAGCCGCCCAGGCAGGGATCGTGGTCACCGACACCACGGCGGCCGACGGTGGGGCCGGTGACACCAAACCCGATCCTGCCGAGCAGCAAGCCGCCCTCGGTGCGGAGGCGACGGTGGCCGGCGCGGATCCCGTTGCCGCTGGCGCTGATCAACCCGCTCGGCCCCAGCGGTCGGTGGGCGGCGGGGTATTGCCGCCGGTGGCGGTGCTGGGCATCGACGACCACCGTCGCGGCAAGCCGCTGTATCACCGTGATCCGACCAGTGGGGCGTGGGTGGCCGATGCCGATCGCTGGCAGACGGTGTTCGTGGATTCCGCTGGTGGGCACGGGCTGCTGGGTCAGGTCGAGGGCCGGGCCGGGCTCGACGCCGCGGCCTGGTTGGCCGCCCAGGACCCGGCCTGGCGAGCGGGCATCACCCACGTCACCATCGACATGTCCAGCGTGTACAAGTCGATGGTCACCACCAGCGGACTACTACCGAGCGCCACACTGATCGTGGATGCCTTCCACGTGGTGCAGTTGGCCAACACGATGGTCAGTGACGTGCGGCGCCGGGTCACCTTCGAGCACTACGGGCGTCGTGGCCGCGCCACCGATCCCGAGTACACCATCAAGAACCTGTTGGTGCGCGGCAAGGAACGACTGTCCGATCGGGCCCGCCACAAGCTGTTGTGTGCTCTGGCCGATCTGGGTGAGGGTGGGCGGCAGATCGGTGCGGCGTGGCGGGCCAAGGAACTGCTGCGTGCGGTGATCGGCTTGTCGCCCAACCAGACCGGGGTGGCCACCACCGGCCATCGACTCCGGCAGGCGTTCGAGACGTTCTTCACCTTCTGCGGCACGATCGGCGCGACCGTTCCGGAGATCATGACCCTGGCCCAGACCATCTCCGTCTGGCGCACCGAAATCGCCCGCGGTGTGCTCACCGGACACAGCAACGCCGCCGCCGAGGGCGTCAACCGACTGGTCAAGCTGGTCTATCGAGGTGCGTTCGGGTTCACCAACGTCACCCATCAGCAACGCCGGTCACGCTACACCGCGTCCCGATCCACCCGCCCGGAATGGCTACACACCGTGAACACGAACCGCCACCAAATGTAATCGCCTGATTACAACATCCCGACAGATGCGGAGAGCCGTTATTGATAACTATCTCCAAAGGGAAATAGTACCGGATTACTCCCGGGTTCCACGTAGGTACTACCTCCCTCTCGACCAGGTCCCAACCGCCACCCGGCTTGGGGACTGACGTCCTCCGTAGTCGCAATTCGGCATTAGCACCCGTTAGTTGAGATAAGCCGTCGATGGCAAGGCCATCAACCCAGGATTGCCCTATCTCAAGTCGGAGACATCTGCTTTCATCCACCGCGATTGATAGCATGTTGCCCAGTATTGAAGTGCCGCGACCCTCTCCGTATCGACCGACAATCAAAATTCCAACGTTTCGATACGGCGCGAAACTCGTAGCACCGGCGGGGGCAATATCGGCCTCGAGTTGCTCGCCTGTGCCAAGAACAAGGGAAAACGTAAAGTCGTCGAACGAAACTCCGTCCTTCGCCGTGATCGACCATTCGATCTGGACCTGACTGAAAGGAAAAACGGGG
>NZ_DASYTH010000259.1:0-1808 GCF_036002505.1 Actinophytocola sp. | reverse complement strand
TGGCGACAGCGCCAGCCGCCGAGCGCCCGTAGCTCAGTGGATAGAGCGACGGACTTCTAATCCGAAGGTCGCAGGTTCGAATCCTGCCGGGCGCACTGTGTGATCTCTCAAGACATCGGCGACAGGCGAACCCACGGTTTGTGGGTTCGCCTGTTGTTATTTGCGGGTGGGTCCTGGGGGTCGGCCGGTGGGCTGATAGTCGCGGGTGGGGTCGAGGGTCAGCTCGCGCAATAGTTCGCCGGTGGCGGCGTTGACGACCCTGATGTCGAGGTCCTGGACGAGCAAGAGGACGTGGGTTCGGGCGTGGGTTCGCCCGATGCCGATGTGGTGCAGCCGGCCAGCGTGGCGGAGGGTGACCACCCCGGTGGTGTCGATGCGGTCGCGGCGGACCCGGTCGTGGGTGTCGGCGTCCCGGCTGGCCGCCGGGGTGGCCTTCGGCCGCGCGGCGTAGGCGGTCGCCGGGGTGGCCCGCTGCGGCAGGGACCGGTGCGGGCGCCGGTGGTTGTAGGCGTCTGCGAACGCGTCGAGCAGGATCTGCAGCTGGCCGATCGTGGTGGGCTGGACGGGTTGGGCGGCCAGCCACTTCTTCATGGTCTGCTGGAACCGCTCGGCTTTGCCGCAGGTGGTGGGGTGGTTGGGGCGGGAGTTCTTCTGCACCACGCCCAGGCGCCGCAGCTGGGCCTCGAACGCGTTGCGGCCGCCGCGGCCGCCGGAGTAGCGGGTCGTGTAGACCATCGCATTGTCCGTCAGCGTGGACGCGGGGATGCCGTGCTGAGCTGCGGTTTCGGCGAACGTGTCGGCCACGATCGGCCCGGTCACCCGCCGATGGGCGGTCACCGACAGGGCGTAGCGGGCGTGGTCATCCAGCCAGGACAGGATCTCCGCGTCGGTGCCGTCGGCCAGCCAGTAATGGGTGACGTCGGACTGCCAGCACTCGTTCGGCAGGTCCGCAGCGAAGCGGATGTAGGACGACCGAGGTCGTTTCTTCGGCGCCGCGACGACCAGCCCGGCCCGGGTCAGGCAGCGGGCCACCGTGGCCGGCGACACGGTGACGCCGTGGTGGTGGGCCAGATGCCAGCAGATAGTGTCCGGCCCGGCGTCCAGCCCGGACTCGGCTAACTCCTTGCGCAACCGGATGATCAACTCGATGGTGGAGGCCGGAGTCGCCGCAGGCGAGAGCTTCGGCCGCCGCGGCCGCGGCCAGAGCGCGGCCTCCCCCTCGGCTCGGTAGCGGGCCCTCAGCTTGTACACCCACGACCGGTGCACACCGTAGCGGCGGGCCACCTCCGCGGGCGTCTGACGATCAACGAACAGGGCAGTCAGAACCAGGCGCGCCTTCGACATGCCCGAGCATCACGGCCCACCCTGACTGTCGCCGATGTCTTGAGAGATGTGTCGCCCATGTCTTGAGAGATGTGTCGCCGATGTCTTGAGGGACCACACTGCCGGGGGCACCCAGGTCAGAGAGGGTTCAGTCCGCGGGATCATCGCTCCGGGCAGGGTCTTGGACGATTAGCGGGCTATTAGGCGACCCAGTAGTCCTCTGCCTAGCCTTCGTCCCGATCGTTTTCGTTCCCGGTTGCCGTCTCCGCTGCCGCACTGATCGTCTGGCCCTCGCGCTGGATCAGCCGATCCATGTCCCGGGCGATCTGGCGGTCACGTTCCCGGGTGGCGTGCTGGTAGATCAACGCTGCCCGCTCGCTCGCGTGGCCCATCCTGTGCATCAGCTCGCGGGTGCTCGCCCCGGCGCGGGACGCGAGATGGTCTCCGGTATGCCGTAGATCATGGAAGTGGAATCGCTCGGGTAG
>NZ_DASYTH010000258.1:0-7525 GCF_036002505.1 Actinophytocola sp. | reverse complement strand
CGCGTTGCAGGCGTGCGAGCAGTTCCACGTTCCCGGATCGGGGTTCGAGAACTGATGAGCACGAACGCGGAGCGCAGGCGCGGCCGGCGCACGGTGCGCTGGGCCGGAATGGCCGTGGCGGTGGCGGTACTGGTGGTGGCCGTGGTCGGGGTCTGGCAGGCGGTCGTGAACCGCCCGCGGGCGGCCTCCTCATCGGGGCAGATCGCCACCGCCACGGCGGCGGTGAGCCGGGGCACGGTGACCGAGCGGCTGCAGATCGCCGGCACGCTGGGGTTCGACGGCTCGTACTCGGTGGCACACCAGGGAACCCCGGGGATCACCACCTGGGTGGCCGAAGCCGGATCCACTGTGGACCGTGGCGGGTCGCTGTACGCGGTGGCGAACGAGCCGGTGCGGCTGCTGATCGGCACGCTGCCGGCGTACCGGGACTTCGGCACCGGCATGCCGGACGGCCCGGATGTCAAGCAGCTGGAGGAGAACCTGGCCGCGCTGGGGATGCGGCCGGGCAAGGTGGACGCGAAGTTCACCGCCGACACCGTGGCCGCCGTCAAGCGGTGGCAGGCGGCGTGGGGGCTGCCGGCCGCGCAGCGCACCGGCGTCCTTCCACTCGGGACGGTTGTGTTCGCCCCGGTGCCGCTGCGCGTCGGCCAGGCCACGGCGGCGGCCGGCGCACCGCTGGGCCCCGGCGCGCCGGTGTTCTCGGCGACCTCCACCGGCAAGGTGATCACCGCGCAGCTGACCACCGACCGGCAGCGCTCGGTGCACGCCGGCGACCCGGTACAGGTCTCCCTGAGCTCTTCGGCGCCGGTGCCGGGCACGGTCGTGAAGATAGGACGGGTAGCGGTCGCGTCGAGCCAGAATCAGAACCAGAACGGCCCGAACCAGAACAACGGCGAGATGCCGTCGTCCTCGGTGACGATCACCATCCAGGCCACGCTGCCGCCCACGGCCGCCGACCTGGACCAGGCCCCGGTGCAGGTGGCGATCACCACCCGGGCCAAGCAGAACGTGCTGCTGGTGCCGGTGACCGCACTGCTGGCCAAACCGGGCGGCGGCTACCAGGTGCGCCTGGAGTCCGGCGGCTACCAGACCGTGACGCCGGGCCTGTTCGACAGCACCAACGGCACGGTCGAGGTTTCCGGCCAGCTCACGGTCGGCCAGCTGGTCCAGGTGCCGGCGCCATGAACGCCGTGCTGGAACTGGAAAACGCCCGCAAGGTGTACCCGGGCAGCCCGCCGGTGGTGTCCGTGGCCGGGATCAGCCTGACCGTCCACAGTGGAGAGCTGGTGGCCGTGCTCGGGCCGTCCGGGTCCGGCAAGACCACCCTGCTCAACCTCGCCGCTGGGCTGGACCGGCCGACCTCGGGCTCGGTGCGCATCGCCGGCCAACCCGTGGAGAACCTTTCCGACAGAAGGCTCTCCGGGTTGCGGGCGCACCGCCTCGGCGTGGTGTTCCAGCAGTTCTTCCTGCTCGAGCACCTCACCGCGGTGGACAACGTGGCCACCGGCCTGCTCTACCGCGGCGTCCCCGGTAAGCGCCGCCGCCAGGAGGCCGAGGCGGCGCTGGACCGGGTCGGCCTCCGGCACCGGGTCAGACACAGGGCCCGGCTGCTCTCCGGCGGGGAGCGGCAGCGGGTGGCCATCGCCCGCGCGCTCATCGGCCGGCCCGCCGTGGTGCTCGCCGACGAGCCCACCGGCAACCTGGACACCGCCTCCGGCGCCGCGATTTTGGCTCTACTCCAAGAGCTCAACGCCGACGGCACCACCATCGTGATCATCACCCACGACCACACCGTCGCGGCCGCCGCCCGGCGCCGCATCGAGCTGCGCGACGGCCACCTGGTGAAGGACACCGCCTCATGACCACCCTGCCCACGTCCCGGCTGCGCGCCGCGGACCTGCTTCCGGTCGCCACCATCGGGTTGCGCACCCGCCGGGTCCGCGCCGTGCTGTCGCTGCTGGGGGTGGCCATCGGGATCGCCGCGCTGGTCGCGGTGCTCGGCGTGACCCGCTCCAGCCAGGCCGACCTGCTCGCCCGCATCGACGCGCTGGGCACCAACCTGCTCTCGCTCACCGCGAACAACGGCAACGGCCCCGAGGTCCCCTTGCCCACCACCGCGGCCGGCATGGTCCCGGCCACCGAGGGCGTGGTCGGCGCCACCGCCACCAGCGAGCTGGCCAGCCAGCACGTGTACCGCTCGGACCAGGTCGAGTCCTTCCGGCACGGCGGAACCACCGTCCGCACCACGGATCCCAGCCTGTTGTCCACATTGGACGGAAGGCTGATGCGCGGCACGTTCCTCAACGAGGCCACCATCCAGTACCCGACCACGGTCCTCGGCAACACCGCCGCGCACACCCTCGGCGTCGCCGACCTCGCCGGCAACCCGCGGGTCTGGCTCGGCGGCCGCTGGTACACCGTGATCGGCATCCTGGCCCCGTTCGAGCTGGCGCCGGAGATCGACCACTCCGCGCTGATCGGCGCGCCGGTCGCCACCGCGGACTTCGGGTTCGACGGCCACCCCACGCGGATCTACGTGCGCACCGACCCGGACCGCACCAGCGCCGCCGCGAGCCTGCTCCCCCGCGCGGCGAACCCGCGCAGCCCCTCGCAGGTCCGGGTCAGCCGGCCGTCCGACGCGCTGGCCACCCGCCTGGCCGTGGCCGGCTCGACGACCACGCTGTTCCTCGGCCTCGGCGCGGTGGCGCTCCTCGTCGGCGGCATCGGCATCGCCAACGTCATGGTCGTCTCGGTGCTCGAACGGCGCTCCGAGATCGGGTTGCGGCGCGCTCTGGGCGCCGCCCGCCGGCACGTCGCCGGCCAGTTCCTGATCGAGTCGCTGCTCCTGGGCACCGCCGGCGGCGCGGTCGGCGTCCTGCTCGGCACCGGCATCACCTACGTCCTGGCCCGCCAGCACGACTGGCAGACGCTGATCCCGCTCAGCGCGGTCGGCGCCGGCCTGGCCGCGGCCGCCGTCATCGGCACGCTCGCCGGCCTCTACCCCGCCCTGCGCGCCGCGCACCTTTCACCCACCGAAGCGCTGCGCACCGCATAAGAATGGGCGGGTGAGGCGGATGAAGCGCTGGGGCCTGCGGGGCCGGATGACGGCGTCGTACCTGCTGGTCACGGCCGCGGCGGTGCTCCTGGTGGAGATCGTGGTGGCGCTGCTGATCTCGCCCGCGCTCGAGGCGCCACCCGAGGCCGGGGCGAGCGCGGTCGTGCAGCGCACCGCGCTGGAGTACGCGACCGTCGCCGGGAACCTCTATGCCCGGCTGGAACATCTGCCGTCGGACAAGGAGATCCAGCTCGGCGAGCAGGGACCGGACGTTCCGGCCGGAGGGGCACAGGTCCGGGACAACGGGGTGCGCATTCCGTTCATCAGCACCGCGCAGGACGACAGCCGACCGGTGTCGCTCGCCCTGCTGCTCGACCCCGAGCTGACCATCGTGGCCTCGTCCTATCCGGCCCGGTACCCGGTCGGCGGCCGGGTCGGCACGCCCGGGGTCGGGGCGCTGCCGGTGGACGCGATCCTCAAGTTCGCCGATGGTGGGGCGCCGGCCGACGGGCAGGTCAAGATGTCGAACGGCGAGGTGCTGATGGCGGTCGCGCCGGTGTTCAGCTTCACCATCAAGCCCGGCCTGCTCGACAAGGGCGCCGGAAAGCCGATACCGCGGCAGGGCTCGATCGGCACGGTCTACGTGCAGGCGCCCCTGACGCCCGAGCTGATGGCGGCGGCCAAGGACGTGGCCCCGAGCAAGAGCGACTACCCGTGGGACAGCCTCATGAGCCAGCTCGCCGGCGGCGTGCTGGTGCTGATCGGCGCGCTGCCGGTCGGGGTGGTGTTCGGGCTGCTCTCCGCCCGGCCCCTGATCCGCCGGCTGCGGCGGCTGGCCACGAGCACGGTCGCGGTCGCCGACGGGCAGTACCAGCACCGGGTGCCGGTGTCCGGGTCGGACGAGATCACCCAGCTGGAAACCAGCTTCAACCGGATGGCCGCACGCCTGGCCGACGCGATGACCGCCGAGCGGCACCTGGCCAGCGCCGGCGAGCGCGCCCGGATCGCCCGCGAGCTGCATGACTCGATCTCCCAGGACCTGTTCTCGCTGCGCCTGCTCGCCGGTGGCCTGCGCCGCGCGCTGCCGGCCGACTCCCCGCTGTACTCCCAGGTGGAGGCCATGGAACGGACCGCGACCGGCACAATGCACGAGATGCAGGCGTTGTTGCTGGAGCTGCGGCCGGTCGCGTTGCAGGACGCCGGGTTGAACGCGGCCATCGAGGAACTGTGCCAGGCCTACCGCGACCGGCTCGGCGTCGCCGTGATCGCCGAGCTGGCGCAGGTGGAGCTGGACTCCGCGGCCGAGCACGCGGTGCTGCGGGTCGTCCAGGAGGCGCTGGCCAACGCCGTCAAGCACGCCCGGCCGAACCGGATCACCGTGATGCTCGATGGAGACGAGGAGCACGTGACCGTGTCGGTCACCGACGACGGCAACGGGTTCGACCCGGAGCGGGCGGCCGAACGGCACGGCATGGGCCTGTCCCTGATGCGCGAGCGGGCCGCCGAGCTGGGCGGCGAGTTCCGGGTCGACTCCACCCCGGGCCGCGGCACGACCGTCCACATCAGACTGCCAAGGCGCCGGCCATGATCCGGGTGCTGATCGTGGACGACCACAAGCTGGTCCGCCAGGGCCTGCGGTTCCTGCTCGAGCAGGAGGACGGCATCGAGGTGGTCGGCGAGTGCGCCGACGGCACCGCGGCCATCCAGGCGGTACGCACGCTCGAGCCGACCGTGGTGCTGCTCGACCTGTTCATGCCGGGCCCCAACGGGATCAGTGTGCTGACCGAGATCAAGCAGGACCGGCCGGCCACCGAGGTGCTCATGCTCACCTCGTCCACCGACGACGAGCACCTGATCGCCGCGGTCCGCGCGGGTGCGCTCGCCTACCTGCCCAAGACCGCCGGCGTGGACCAGGTGGTCGCCTCGGTGCGGGCCGCCGCGCGCGGGGAAAGCGTGCTGGAGCCCCGGATCGCCGCCCGGCTGGTGCGCGAGGTCCGCGAGGTCGCCACCCGACGCAAGCCCCTCGACCAGCTCTCCCCCCGCGAGGTCGAGGTGCTCACGGTGCTCGCCCGCGGGCGCTCCAACCGGGAGATCGCGCGGCTGCTGACGATCAGCGAGGAGACCGTCAAGGCGCACGTGTCCAGCATCCTCACCAAGTTGGGTCTTTCCGACCGCACCCAGGCCGCGATCTTCGGGCTCCAGCAGCGCCTCGTGCCCCTCGACGAGGCGCTGCTGGACGAAGGGCGATGAAGGGGGCCTTGCTCACGCCCAGCGAGAGGAAGGCCCCCTTCATCGCACTCCCGGCTCAGGTGAACTCGATGAGTGGGAAGGCGCGGTGCCGGCGAGGTGGGATCAGATAGTTCTGCCGGCGGGTGGCGGTGATGAACCGCTCGATGCCATGGTCCTCCTCCTCCAGGTCGAACTCGTCGAGCAGGTCGACCGACGCCTGGTTGCGGCGCAGCGTGGCGAAGAAGTCGGCACTCGGGAAGTACCCGGAGAACTGCAGTTTCGGCGTGTTGCGACCGGTGGTGGTGTCCATCGCGTCGAACCCGGGACCGTCGATGCGCAGGTGGATCGGCTTCCCGTCGGAGGTCCGGCCGGACCGGTGCAGCTGCGAGATGTGCCCCATGCGGCCGAACTGCTGCGCGCTCTGCCGGGCGTACCCCGCGCCGCGGAACACGTTGGGCAGGAACGCACCCCGCGTGCCCAGGTTGCGCGGGCCGCCGCCGTCGGTGAACGGGTCCGCGTCCTCCCGCACCTGCTCCGGCGACTCGAACATGTACTGCAGCCGCTCGCTGAACGGCTCCCGGACGTCGCCCTCATCGGGGTCCCGACCGTCCACATAGAACTGTTGCAGGTCGAGCAGCACGTGCGACAGGTGCTGAATCGATCCGTTGTCGAAGTAGTTGCCGGCCTGCGAGTTGGTCAGCTTGATCCCGCCGCCGCCCACGAACGTGACATTCCGGGCCGGCGCGCTGGCGTCCACCTGCTGATCGGCGAAACCCATCCACATCGGCGAGTTCGGGTTGACGAACGACGCGAACGGCAGTCTCTGGCTGTTCGCGATCGACCGCGGCAGCCCGCGCTGCACGAACATGGCCCGGCTGGAGGTGATCGTCATCCCGGCGAAGAACCGCGGCGACGGTTCGAAATGGCCCTTCAACGAGTCGCTGCCGGACAACCAGTTCACCACGTCCGCCACGATGCCCGGGTTGTCGCTGCGCACCGTGAACAGGATATCGTTGTTCTCCAACCGAACCGGCACGTTGAACTCGGCCCGGCGCAACTCCAGCACCCGGTTTCCGGCCGCCACATCGGTCGGCCCCGGCACCGCACGCTTCAACACCGGCTGGTTGCCGGACAACGTCCGCGGCATCGCCGCCGCGACCACCAGGTCCGGCAGCCGGTTGAAGTAGTTGTCGCTGTAGGCCACATGTGTGAACACACCGGCTGGCGAATAGGGATACGTGGTCTCGATCGTGCGCAGCGCCGACTCCATGCGGATCTGGTCGCCGTTCGTGGGCCGGAACGCCAGCCGCGCGGTGACAAACGCGGTGTGCACCGGCGGCAGCGCCACCGGCACCCCGTCAATGGTCTGCGCCGGCGGCATGAACGGCGCAAGCTCGAACTGCACGTCCGGGAACGCCGCGACCTCGTCCGCCCACGCCACCCGCTCCGGCATCCAGGCCAGGTTCTCCAGCAGCGCCAGCGTTCCGGCCGCACCGGCGAGCGCGCCACCGCCACGCAGGACACCGCGCCGTGACACCCGGCGGCCCAGGATCGGCGCCTGCCCGGCGCCCTCGTCCCGCCCGGCGCCACCGGTATGGGCAACTGGACAGCCTCTAATCTGTTGCTTGTGGACACTCACTGGAACCTCCGCGGTGGGCTAGCTCAGCCGGGGAGCGTGCCGGCTGAGCACGGCAGATGAGTGAGCCCACCGTGGTCGTGTCGGCACCGGTGTCGCATCGGCGAAACAACCAGTTCCGTGGGGCCCCAAGGGGTATTGGCCGGCGCGGCTTGGGTGGGCTGGACGCGGGGTTGGGCGCCTCCCGCTCTTGGCAGGTGATGGTCGCCTTTCTAAAACATTAAAATTTAGATGAGGAAAAACAAAAGAAGCGGCACGGCGCCGCCTCTGGCGCCGTGCCGCCCGCCGGTGCCGGTTTCGTTTGGGGCTGCCGGTTGGCAGGGGGCGCTCCGCGCAAAAAATCATGAACACGATAGGGTGAACTGCCGCGAATCCTGTCGATGGGATTCGATAGAATGGCGGTGTGATCCTGATCGAGGATGAGGTATTCACCGCACCCGAGGACTTTCTGGGGAACGCGGCGCTCACCCGCACCATGATCGGACACCTCCAAGCCGTCGAGTTGCAGCAATTGGCCGACTACACCCGCGCTCACGAAGGCGACGAATTCGCCTATCTGGAAGTCGCCACCATCCTGCACATTTCCGGACGGGCAGCGCAACGCC
>NZ_DASYTH010000257.1:0-10407 GCF_036002505.1 Actinophytocola sp. | reverse complement strand
TTGGGCTGGGAGCCGCCGAACAGGGTGGCGACCTCCTTCTGGGTGAGGCCGGCGCGGATCCGCAGCGCCTCCAGTTTGCGGCCGCAGATCACGTTGTGCACCTGGCGCGGCAGGGGTGTCCGATTCTTCATCGGTCGAATCTTGGGCCGGCGCGGTGGGACACACCAGCAGGTTCACCCCATCGTGTGCCGACCAAGCAGTGATATCAGCACCCAATGTCCGTACAGTCCCAGGCATGACGAGTGACGTCAGCACAGGACGGCCCGGCGCGCGTTATCGCGGCGCCGTGGTGCCGTACATCACCGCCTGGAGCGAGGAGCGCGCCCTGCCGGTTCGGATCATCGAGCGCCCCTTGCTCGGTATCGGCTATACCGACGAGTCCTTTGTGGACCGTGACGAGCACGGCGTGCTGTGGCGGCGTGTGCTCTCCCGCCCGGGCGCCGGCCGTCCGCTGTTCGGCGAGATCCACACCCCGCGCCAGCGCCGCGCCATGCAACGGCTGCTCTGCCAGGTCTGCTCGGGCCCGGCCGACCAGAACGAGGCCGGAACCCTGTGGCTGCTCAAGGACCACCGCGGCGACTGGCCGGGCTGGCCGAACGGCATGGGCGTCACCGAACCCCCGGTGTGCCTGCCCTGTGCCCGCACCGCCATCAACCTCTGCCCCTCGCTGCGCCGCGGCCACGTCGCTCTCCGCGTCGCCCACCATCCGATCGCCGGCGTCCAGGGCCTGCGCTACCAGGTCCGTCTCCAGCGGCTCCAGCTTGCCGAGTCAGACCTCGTCCCCCTCGAAGACCCCGCCATCCGCTGGACCCAGGCCGTCCATCTCATCCGCGAGATCACCGGCTGCGTGTTCGTCGACCTCTGACAGCGCCGGCGCGGCGAGGGCCACGAACAGCGCGAGCACGGCCGGAACCGCCAGGGCGACCGCGAGGCCGACGAGCTGGGCGATGCCGCCGATCACCACCGGACCGACGACGAAACCCAGGAATCCCAGGCTCGCCACCCGGGCGATGGCCTGCCCCGCGCGGGCCGGGTCGCGGTTGCCCGCCGCGGAGAACACCTGCGGCGCGATGCAGGACAGCCCAGCCCCAAGGAGACCGAAACCAGCCACCCCGGCGGCCGGGTGGCCGACGAGCAGTGCGGCCGCCAGACCGGCCCCGGCCAGCACGCCGCAGAAACGCACCAGGCGCACCGGCCCGATCGCCGCGGCCAACCGGTCGCCGACCAGCCGCCCGGCCATCATCATGATCGAGAACGCGGCGTACGCGGCGGCCGCGAACCCGGCGTTGCTGCCGAGGCTGTCCCGCAGGTACACCGTGCTCCAGTCGGCCGCCGCCCCCTCTCCGACCAGGCAGCAGAACACCAGCACACCAAGGAAGAGCACACCGGGCACCGGTCCGGCACCGCGATCCGGCCGAGGTGCCGCCTCCGCCGGATCAGCCGGCAAGGCCCACCTCGCCGCCCAGACCGCCACCACGACCACCCCGGCCGCCACGCTCAGAAACGTCGCGGCCGCCCCGATCTCCGCATAGGCGAACAGCCCGCCGACGGCCGCGCCAACAAACCCACCGACGCTGTACAGCGCGTGAAACGACGTGATGATCGGCCGCCCGTACGCCCGCTGCACCTCGACAGCGTTGACGTTCATGGCCACGTTCAGCATCCCGTGCCCCGCCCCGAACGCGAACAGAAACCCCACCAGGCTCACCAATCCGACCGCATGCGCCGGCAGGTTCAGCAGCACCGCGTCGGCGAACACCGCCGGAACCATGACCTTCCCGCTCGCGTACCGGTCCACCAACCGCCCCGACGCCTGCATCCCCACGATCGCACCCGCGGCAAAGGCCAGCAGCCCAACACTCAACTCGCCGTCCCCCAGCCCGAGCCCGTGCTTGATCGCCGGTATCCGCGCCGTCCACGTCCCGAGGATCACCCCGTACGCCAGGAACAGCAGCGCCACCGTCACCCGCCCACGCCGCAGGACCGCGTCAGGCTCGCTCATCGCAACATCCTCGTTCACCCCGTGTCGCGGTGGGCCAGCATGTCGACGTAAGTGGCCAATAAGTGATGGGTTTATGGTCAAATTGACAATTACTAACTGTACACGTTACGGTACCCTCGTGTTTTCGTCGTTGCGACGAGAAGTCACCGTGGCGGGCACGCCCGGCGAGGTTGCGCCCCCCTCGGTTGCGGTCGACTTGTCGATCTTGACCGTGCGCGAGCAGGGTCTGCAGGTACTGGTGGTCGAGCGTGGCACACCGCCGTACCTCGGCGCATGCGCGCTACCGGGTGGGTTCGTCGAGGCTGCTGAAGACCTGGACCAGGCCGCGCGACGAGAACTGCTCGAGGAGACGGGCCTGGACGCCGCGGGGTTGCACATCGAGCAGGTGGGCACCTACGGCGACCCGCGCCGTGATCCCCGCGGCCGGGTGTTCTCGGTGAGCTACATGGCCCTGATGCCCGACTTGCCGATGCCCACCGCCGGCGGCGACGCCCGTGCGGCGCGCTGGACGCCGGTGGCCGACCTGCTGGCCGACCCCGAGTCGCTGGCCTTCGACCACCACATGCTGCTGACCGACGCGGTCGAACGCGCCCGAGGCAAGTTGGAATACACCAACCTGGGCGCGGCTTTCTGTCCGCCGTATTTCACCATCGCCGAACTCCGCCAGGTGTATGAGGCCGTGTGGGGCACGGTCCTGGACCCGGCGAATTTCCACCGCAAGGTCACCGGCGTAACGGGCTTTCTCATCCCCACCGGGGAGAAGACCCAGCGCGGCAGCGGGCGCCCGGCCGCGCTCTATCGGCGGGGACGAGCGACCATTCTGCATCCCGCGATTCTCCGGAATCCCCACGGAACAACGCCGTTAGCCTGCAACGATCACGATTCGCCAGAACGCGCGTCCGACACGGGAAACTGAGGGGATTCGCAACGGATGTCCAGTCGCGACGACGGTCTCGGCGGGGTCGCGGTGATCTGCACCGCCCTGGAGGTGGAGTACACCGCCGTCCGCCAACACCTGGCTGGCCCCTTGGGCGAGCGGGAGGAACGCGGCACGCTCTACGAACGGGGCACGTTCCATGGTCACCGCGGTGCCTGGACGGTGGCACTGACGCAAACCGGAGTGGGCAACACGACCGCCGGGGTCGCGCTGGAGCGGGCGATCGCGGTGTTCGCCCCGCGGGTGGTGCTCTTCGTCGGTGTCGCCGGCGCCCGCTCGGATCTCGCGCTCGGCGATGTGGTCGCCGCCGATGCGATCTACGACTACGAATCCGGCAAAGCCACTCACGACGGGAACCAGCCGCGCATCAAAACCCACCTGGCCTCCCACCGCATGGTGGACAACGCGTTCGACGGCTTCGAACGGACCATGGACTACCGCCACCTGCCGAAGGTGATCTTCACGAGCCCGGCCGCCGGGTCCGCCGGGCTCACCGAGCACGAGGCCGTCGCCGCCGGGTTCGACTGCGAGTGCCGGGTGCTGCCGCTTTCGCACGTGCCGCGCGCGGTCGTCGACCGGGACACCCGCGGGCTGATCAAACTGGTGGCCGAGCGGGACTCCGGCCGGCTGCTCGGCGCGCACGTGCTGGCCGGCGGGGCCGGCGAGGTGATCACCGCGGCGGTGTACGCGCTGGCCAACCGGATGACCGTGGACCGGATGGCCGATCTCTGGTGCCCCTACCTGACCATGGCCGAGGGGCTGAAGCTGGCCGCTCAAACCTTCACCCGCGACGTGACGAAGCTGTCCTGCTGCGCCGCCTGACCAGCACGGCGGCGGCCACGGAACAATGGGAGATCAGCAAGTCCCACGGCGCCATCGCCCTCCTCGTCTCCCACCGCTTCTCCACCGTCCGCATGGCCGACCTGATCCTGGTATTGCAGGACGGCACCATCACCGAAAGCGGAACCCACGAGAAACTCCTCGAAACCAACGGCCTCTACGCCAGTCTCCACATCCTCCAGGCCAGCGCGTACGAACCCGACTCCGACAGCTGAGGCGACCAGTCGGCGGGACAATGATAGGGTCCGGTCCACGCTCATGGACCGACCATTACAAACCCGTCTACAGATTGGTTCGCCAGCGCAATGGTGATGACAATCCACGTGCCGGATGTGACCCACCCATTGCTGAACCTCGCGGCCTCGAGCTCGACGCCGTGGTACCTCAGCAACGAGCTCATCGGGCCGGTGGTGGGCGCGCTCGTGGGGGCCGCACTGACGTTCTTCCTCGCGCGCGGCGGCTTGAACAGGGAGAACTCGCTGCTGAAGACCCGGGCCGACAATCTGCAGTCCGAACGCGACAAGGCCCGGAGCGAGCTGCGCGCGGCCAGGGCCGAAGTGGGGGCCTTACGCAAGGTCGAGACCAAATACACGGAGGTCAAGAAAATATTAGGCGACTCCAGCGTCGTCAAGGACTACGACCAGCCCGTTCTTCTGCTCGGGCCCCGAAATGTCGGCAAGACCTCGCTGGTCACGCAGTGGCACGCGCCGTGGAACAGCGACACACTCGAGTCGACCCGCCGGCTGCTGACGAGCACCGTTCCGGTTTTCGACTACACCCAGCCGGACGCGGCGCCGCACTTCGCCGATGCCGACGTGCTGACCAAGGTGCATGTGCATCTCAAAGTCAAGGTGCACGACTTTCCGGGTGAGCCACACCTGCAGCACGAGGTCGCGAAGGTGGCCCGGTCAGAGACCAAACGCCTGCGCGAGGAGACGCGGAAGGCCCTGGGCGTCGTCCTGGTCTGCATGTTCGACGCCGAAGAGGCCGCAACCGGCGTCAGCAGTGAAACCAAGCGTTACTACAATGGGGAGTTCTTTTCCCACCTTCGCGGGTTCGTCATCAACGAGGCCATCGGCATCGAGCGCCTGGTCGTGGTGTTCAACAAGTTCGACCTCCTGCGGGCGAAGATGCCCGGGCAACCCGACGACGCGCTCATCAACGAATGCATCACCACGTTCGACCCGATCATCGAACCATTCCACTACATGTGCAACTCGGAGCGGGTCTGCGAAACGATCACGGTGCTGGACCGGGACAAGCTGAGGCTCAGCCAGGGCGCCTCCGTGGTCCTCGGTGAGGCGGCTCGGGGCCTGGTCACCACCATGGCGGGCCCGACCAGCGCGGCCGGCCTGTTCCCCGAAGGCAGCCAGGCGACGCGGCGCATGGCGGCAAGGTACCCGCGAGTGTCGTGAGGGACGTATCCGTGCGTCACATCTTCCAGACCAATGTTCGCGGCCGTGGTTACTCCTTCTACAAATGTGACCAAGGTGGCACGCCGGAGCCGTTCACCACCGGCACGGAACGGCCCGAACCGCCGTTGGCCCACTTCGTCGAGGCCGTCGACGGCCTCAACCTCCTGCTGCAACGCGACCCGTCGCGGCTCTACTTCCGGGCGACGGCCGCAGACCGCTTCTCCATGGTCGTCTACGGCTGCCGGCTGGGCGTGCCGGACGAGTTCGGCCGCGTCGGCCTGAGCCTGTTCTACGGCCTGCAAAGCCACCCCGACCAGGTCTTCGACCTGACCAACCGGGTCGCCCGGCTGTCCACACCCGACCTCATGGCCCGCCTCAGCGACGTCGTCGAGCACGTCGCCGTCGGCCGGTCCGGCCCGGACGCCCTCGTGTCCTTCCACAACGATCTCCCCGCGGGAAAAGCATTCGCCGCGGAACCACCAACCACTGCAAACCAGAGCACCGCGACCATCGGGGCCATGGTCCATGACACCGGTGGATCATCCGTAGCCTGGCTCGCCATGGTTCGCTCGCACCTTCGGGCATCCAGGCCCTGGACGGTCACCGACACCGTCGAAAAGGACGGCACCGTCGTCACGGCATCCCTGCACCCCCACGGCCCCCGCGTCCTCCTGTCCGAATACCTCACCCGCGCCGTCCTGACCGCCGAACCCGTTGCGCAACAACCGGTGCAGCCACAACGGCAGCTCCAACCCCCGCCCCCGGTCACCCCTCCCCCCCTGCCGGCCTACCCGCCGTCGCTGCACCTGCCACCAGCCCAGCCGCCCGCACCACCGCGGCCACGGTGGTGGTCACAGACACCCGTCCAACTCGCCGGCGTCCTGCTGGCCATCGTCCTCGCGGTGCTGACCCTCGTCCTCCTGGTCACCAAGGCGAAAAGCCCCAACCAGCCAAGGGGCAACGCCGTCCAGCCGCCGACGACCCTCAGCGGGTACGCCTACCGCTTCGACCTGCCCACCGGATGGTCCCGAGCCGGTAGCGACCCCGGCCTGCAGCGTGTCGAGATCAGGCCGGGCGGCGACCCCACCGGTACGGCCCGCATCCTGGTCGAGGAGCGGCAACTACCGTTCGACGGCGAAACCGACCGGACCAGAGCGGTACAGGCACTCCAGGTAGAACTGAAAACACGCGGCGAGCGGACAAGTCCCATCGAGGTCCAGACCACGTTCGCCGGTCGCGAAATCGCCCACTACGCCGAAGTGCCGACCGCCGAGGATCCCGTGACGGCCGACTGGTACGTGATGTTCAAAGGCAATCAACAGGTGAAAGTCGGATGCGTCTACGACGTGGCCGATCCCGAGCAGATCCAGCAGGCCTGCACGACCGTGGTCAGCTCCCTGAAGATTCCCGCCTGACCAGGCGGCACCAGCTCATCCAGCGTTTGGCCCCTACATGGCGCGATCCCATCGACAGCATGGCCGAGGGGACGCCGGGTGAGCGCCTGGCGCTGGCCAACCATGTGGCTCAGCGGGTGTCGTCGATGCGCATGCAGGACGCGAGCGCGGCGGCGTTCTCCGCCGCGAGCCCGCGCGCCAGCCGGACAAGGTCGGCCACCCGGTCGTCGACGGCGCGGTAGTAAGCGAAGCGTCCCGCCCGCCGGACGGTGACGAAACCGCAGGAGGCCAGGCAGGCGAGATGGCTCGACACCCGCCCCTGAGACAGGTTGACGTGGCCCACGCAGTCGCTCACCGTGTGCTCCTCGGCGAGCAGGAACTCCAGCAGGCGCAGGCGGGTCGGATCGCCGAGCGCGCGGAAGAACTTCGCGATGAGGCCGACTCCGGCGGTCTCGACCGGCAGCAGCGGGTCAACCTTCGCGGGCTGCGCGACTTTGCTCATGAAGATCCTTCTGCGGATAGCCGAGTAACGTGACGCTACGTTACAGCCGCTTTGGCGAATACGCGATATCCTACCAGCAGGTATGTTGTGCGACGCTGGCCACAGGGTGACGTCGTCGAAACCCTCCATGAGAGCCACACTCCGTGATCGCTGGCTCATCGAACGTGGCACTACGCTCCAGAGCCTAGCTTGGCCCTCGCGAACACGACATCCGTTGGGAGGAGGGAGGCCCGCGCAATGCGGATGCGGATCGCCATCAACCGGTCCATGGGAATTCCGCTGGCCACCCAGATCCGCGACCAGATCGTCGCGGCCATCGCCAGCGGGGCGCTCCGGGCCGGCGACCGCCTCCCCTCTATCCGCCAGCTCGCGGAATACCTCCTGATCAACCGGAACACCGTCGCCCAGGTCTACCGCCAGCTCGAAGCCGAGGGCTACGTGACCACCCGCGCCGGCGGCGGCACCACGGTCGCCGACACCGCCGACACCGCCGCCTTCACCGCCCGCGAGTTCGCCGAGCTGGCCTACTACGAAAGCGCCCAGCAACCCACCCGCCCCACCATCCTCGTCACCGACGAATACCCCGGCGAACTGATCTTCCCGGCCGAAGCCGTCGGCAAAGCCCTGCCGGCCGCCACCGTGCACAGCCTCCCCCTGGCCGACCTCGCCGCCCTCTCCTCCACCGACCGCGCCGCCCGCCTGTCCGACTTCGACCGTTCTACTGCGTCGAGCAGGTCCGCGCATTGTGCGAGCTCCCCGTTCTGGCCGCCGGCGCCGGGCCCTCCCTGACAATGCTGGAAAGAAGAATCCGCGGCGCCAGCACCGGCAAAAACGTCGCCATCGTCTGCAGCGATCCCACCGGCCCGGCCTACATGGAAACCTCCCTCCGCCGCGCCGGAATATCGTTCGGCACAGTCACCCACACCCACTCGCCCAACCCGACCTAGCCCGAACGCTCGCCGCCGCCGACCTGATCGTCGCATCCGAAGGCTCCGTCGACAAAGTCCGCACCCTCGCCCCCGCCCACCCGTTGATCACCTACTCCGCCATACTCAGCGACGAATCCATGGCCACCATTCGCCATTACGCCGACCGCGGCACAGATACTTGAGTAGTGGTGCTGACCGCGACATAGTCCATTCTGTACGCCATGGAGACCGGATTAGCCCAGGCAACCGCTGACGTTGACGACTTACCCGGTCCGGCCGGCACCCGCGCACGGTGGGCGCCGTGGCGATCACCCGAAGAGCAGCCGCGCTGGGCGCGTCCGGCGCTGCTGATCATCGCCGCCGCGGCCGGAACGCTCTACGCCTGGGGCATCGCAGCTATGCAGCTTCACCTGTACTACGGCCCCGCGGTCAGGAGCATGTCCGGCAGCTGGTCGGCGTTCTTCTTCGCCACCTACGACCCGCAAGTCACGGTCACGCTCGACAAGCTCCCCGGCGCGTTCTGGGTGCAGGCGCTGTCGGCACGGATCTTCGGCTTCCATCCGTGGTCGGTGCTGCTGCCCCAGGTGTTGGCCTGCGTGGCCACGATTCTGGTGCTGTACAAGATGATCCATCGGTGGATGGGGCCGGCCGCGGGCCTGCTCGCCGCCGCCGGATACGCCACCATGCCGATCGTCGCGGCGCTCGCCCGCACCCAGATCTCCGACGTCGTGCTGGTGCTTCTGCTGGTGCTCGCCGCCGACGCCTGGCAGCGCGCGATCCTCACCGGCCGCCTCGCGCCGCTGCTCTGGTCCGGCGTCTGGGTCGGCCTCGCGTTCCAGACCAAGCTGGCCCAGGCGTGGGCAGTTCTGCCGGCGTTCGCGCTGGTGTACCTGTTCACCGCACCGGCCCCGCTGCGACGCCGGGCCGGGCAGCTCACCCTCGCCGGCGCGGTCTCGCTGGCGGTGTCGTTCCTCTGGATCGTGCCGATGCTGCTCATCCCGGCGACGGCCCGGCCCTACATCGACGGATCCGTCGACAACTCGCCACTGTCCATGGTGTTCGGCTACAACGGGTTCAACCGCTACGGCATCGCCAACGAGGGCGCGGAGGTGCTCGGCACCGGCGGACCGGTCCGGGCCGGACCCGGATCGCCGTGGTCGTACCTCCTCAGCGACGGCGTGGCACCCCAGGTCGGCTGGCTCTACCCGCTGGCCATCGCCGGTCTCGTCGCCGGCCTGATCTGGGCGGCCCGATGGCGCCCCGAGCGGGAAACCCGGTTCGTCCGCGCGGTTTTCGCCATGTGGGGCCTGTGGCTGCTCATCCACGCGATCGCGTTCGGCATCAGCCGGAACCCGCACACGTTCTACGTCATCGCGATCGCCCCGCCCGTCGTCGCCCTCGCCGGCGCCGGCACGGTGCTGCTGTGGTCGGCCTACCGGCGCGGCACCTGGTGGCCGCTGCCCACCGTGCTCGCCGTCACCACCGTCTGGGCGGTCACGCTCTCCGCCCGGTTCCCCACCTTCGCCGGCTGGCTGCCACCCACCCTGGCCATCACCGGCGCCACCGCCACCCTCACCCTAATCGCCGCCAAACTCACCAAAACCCCCACAGCCACCCGGTTCGCCACCATCGGCAGCGCACTCGGCGTCACCACGGTGCTCCTTGGCCCAGCGACCTGGACCAGCTCGGTATCCGACAACCTCACCGTCGTCGACGCCCACCGCCCCGCCGCCGGTCCCGCCTCCCGCGAGGTCGCCACCGTCCTCAGCGGCCGCCTCCTACGCATCCTCCCCAACACGGAGACAACCCGCATCGCCACCTACCTCACCACCCACGCAAACGGCGAGAAATACCTCGCCGCCATACCCTGGGCACCCCAGGCCGGACCGTTCATCCACGCCGGTATTCCGGTCCTCCCGGTCGGCGGCTTCACCGCCCAGGCCCCCACCATCACCCCGACCCACCTCGACGATCTGGTCGCCCGCGGCGAACTCCGCTACGCCCTCGTCGACGGGCCCGATGCCAAAGGAATGGTCACCCGCGACTACCCCGAATACGCCCTCTGGGTCCGCCGAACCTGCACCCCCAAAGCGGAGCTAACCCGGCCGCATTACACCCTCTACGACTGCCTGACCACTGGATAGGCTGTGAAGGCGTCCTTCGCGGCGTTGAGCGTCCGGAAGGGAGCCTTCACGGCGTCTCCGACGCCCGACGCACCACCCGAAGTAAGGAACCACCGATCTAGGCGGGCGCTGAATAATCGGCGTGTCGGCTCGAAATGTGGGGCTGAGCTGGGAGGATCGGTTCGTGCAGGGTGTGGAGCGTGCTGATCGGGAGCTGTTGGACGCGCAGGCGCTGGTGGGTCATCTGGTGGCGGCGGGGAGCATG
>NZ_DASYTH010000256.1:0-4370 GCF_036002505.1 Actinophytocola sp. | reverse complement strand
CGCCGGCCTTGTTCGATCCTGCGCGTGCCGCCGGGTTGCCGGAGCCGGCGCGGCGGTGGCTCAGCCATGCCATCGCAGCCGGCGTTCCGCTGCTGACCTCGGTCGAGCTGATCATGCATGGGCAGATCCGACTCGGCGGGTGGCGGTCATTTACCGCCACCCAACACCTGTCCGCGGCCGGTGGTTCGTGTGGGCCGCCACCGCCCGGCTGTTCGGGCTGCCGGTGATCGGCTTCGACCGGTACACCCGCGGCTCAGGTCAGATGCGCTGGCGGTTGCTTGGCGCCGTACCGGTGCTGGCTGCCCGTGGTCCGGACATCACCCGCAGTACCGCGGGTCGGCACGCCGGCGAACTGCTGCTGGCGGTGCCGGCCGCCGCGCTGAGCCCGCAGGTCGGTTGGCGGGCGGTAGGCGACGACCGTGCGACCGCCCGCGTACGGCTCGGCGCTGCCGCAAAGGGACTGCACGAGGTGACGCTGACCGTGGCGCCCGATGGCGCGCTGAGCGAGGTTGTCATGTCCCGTTGGGGCAAGCCCGGCCGGGTCCCGTTCGCCGAGCAGGTCTTCGGCGCCACACTGCACGGCGAAGCGAGCTTCGCCGGGTTCACGATCCCGCGCACCGTCACGGCCGGCTGGTTCTATGGGAGTGACCGATGGGCGGCCGAGGGGCAGTTCATCCGCTACACCATCGACGACGCCCGCTACCACTGAGTTCTCCGGACCGCAAAGACTCTGCGCCGCCCGACCGCGGGAGGATCGCGGCGTCCGCGGGCCCACGGCCGGGGGAAAGATCTCCCGGCCGTGCGCCGGCCGCGCGCCCCTGCCCGGAGTCGAACCTGCCCGGCGAGCGGGTTCCTGCCCACGCCCGCCGTTTGGTCAGCGCTGAACCCGAGGGGACAACAGACGCCCTGGTCTTGCCACATGTACCGTGCCTCGTCAGACGGGCGACGTGATAGGGCCGGAAGGCACCCACGACCCCGACAAGCGCCCGCTTCCACGCGGAGGCGACCGCGCTCGCCACGTTCCGCCACGGAACAGGAACCTTCGGTCTGGCTTGCCGACCGGAGTGCGCAACCGGGTGCTCGTCCGGCAGGTGCCCGGGCGGGCGCAGCTCAGACGGCTCGGCCGGGCACCGGGCTGACCCCTCGAGGAGGAACGCCGGGCGCGACCGCCGTGCAGAGCCGGCGGCCTCTGGCCGAGTTCGCCGAGCAGCGCCATCGCAACGGACGGGCCGTGGAACCAGCCACGTCATCCTCGACACGCTGGCCCGCGGGGCAGGTGCGAACGCTGCTGGTAACTGATGACCGCGCGGATCACCCCGACCGCGTGGTACGGCCGGGGCCGCCGCGGTGTGCGATCGCCGCGAGCCGATCAAAGCGGCCGGGCGCGCCACGGTGCGGGTAGGCGCACAGACGTCGCCCTGCGCGCGCCGCTCACTGCTGCCGATGTCCTGGTGCTCGCCCGGTCGAGCCCGACGCCCAGCGCAACGCATCGGAGCCCTGTGCCGCTTCCCGTGATCATCCCGTCGCTGACGAGGAGTGTCCGTTTGGCTCGCGGTCGGGGCGATAGGGCTAATGGCCGTCGGGCCCGTGCCATTGGTCCATGGCGGGCTTCGGATCGGGCTGGGACGCTCGCGGTGTAGGTACGGAGGTGGCGACATGAAGGCTGATGTCGGCGACCACATCGTTGTCTGTGACCGGCACCTGGACCATCCGACCCGTGAGGGTGAAGTGGTCGGGGTCGAGCACTCGGACGGGTCGCCGCCGTGCCGGGTCCGATGGCCGGAAGGCGGGTGCGTGACGCCGTTCCCTGCCCGCGGTGCCGTTGTCAAGCACGCAAGCTCACGGACGCGATGATGGTCCCGCGGATGCATGAGCAGTTGGGTAGTTGGGTTGCGGACGGCCTGATCGGGCCGGAGCAGGCGGCCAGGATCGAAGCAGCCGTGGCTGCTCGCGCGGACGCCCAAATCAACGGCGCGGAGGCGCCCAGGCCAGGCGTCGCCGCGGCCGCACGCGTGCGTGGCACGCTTGGCGCACCGTCCCGCGGCGGGTCGTTCGTCGCCGAGGCGCTGGGATACGGTACTTCGGCTTCGGCGTCGCCACCGTCGAACGACGACAGCAACAATGCCACGGTGATCACGGGCCCGCCGTGCCGTGACTCCCTGGGCCTCGGACAGGCGAGCTGGGACGGGATGGACCTACGCTACTTCAGCCTTCCTCACGCTTTCCGGCCATCGTGGAGCGAGTCTTCGCCGGAACGAGGATGGCGCCCTATTGGGGGTGTGGAGCATGCTCACGAGACGGAGTTTCCTCAAGCTCACCGGCGCGTCAACGGTCGCCTGGTATGTCGCCACGCAGGCCGGCTGGACAGAGCGGGCCATGGCCGAGATCCCGGGCGGTACGCTCGACCCGGCCGACGTGCCGAAGTTCCAAACCGCGATGCTTATCCCCCCGGTCATGCCTCGGGCGGGGACGATCACGATGCCGGGCGGCAAGCCGGCCGACTACTACGAGATCTCGATACGGCAACTCTCCCAGCAGATCCTGCCTGCGGGCCTGCCCACCACAACCGTGTGGGGCTACGGAGCCGTTAAGTCGGCGAGCCGCAGAGGGCTCCTGCTCCACCACGCGCCCTCGCTCACGATCGAGACGACGTGGAAGCGGCCGGTGCGCATCAAGTGGATCAACGAGCTGGTGGACACAGGCGGCAACTACCTGCCGCACCTGCTCCCCGTGGATCAGACGCTGCACTGGGCCAACCCGCCCGGCGGCACGGCCGAACGCGACACGCGGCCGACGTTCACCTCCACGCCCGCCCCCTACACCGGCCCGGTGCCGATCGTGACGCACCTGCACGGCGCGGCCGGGGTCGGTGACGAGAGCGACGGCTACGCCGAGGCGTGGTACCTGCCGGCCGCGGGCAACATCCCCGCCGGCTACGCGACCGAGGGCAGCTGGTACGGCTTTTTCGGGGGCAAGGCGGCGTCGAAATTCGGCGTCACCTGGGGTCCGGGGTTCGCGATCTTCCAGTACCCCAACGACCAGCGCGAGTCGACGCTGTGGTACCACGACCACGCGCTCGGCATGACTCGTCTCAACGTGTACGCCGGCCCGGCGGGCTTCTTCCTGGTCCGTGGCGGCCCTGAGGGGGACAAGGCCATCCGCGACAGCCGCTCTGGCACCACGGCCGTGCTCCCCGGTCCCGCGCCCGGTGAGGGGGACATGTTCCCTCCCAACAAGACCTACTACGAGATCCCGATCGCGGTCCAGGACCGGTCGTTCAATGCCGACGGCTCGCTGTTCTACCCGGACACGCGGGCGTTCTTCGACGGCATCACCGGGCCGTACATCCCCGAGACCGACGTGTCGCCGATCTGGAACCCGGAGTTCTTCGGCAACATGATCATGGCCAACGGCAACACCTGGCCGTTCCAGACCGTCGAGCAGCGACGTTACCGCCTGCGGTTCCTAAACGGGTGCCAGTCGCGCTTCCTGATCCTCGACTTCGGCGACATCCCGGGAGTGGAGGTCTGGCAGATCGGCAACGAGGGCGGCTTCCTGGCCGCGCCGGTGAACCTCACCGGCACCAACGGCAACCGGCTGCTGATGGGACTGGCGGAGCGCGCGGACCTGATCGTCGACTTCACCGACGTGCCGGTGGGCAACCACGTCCTGGGCAACGTGGGCCCGGACGAGCCGTTCGGCGGCGGGGTTCCGGGCGTTGACTTCATGGTCGCGGATCCGGCCAGCACCGGCCAGGTGATGGAGTTCCGGGTGGTGCCCGCGGTGGCGCCCGACCCGACCACGCCGTCGCAGTTCCTAGTCCTCCCCGCCATCACCTGGCTCACCGGCGGCACGACCCGGCCGCTGGCCCTGCTGGAGAAGGCGTCGGGCTTCTTCCCCGATTCGCCGGTCGAGGCACGGCTGGGCACCGTCACGGGCGATCCGAACACGGCAGCGGCAGCCACCGAGGCGATGGGGTGGATGGACGCCGTCACCGAGAACCCCGCGGTCGGCGCCACCGAGGTCTGGGAGTACTACAACGCCACCGCCGACGCCCACCCGATGCACCTCCACGAGGTGGCCTTCCAAGTCGTCAACCGGCAGGCGATCGCCGTGGACGAGGCGACCGGAACCGTCCAGGTGGACGCCGGCTCGGCGCCGACCCCGCCGGAGCCCTGGGAAAACGGGTGGAAGGACACCGTCGTCGCCTACCCGGGCCAGGTGACCAGGCTCCGGATGAAGTTCACCAACGCCGGGCAGTTCGTCTGGCACTGCCATATTGTCGAGCACGAGGACAACGAGATGATGCGGCCATACCGGATCGGGCCACCCCAGCCCGGCCAGCCGAACGGCTAACCGAAAACGGCGCG
>NZ_DASYTH010000255.1:0-1965 GCF_036002505.1 Actinophytocola sp. | reverse complement strand
AGGGTGGCCTGGGGGCGCGCGGCCAGGACCATGATGGAGGAGCGGCCGGTTCCGGCGCCGATATCGAGAACGCGGCCTTTGCCTTCCCGGAAGAAATTGGCGGTGGGCAGCGGCGGAACGCTGTTGATGTTGAACAGGAACGTGCTCATGAAGAGCGAGACGCCGGACCAGAGAACCAGAGCGGCGAACAGGACGATGGCTCCCTTGCCCCATTTCCGGGCGAGCGCCATCAGCAGAAGTGCGAGGGCGGGGACGAGGACCACGACGTGGCCGTAACTGACCCACCAGGGGTACCCGAAATCGATATGGGCGTTCACGATCACGGATTATGCCTCGCAGGCGCCGCACTTGTGCTCAATGGCGCTCTTCGGGGTCTTCCCAACATTGACGGGCTCAGGCTGGGGCAGCGGGGCCGACACCTCGCGCGCCAGGTTTGATTGGGAGCTCGTTGCTGGAGTTCGTGGAGCTGATGGGGATCGAACCCATGACCTCGTGAATGCCATTCACGAGGACTCCTGGCGCGCCAACTCGGTGGTTGTCCGAGAGCGGGGATGGCTATGCCGGCTCGCCTGCCGGCGGATTAACTACGTCGTCGCTCGGGGCACTCGGCGCGAACCCTCGAGTGGCTGTAGAGTGGCTGTAGGAAGCTGGTCTGCCCGTAAGTTGGTACGCCCGATAGGGCTCGAACCTATAACCTTCGGCTCCGGAGCTAAACGCGGGCCGGGGATGCCGTACAGTATCAGCACGTCCCCCGAGCCCTTCCCACCGCGCATTGCGCCGCCCTGGCGGCAGGCCCTGCTCATCGTGTTCCTCGCCTTGGCGGGCGCGTTCTGGCTGTTGCGGCCGGCTCCCAGCCGGCCCGGCGTGATCGTTCTCACCGTCGTGCTCTCGATCTTCGGCGTACTGGCGCGCCTTGTCGCCTTGCAGATCGCCGCGCACCTGAGCCGCCCGGAGGAGCGGTCGGCCACCGTCGTAATGCTGGGCATCGTAGCGGTCATCGTCGCCGTGGTCGCCTGGTGGGCCGTCTGGACGCTGCAGGGCCGCGAGTCAACCGGCCGCGCGCTGTTCCACCCGACCGCCGGCATGGCCTGGCACGGCGGCGAGACCGTCGAACTCGACCTGCCCGCGTCCTGGCGCGCTCGTTACAACCTCCGGCAGGACTGGCGCGAGGCCACGATCCTGGACGGGAGCGGTGTGCCGCAGTTCGAGCTCACCGTCGACATCCTGTCCGAAACCGGTGGGGCCGAACGCCGGGTGCGCACGCTCGGCGAGGCCTACGGGCGGCGCGGCGGCGCACCCGCGTGCGAGACACGCCGGAGCAGCCGCGGCGAGGTGCGCGCGTGCCGCGCGGTCCTGTCCCTGCCGTCGCCGTCGGCGATCTTCATCATGGCGTTGCGCGAACAGCGCGCCACGAGGTACACGTCCGCGGGCCACCTCGACTACGTGGAGGACTGGCAGGGCTCGATCGTCCAATTCTCGTTCCGCACCGTGCCGAGCCGCCTGGACGCCCTCGAGCCGGTGGCCTGGAAGGCCGTGGCTGGGGCGCACGTCTTCCGCCAGAGGTAATCCCGCTGATACGCCCCCGGCCCGGAGGGCAGCACCGGCACAGATCTTCCTCCTGCCGAGCGAGGACTCGGCGCTCCGCTGGGAAGGTTGCCGCCGCGAGGAACTCTGTCGCCACCAGGCCGTATACGAGGCCGACCAAGCTGCTCGCGGCCAGCAGCCTAGCGACGAGGAAAGACCCCCGCTCCCATGACAAGGCGAGCGCTCGATCAAGATCCCTGTCCGCTACCGGTCCGCTACCGAATGAGCGCGTCCTCGTAAGTTGGCGCGCCCGGAGGGATTCGAACCCCCTACCCCCAGGTTCGAAGCCTGGTGCTCTATCCGAGTGAGCTACGAGCGCGTGGGTCGAGCATAGCACGCCGCGACAGCCCGGATCTCGTCATCCGCCGGAGCGCTTGGACC
>NZ_DASYTH010000254.1:0-6948 GCF_036002505.1 Actinophytocola sp. | reverse complement strand
CGCAGGATCAGCGGTGTCCACGGCTCGCCGAACACGTCGAGGGTGCGGGCGATCGAACAGGCCACGTCGCCGAACTGGGTGCGCTGCATGAAGAGGGCGTGGGAGGACTCCCCGGACGGCTGGCCGCAGGACCCGACCATGGGCTGGTTGAAGCCCCGCGACGAGTACTGAGGAGACCATCATGCCCAGGACCCTTACCCCGACCGAACGCGAGGAGTTCCTTGCCCAGCCCCACATCGGGGTGCTCAGCGTGGCCGGCGACGGCGACCGGCCGCCGCTCACGGTGCCCGTCTGGTACGCCTACCAGCCCGGCGGCAACCTCACGTTCTTCACCGGCACCCAGGGGGCCAACGCCCGCAAGACCCGCCTGCTCGAACGGGCCGGCCGGCTGAGCTTCTGCGTGCAGCGGCCGGAGATTCCGTACAAGTACGTCACCGTCGAGGCGTCGGTGATCAAGGTGGACCGGGCGCCGGCCTTCGACGAGGTTTTCGCCGTCACCAGCCGTTACCTGCCGGAAGACGCCGCGCGCGGTTTCGCCGAGGCCGAGACGGCCGCACCGAGCGGCACGTTCGTGCTGTTCACCGCCCGGCCGGACCGGTGGCTGAGCACCGACTTCGGCGAGGACGGCTAGGGTCTGAACCAGTTAAGCCCGGCACGGTGTCCGAGTCACTGTAAGGAAGCCGTTCAGGAAAATTTTCCTACTGAACCGGATAAGCAAGCGTCTTGACGACTGGCGCCACGGTGCAGCAGTCTGGGAGCGCTCCCATTTTCAGTGATGCCATCGAAGTCCCCTGCTGGGAGGCGAAACCGGATGTCGAGATCAACGCGGATCCCCATTGTCGGCCTCGCGGTGGCGCTGGTTGCCGCGGGCGGTGCGGCGCTCACCACCGCCGCCCCGGCCTATGCCGCCGCGGGCTGCCAGGTCACCTACACGACGAACGACTGGACCACCAGCCCCGGTCAGGGCGGGTTCGGCGCCAGCATCACGCTGAAGAACCTCGGTGATCCACTCACCTCGTGGACGCTGCGGTTCAGCTTCCCCGGCGCGCAGCAGCTCCAGCCGCCCGGCTGGGGTGCCACGTTCGCGCAGACCGGCCAGAGCGTGACCGCCCCGAGCGTGTCCTGGAGCGGCAACCTGGGCACCGGCGCGTCGATCGGAATCGGGTTCAACGGCACGTGGGTCGGGAGCAACCCGAAGCCGGCGGCCTTCTCCCTCAACGGCGTCGCCTGCACGGGCACGGTCGACCCGGGCAACCAGCCGCCGGCGATCTCGATCACCAGCCCCGCCTCCGGGGCGACGTTCAGCCCGCCGGCAACGGTCACGGCCAACGCCACCGCGTCTGATGTGGACGGTTCGGTGTCGCGAGTGGACTTCACGCTCGGCACTACGACGGTGAGCGACCCGACCGCGCCGTACAGCGCGACGTTCAGCAACCTCGCCTCGGGCACGTACACGCTGACCGCACGGGCGACCGACAACCAGGGCGCCGCCGGCACGAGCAACCCGGTCACCATCATCGTCGCCGGCGGCCCGGGCGACCCGGTCGCGCCGGCACTGCACGTGTCCGGCAACCGGCTGCTGACCGCGAGCGGCGCCACCTACCGGCTGCTCGGCGTGAACCGGTCCGGAGGTGAGTTCGCCTGCATCCAGAACAAAGGCATGTGGGACGGCCCGGTGGACCAGGCATCCGTCACCGCCATCCGCTCGTGGAAGATCCGCGCGGTGCGGATCCCGCTCAACGAGGAGTGCTGGCTGGGCACCGCCAACGTCCCCTCGAACGGTGTCGGCGGCGCCGCGTACCAGCAGAACGTGAAGGACTACGTGAACCTGCTGATCGCCAACGGGATCACGCCGATCGTCGAGATGCACTGGAACCTCGGCCAGTACACCGGACCCGGGGCCGGCTGCCCGGACACGCCGGCGGCGTGCCAGAAACCCATGCCGGACGCCCAGCTCGCCCCGCAGTTCTGGACCGGCGTGGCGAACGCCTTCAAGGGCAACAACGCCGTGGTGTTCGACCTGTTCAACGAGCCGTTCCCGGACGCGGCCAACAACTTCGCGGACGAGACCGCCGCCTGGCGGTGCTTCCGCGACGGCGGGACCTGCACCGGCATCGGCTACCAGGTGGCCGGCTTCCAGAGTCTGGTCAACGCCGTCCGCGCGACCGGCGCCGCCAACGTGATCATGGTGGGCGGCCTCACCTGGTCCAACACCCTCACCCAGTGGCTGCAGTTCCGGCCGACCGACCCGCTGAACAACCTGATGGCGTTCGGGCACGTCTACAACTTCAACGGCTGCGTGACCACCAGCTGCTGGGACGCCCAGTGGGCGCCGGTCGCCGCGCAGGTTCCCTTGACGCTGAGCGAGATCGGTGAGAACGACTGCGCGCACACGTTCGTCGACCAGGTGATGGCCTGGGCCGACGGGCACGGCGTCGGCTACCTCGGCTGGACCTGGAACAACTGGCCCGGCTGCGGCCCGATCCTCATCACCGACTACACCGGCACCCCGACGGCCCAAGGTCAGGGTCTGCACGACCACCTGGCCCTGGTCTCCAACTAGAGCCGCCCATAGCCTCCCACCGACCAACGGAGCCTCAGGGGACCGTGACGGCACCCAGCCACAATCCACCCCGACAACCGCACTGTTCCCGGAACGCAACCACCATTAAAAAGTCCGGAGAGGCGGGACAGCGGCCAGCATCTCGAGGAGGCCCGTGGCGCCGGTTGGGTCGGGCGGCAGGGCGTCGACCGGCCACCACTGCAGGTCGAGCGACTCGGGGCTGCGGACCGGTTGTGCCCCAACGGGTGCGTGCACGCGGAAGCGGACGTCGAAGTGCCGGGTGGGCACGCCGAGCGAGCAGGTGATGGGGTGCACGTCGACGTGCACCGGGTCGGGGTCGATGCGCAGGCCCGGGATGCCCGACTCCTCGGTGGCCTCGCGCAGCGCGGCGCCCACCAGGGTGCGGTCCGACGGTTCGCAGTGGCCGCCGAGCTGGAGCCAGGCGCCGACCCTGGGGTGCAGGGTGAGCAGCACGTGCTCGCCGGCCGCGTCCAGCACGATCGCCGACGCGGTGATGTGCCCGGGCACGCAGGACCGTTGGCACGCATCGGTTCTGGCCTCGAGGAAGCCCAGAAACGCCTGCCGCAGCGATTCCTGGCCGGGTGCCGCCGGCCGCCACCCGGTCAGCGTGGCCACCGCGTCCGCGTGCAGGCTCACCGGACCACCAGGAACTCGCCGGGGCCGTCCACCGCACGCGGCGTGAGCGGTCCGTCCGCCGGGTGCCCGACGGCCACCGCGCCCAAGGGCTCCCAGTCGTCCGGCAGCTCCAACACCTCGCGGACCACGGGCGCGCAGAAGATCGTCGACGACACCCAGCAGGAGCCCAGCTCCTCCGCGGCCAGCGCCACCAGCAGGCCCTGCACCGCGGCCCCGCCGGCCACGGTGAACATGGTCCGCTCGGCCTCCGCCCGGCGCGCGTCCGGGTACTGGTGGGAGCCCGCCCGAACCAGGAACGGCAACACGATCTCCGTTGCCCCGTAAAGCAGATCTCCGCGCCGCAGCCGCCGGTCGATCCGCTCGTCCGGCATCCCGTCCGCGCGCAGGTCCTCCCGCCACGCGGCCCGCATCGTGTCCAGCAATTTCGTCCGAAGTGGACGGTCGCGCACCCAGGCGAACCGGACCGGATGCGTGTGGTGCGGCGCGGGTGCGGTCAGCGCCGCGCCGATCGCCCGGCGCAGCGCGGTCTCGTCGACCGGGGTACCGGCGAAGAACCGGACCGACCGGCGCAGCAGCACGGCCTCGCGGCGCCCCCGTTCGATTGCGAAATCCGTACCCAGCCGGAACAGGTCCTCGTTGATCGGCCGGACCAGATCCCGTGCGGCGCCGGGGTTCTCGCCGATCCGCAGGCCACGCACGACCGCCACCGGAACGCCGCCGAGCTTGCCCTTCACCAGGTCGGCCGCCGCCGCCACCTCGTCGGCCACCGCGATCTCGGTGACCTCGAGCTCGTTTCCCTGCCCGTCAACGGTTCCGGCGTAGCGGTGCAGCACCTCCAGGCCCGACACGCCGATCGCGGCGTCGGTCTGACCGATCCGCCAGGCCCGGCCCATCGTGTCGGTGATCACCACGGCCACCTCGACGCCCAGCCGTTCGCGCAACCCGTTGCGCAGCGCCAGCGCCGACGCGTCCGGATCCGCGGGCAGCAGCGCGATCTCGCCACCGGCCACATTGGACGCGTCCACACCGGACGCGGCCTGCACGATGCCCAACCGGTTCGCGGTGATCAGCGTACGGCCACGCCGGGCCAGCACCCGGACCGCCTCGTCGAGCACGAACTTGCGGCGGGCCGCGTCCCGGCTCTCCTTGCCGGCCGGCACGCCGATCAGCTGACCCTCTGCTTTGGACACGATCTTGCTGGTGACCACGACGACGTCACCGGACCGCAACCAGCGCGCCGCGCCGGCGATCGCGCCGGTCAGGTCGTCGCCGGGGCGGAACTCCGGCAGCCCCTCCACCGGCAGGATCTCGACCTTCCCGGGTGCGGCATGATCACTCAACGGAGACTCCAGCGAGGTCGAACGCGGCGCGGACCATGTCAGCCGTCGCGTCCACGGTGGACATCAGCAGTGGCACCGCGCGGACCGGAACCTCCGGGATGTCCGCGGTGTCGGTGGCGTGGATCAGCCAGCCGTCCAGCAGGCCGTCGCGGGAGCGGGCGCCGTAGTGCCGGCCGACGGCTTCGGCGGTGGTGGCGACGCCGATCGCGGTGAGGCAGGCGTCGGCCATGCCGCGCACCGGGCGGTCCTCCACGATGGGTGACACGCCGATCACCGGGGCGTCGGTCTTGGCCAGGGCGGCGCGCACGCCGGGCACCGCGAGCACGGTGCCGACGCTGACCACCGGGTTGGACGGCGCGAGCAGCACCACGTCCGCGTCGGTGATCGCCTCCACCACGCCCGGCGCCGGGTTCGCCTCGTCTGCTCCCACCGGGACGATCGAATGCGCGGGCAGTTCGGCGTGGTGGCGCACCCACCACTCCTGGAAGTGGATGGCCGTGCGCTCGCCGCTGTCCGGATCGTCGACCACCACATGGGTTTCCACCCGGTCGTCGGTCATCGGCAACAGGCGCACGCCGGGCCGCCAGCGATCGCACAGCGCCTCGGTGACCGCGGAGAGCGGGTAGCCGGCGCGCAGCATCCGCGAGCGGATCAGGTGCGTGGCGATGTCCTTGTCGCCCAGACCGAACCAGTCCGGGTCGGCGCCGTAGGCGGCCAGCTCCTCCTTGACCGTCCAGGATTCCCCGACCCGCCCCCAGCCGCGCCCGGTGTCGATGCCCCCGCCCAGGGTGTACATGCAGGTGTCCAGGTCCGGGCAGATCCGCAGCCCGTGCAGCCACACGTCGTCGCCGGTGTTGACGATCGCGGTGATCCCGTGGCCGGTCGTGCCGGGCAACCCGAGCGCCGCCTTCACCCCGATCAGGAACCGCGCTCCACCGACCCCGCCGACGATGACGACCACCCTCATCCGGTGAACCCCTAACGCTGCCAGAAGAAGAACACGTAGCGTCCGAGTGCGGCCAGGCCGTCGTCGCCGCCGATCAGGCTCAACACGTTGAACGCCAACCTGCTGAACGCGTCGCCGATCGGGCGGATGCCGATCAGGGCGGCGAACAGGATCAGCGGCGCCCAGGGCCGGGCCTTGGCACCGAACCGTTGTGCCTCAGGCGAAAGATACGGCTCGATCGCTCCCCAGCCGTCCAGGCCCGGGATCGGCAGGATGTTCAGCACGAACGCGAACACCTGCAGCAGCGCCAGGAACGACAGCGCCCCGGCCAGGCCGTAGTACGGAAAGCTCGGGTCGATCAGCTGGACGGTCAGGATCAGCAGCCCGCCGAGCGCCAGGTTGGACAGCGGCCCGGCCAGCGACACCATGGACTCGACGCGCTTGGACTTCAGCGCGTAGTGGTTGATCCACACCGCGCCGCCGGGCAGCGGGATGCCGCCGATGGCCAGCAGGATCAGCGGCAGCACCAGGCTCAGCACCGGATCGGTGTAGCGGCGCGGGTCCAGGGTCAGGTAGCCCTTGAAGTAGACCTCGCGGTCGCCGCCGCGGAACGCCACGAAGGCGTGGCCGAACTCGTGCAGACACAGCGAGACGCCCCACCCGCCGAGGATGAGCAGCACCGTGCCGGCGGTGACGGTCGCATTGGGGTCGAACAGGGTGAGCCCATCGTCGCCGAAGCCGACCAGCAGGCCACCGCCGATGGTGACGGCGAGGATGCCGAGGAACACGGGGGATGGGCGCACCATTGATCGCTGCACCCCACCAGTGTTCCAGTGCCCGAAGGGGCGGTGCCGCACCGGGATGGAGTGCCCGATGGTGTAGTCGCCTCCATACCGCATCACCCACATAGGTACCGGACTTGACTCGCCGAGATCACAAGGGTGTAATCACATCGATGTCATTCGCCGCTGAGGCAGGCGTGGCGAATGGTGTCCGCCGGCCGGGGAGCGCAGGAGGCGAGGAGGCGGACCGGATGTACGTACTTACCACCGACGGGAGCAGTGCCGTGGAGTGGGGGGAGCACCCTCTCGATGAGCTGGGTGTTCTTGCCGAACTCTTCGACGAAGGCGAGGAGCAGGAGTGGCAGGAGCGCGCCCTGTGCGCGCAGACCGACCCCGAGGCGTTCTTCCCGGAGAAGGGTGGCTCCACCCGCGAGGCCAAACGGATCTGCCAGGGCTGCGAGGTGCGCGACGAGTGCCTCGAGTACGCCCTCGCGCACGACGAGCGCTTCGGCATCTGGGGTGGCTTGTCAGAGCGGGAGCGGAGAAAACTGAAGAAACGAGCAGTCTAGGCATGCTCGCGGAACGCGCTCGCCATTAGCTCGTTTCTTGTGCTCTCTGGGGGCCAAGCCCCCAGACCCCCGGCCCGAGGGGGTGTTCCCC
>NZ_DASYTH010000253.1:0-7158 GCF_036002505.1 Actinophytocola sp. | reverse complement strand
TCCCGGTATGTGGTGTAGGGGCGTCGGTAGTCGGTGTGAAGTATCCGCCAGTTCTTGAAGTGTGCCACGACCCGCTCGATGGGTGCGCGGAGTGCGGATAGTGCCGTGTTGGCTGTCTTTTCGCCTTTGCTGAGTTTTCGGTGGCGGGGTTTCTTGGTGGGGGTGAACAGGTCGGCTCCTTGATAGCCCTTGTCGCCGATGCCAGCCAGGGCTTTCTTGATAATATCGGTGGCCTCTGTGTTGTCGAACGCTTTCTTGTCATGGGTCTTGCCGGGAAGTGGATCGGAAATCCAGATCGGGGTGCCGTCCAGCAGACCGATAAGCTGGACACAGAATCCGGTAGTGCCGTGCTTTCGACTCCACAGCTCCCGATGCTCCGCGTAGGACCAGCAGGGCGTGATCGTGCCGTCTACCAGGCACACCTTGCCCCTGACCAGCCGGATGGCGTCCTTGGCGTTGGGCACGAACTCCTCGAGGACTGCTTTGATAGTCGGCACCAGGACGGTGACGATCCGCGAGACAGTAGGTTGGGAGATGTCCCGCAGATCGCCAATGAACTCCTGCGTACTGTTGTGCCGCAGATACATGCACGCGACCTCCACCGCATGATACAGCCCGCACGATTTCGGTCGCCCGGTCTTCTTCTGCCAGGGCGCCGTTAACCTGCCTTGAACACGCCGGACGAGCTCCTGCATTTGGGTCAACTGCAAGCCTGTAGTACGATAGTATCGCAACGGTTCTCCCGGGCTTTGAGAATTCTTTGGTAGGAACTCTCAAATTCTCCCGCGAGAACCGTTGCCCATTGTCGACGACACGCCGAGATAATCACGAATCTTCGATCCGTTTTGTCGGCGCGGTTACCAGGCTTTTTGCATAATCCTCCATGTCCCAAGCATCCGGATCCCCCTGAGCACCGCCTCCGTCGTAGCCTTCACCTGCTCGAACGTGGCATGCGGCGGAATCGGCGGCACATTAGGATCACACCGAACGTCCAACACGACCAACCCATCCGCGCTGAGCGCATGGTCCAGATTACCTGGTTGAGATCGTTGTCATGGAACACGCAGACTGCGCACCGCCGATCTGTCCACTGTGGATGACAGCGCAGCGCGGTGATCAGCTCGGCCGTGCCGTTCATCTGCATGGTGCCGTCGCCGACGAGGGCGATCACCGGGCGGTCGGGGTGGGCGAACTTGGCGCCAGTGACGTAGGGGAGATCGTCTGGGAGAACGTCTTTGCCCGGCAAGGCTTTTGCTACGCCGGCGCCGGTCAGCTCGGCCAGTTCACGGACCTCGGCGGCGGCACCGCGGGCGCCTTGACCGACCAGGATCGCCAGGCGTTCGCCGTTATTGATCACTTCGGCGGCGTGGGTGATCTCGTTGTCGGAGGCCAGGGCGATGGAGTGGGTGAGGCTCGGTCGAGGGCGTTGGGGAGTTGCTCGGCGACGCTGACCTCGACCAGGTACTCGCTGGCTACGTCTTTGAACAGGGCTTGGAGGTCGACTTCCTGCTGGTTGGCGCCGCCCATGGCGGCGCGGGCGGTCTGGCCGACGATCGCGACGACCGGCACGTGGTCGAGTTTGGCGTCGCAGAGGCCGCCCCGCAGGTTGGATCGCGCCCGGACCGGAGGTTGCCAGGCACACCCCGACCTTGCCGCTGAACTCGGCGTACCCCACGGCCGCGAGTGCGCACCCGACACGCGTCAGCGGCGGCCGGACCTGGTCGGGAAGTCGATGCCGAGCAGCCACACCGCGAGCACGACCGCGGTGCGGATCCAGAACCAGTTGCCGGCCAACGCGATCCCGCCGATGCCGTGCACGACCACCAGCGCCATGAGGAACCTGAGCATGCGACAAACTCCCGCCTCGACCCCGGCGCCGGTTACCTCCACGCGGGCCCGGTCAAACTGTCTACTGTGGAGCGGAGCCGGTCACGGTTTGGACACGGGCCTGGCTGGCTATTCCGGGGATGACTGAGCCCCGCCTCACCCCGGGAGCGTGACATGCTGAGCCAGGACGATCGTCGTCAATTGGAACTGATCGCCACCCACCTCCGCATCGAGGATCCGGCCTTCGCCCAGGCGCTCAGCAGCGGCAGACCCCGCCGCCCGCTCAGCGACAAGCGCTGGCCGCTGGTCGTGGCCGCGGTGCTGGCCGGCCTCGCCGAGGTGGCTGGGGTGCTCGCCCAGTCGCTGTCCACGGTGCTGCTCGGCGCCTTGGCGCTGATCGCCGCCCTGGTCCTGCTGCGGTGGCAGAAGCGCAGGTCACAGGGGCCGAAGGTGCGGCCGTCGAAGCGCTCGCCGCGCCCGCCGTTCCCGGATCTGCCCGCCGTCTAGGTGACATGGCCACGCTCGCTCCGTCGCCCGTGCCCGTGCCGGTGGCCCGCCGGCCGCCGAAGGGCGGGGCGCTACTGCGGGTGGTGGCGACCACCGACCACAAGCTGATCGGGATTCTGTACCTGGTCACCGCGTTCGGCTTCTTCATGGCCGGCGGGCTGGTGCTCAGCGGACTCGGCACGATCCTGGGCGCGGTCAACATGATGACCACGGTCGTGTGCCTGCGTGCGCCGGGCATGACCATGTTCCGGATGCCGATCTTCACCTGGAACATCCTGTTCACCAGCATCCTGGTACTGCTGGCGTTCCCCATCCTCGCGGCCGCCCTGCTCGGGTTGCTGGCCGACCGCCGGCTCGGCGCGCACACAGGATTGACGCGACCGCCCGGGGTAGCCGTTGCGCGTACGTGGCCACCTTCGGTCCTTTGTGGACGCAGAGTACGACGAGATCTACCTCAGCCAGATCGGGCCGGAGCAGGACGAGTTCTTCCGGTTCTGGGAGAAGGAAGGAGCTGCGGCCGGCGGCCAGCGGGCTGGTGGAGGTCGGGGTCACACCGGCTGATCCGGGGGCGTGCGGATCTCCTCGGCGATTGAGCCGCCGGCCTGGTTGGCCGAGGTGCCGCTGCGGGCGGCGGCGTCCGGCTGGCGGCGGTCCGGCTCCTCGGGTGCGATCGGTTCGGGTTCGTCGAACCGCTCGTCGATGGACTCGTCCAGCTCGTCGTCCGGGGTGGCGCCCCACGGTCGCTCCGGCGGCGGCTCCGGCTCGGTGTCCGGCTGCTCCTCGGCCAGCCGGTGGTCGAGGTCCTGGCCCTCACGCACCTCCCGCTCGGTGTTGCCGAACCTGTCCGCCTGCGCCCAGTGCTCGGGCGGATCCATGCCCTCCTCCAGCGGATCAAGCCCGACGTTGTCCTCGTCGAATTGCTCGAAGTTGTCGGTCATGGCACCTCCTCGGACCAGGTCTCCGGATACCCGGTTCAGCCGGAGTTCATGCTGGGTATGCGGCCGGCATGAGCGGGTCCGGCCGGCGCGGGCCTGCGGACCGCCAGCACCCGTTCGGCTACGGCAAGGAGCGGTACTTCTGGTCGCTGCTGTGCGCGCGGGTGGACTTCGTGGACGCGTACTCGGCGGGCGACCTGAACGTGCAATGAATGAGTCATTCACTGCGGCTGGCGCACTGAACGAGGCATTCGTGGCGTCGCGTTTCCGCAAGTGGTTTCGGGCACCCGGAGTGACCGCGGTCAATCCCCGCGGACGAGTAGGCCGGTCTGGACCGGGTATCCCGGCCCGATGAGGAAAGGAGGCGTGTCATGCCCCGCGCCTGGAGTGAGAAACGGGAACGGCAGTACGAGCACATCAAGTCCTCGGCGAAGAGTCGCGGTGCGAGCACTGACCGGGCCGAGGAGATCGCGGCCCGCACCGTGAACAAGAACCGCGCGCAGTCCGGGGAGTCGAAGCAGGCCAGCCGGACGTCCGTCAAGGACATGTCGCCGCAACGCAGGGGCGGCAAGCGTTCCGGCAACCGGACCGGACCCAAGGGACCGACCCGCGACCAGCTGTACAACGAGGCCAGGAAGCGCAACATCAAGGGCCGGTCGAAGATGACCAAGAGCGAACTGGCCAAGGCACTTGGCCGGTGACGCCGAGACGATCGGCGTCGAGGAGGAGTTCTTCCTCGTCGACCGGAACGGGTTGCTGGTGCAGCGCGCGCCGGAGGCGCTCGACGCCGCCGACGCCGCCGACTCCGACCTGAAGCCGGAGCTGCTGCGCTGCCAGGTGGAGTCCGCGACCGGCGTGTGCGGCACCGGACCCGAGCTGTACCAGGAGCTCACCGGCCTGCGAGCCCAGCTGGCCCGCGGCGCCACCCGCAACGGCGCGCTGCTCGCCGCGTCCGGAACCGTTGTGCACCAACAACCCGGCGACCTGCCGATTGGCCCGGGCACGCGCTACCACCGCATCGGCGAGCATTTCGGCCGGATCGTGTTCGGCAACCTGGTCTGCGGCTGCCACGTGCACGTCGGCGTCGCCGACCGCGCGGTCGCGCTGGAGGTGTCCAACCATCTGCGGCCGTGGCTGCCGGTGCTGATGGCGCTCTCGGCGAACTCGCCGTTCCTGGAGGGGCGCGACACCGGCTACGCGAGCAGCCGGCACGTGATCTACAGCCGGTGGCCGTCCGCGGGGCCGCCGCCGTACCTGGAGTCGGTCGGCCACTACGAGGCGATCCTGGCCGGACTGCTGGAAACCGGCGCGGCGCTCGACCGGAAGATGATCTATTGGGACATCCGCCCGTCGGAGCACCAGCCGACGCTCGAGGTCCGGATACCGGACGTGCTCGGCACCGTGCGGGAGGCCACGCTGGTCGCGGTGCTGGTGCGCACGCTGGTGCGGACCGCGCTGGACGCCGTGACGCACGGGGTCGCCGCGCCCCGGCTGCCGACCGAGGTGGTCCGGGCCGGCCTGTGGCGCGCCGCCAAGGACGGTCTCGAGGGGCGGTGCCCGGACCCGGAAACCGGCAAGGCCCGCCCGGTACTGGCCATTGTGGACGATCTGGTCCGGGCCAACCATGCCCGGCTGGCGGAGGCCGGCGAGTTGGACCTGACCGTGTCCACAGTGGACTGGCTGCGTCGCGAGGGTGGCGGTGCCGCACGGCAGCGCCGGGCATACGCGGCCGGGGGGCGGCTTGACGACGTGCTCGGCGAGATCAGCGAGGAGGCAGAACCCGGCCACACCGGGCCTGGTGCGTGAGTTTGAACCGAACTGTGGCCGGGCACAGGCCGGTCATGGACGTACAGCGGGAGCGGATCGTCCGGCAGGTGCTTTCACAAATGCGTCAGCATTCGCCTACCGTTCGGTGAACGCGATGGACAGCAGGAATCCGAACAGGATCTGCACCTCCGGCCTGCGCCACCCGGATCTCCTGCAGCAGCTCGTTGAGGCTGCGGGCCAGCTGCTCGTGCTCGGCCTCCCCGGCGCGGCTCATCAACCGGACTCCTCGGTGACCACGTGCGGTGCGCCGACCGGTTTGGACTCCGGGGAGCCGCGCTGGCGCAGATAGATGCTGAACACCACCATCGAGCCGATGGCCAGGAACTCCGACTGCCAGTTCTGCAGGGTGCGGTTCCAGAAGTCCGCGCTGCCAAGGTAGGTGAACCAACCGACGGCCGCCTCGTGGCCGGCGAGCTGGTCCGCGTTGTAGGCGCTGAGCCCGGCAATGGACTGGGCCAGCCAGGACACCACGAACAGGCCGGCCATCAGCAGGCCGAGCGAACTGGAGAACAGCATCGTGCGCCAGCCGCCGGTTTTCGCCCAGTGCGGCGATTCGCGCGTTGCGTACCGACCCAGCTGCTGCTGCTCGTCGGACTCGGCGCCGGCCTCGTGCGGCTGCTTGGACTCCGGCGAGCCGCGCTGGACCAGCCATACCGTGCCGTAGATGAACAGGAAGAACTGCAAGTACTCGGACTGCCAGTTCTCCGCGACATCGACCACGAAGTCGCTGGAGGCCACGAAGCTCAGGAACGGCTCGGGTTGCGCGCCGCTGGCGAGCTGGCGGTTGTTGAAGTCCGCGTGCCCGGCGATGGCCTGACCGACCAGCGCCGCCAGGAACAGCGCGCCGAACACCAGGCTCAGGCCGTTGTCGCGCAGGAAACGCCGCATGGTTGCCTCCCTCACAGCCGCAGCAGCCCGATCACGAGGAAATAGGCCAGCCCGCCGAGGATGACCGCGAGATAGACGTTGAAGATCACTCGGCGCATCTAGCCACCCACCACGCACCGGTACGGCTCGGACTCGCCCGCCGGTGTGCACCCGGCTGCCGACACCCGCCAGCCGTCGTCGAACTCGGTCAGGAACATCGTGTTCGCGTCGGTGTCCACTTGGGCCCGACCCGACCACACCTGTACCGATCGGACCGTCCCGGGCTGGATCCGGTCGGCCGGCAGCGCCTCCGCGCAGGGTTGACCCTCCGAAGTGGACAGATCGGCGCTGGTCCGCGGGGCGAGCAACGCGCACGCCGCCTCCCGGTCGCCCCGCTCCGCGGCGTCCAGGAACCCGGTCGCCGCCCGCCGGGCGTCGGGTTCGCCCGGGCCGGTGCAGCCCGCCAGGAGCAGGCCACACAGGACCAGGCCGCCGGCGGTGACCAGGAGTCGCATGCCTCTAGGAATGTCCCGGCGCCCCGCTGGGTAAACCCGGGCGGTCACCGGCAGGCGGTGAAGACCCGGTAGGCGAGCTCGGTCAGCGCCTCGGTGATCCGCGCGGCCGGCCGCGGTCGTGGCGCTGGTAGCGGTAGAGCTCGGGGGCGAGCGGGGCCAGCAGCACGTCGGTCATGGTGTCGATGTCCGGGATCTCGGCCTCGGTGAGCAGGGTGCGGATGGCCCAGTTGGGGACCTGCTGCACGACCCGGGCGATGGCGTCGACGCGTTTGGGGTCGAGCTTGCCTTCGTGGAGGGCTTCGCGGACTTGGGGGAGTTTGACGGGTGCGGTGTAGCCGATCGGGGTGACGGTCTCGGCGACCAGTTCGGATTGGGTGACCATGCGAGTGGCGTCGTTGCGGGTGATGTTCAGGTATTCGGCGATCAGGACTGGGAGGCTGGCGTAGCCGGCGAATTGCGCGGTCTGTGCGTGTTCCAATTCGGCGACCGTATCCAGCATCAATGCGTAGTCGCGGCGCATGCGGAGGGCGATCTCTTTCGGGTGTGGCTCTTCTGGAGGGACTTGTCGATCGTGGGGCGGTTTGGCCGCCCACGGCCCGAGCCTGGGTAGCTGGTGGTGTTGCTGTGGTGGGAGGTTCTCCGGTGACGATGTCCGATGCCATGAAGGTGACCTTCGAGAC
>NZ_DASYTH010000252.1:0-6783 GCF_036002505.1 Actinophytocola sp. | reverse complement strand
GGTGCCCACGGGATCGATCTGCCGCACCGTCTCGCTGAACAGGCTCAGGAACAGCTCCCTGTCGGCGACGTTGAAGCTGTCTACATAGGACTGAACGGCCGCTCGGACCGGCTCAGCGTCCGGCATGGCCGGCTCCCTTCGACGTGGCCGCACTGGCCGAACCGACCAGTTGGTTTCGCTCGATCTCACGGGTGAACGCGCGCAGGAACTCGCCGACGACCTCGGGATGGCGGGCGGTCACCAGGGTGCCGTCCACGACCACGTCCGCGGTGGCTCCGTCCGCGTACACCACGGTGCCGCCCGCGTTCTCGACGTCGCGAACGATGTTGTGCGCGCACGTGACCCGGCGGCCCCGGAGCAGCTCCGGGTCGGCGCACCACAACCACAGGGCGTGGCACAGCGCGCCGGTCACCAGGCCGGGCGTGGCCGCCGCCGCGCGCAGGAACCGCACCGCGGGCGCCGTGGCCGGCTCGGCCGGCCCGTGGACCTTTTCCTGGTACCGCAACCGGTCCATGGCGTACCCGCCGATGGCGATGAGCCCGCGGTAGGTGCCGGGGTCGGCGTCCGCGACGTCCCGGGTGACCGTGACGTGCTCGGCCGCCCGGCCACGCTCGGTGTTGGACCAGAAGGTGAGCGAGTCGTGGCCCCACAGGCGGGACAGGTACTCGACCGCGTAGCCCTGGCGCGGCAGGGCGGTGTTGAAGGCCCGGAACTCGTCCGGATCGAAGTGCTCCTCGACGAGCACGCCGACCGTGCCCCGGCGCTGGTTGCTCTGTGGCATCCCTGGTTTCCTTATCTGCCAACGGTTTCGCGCCCGGCCGGTACCGTGCGCGCCATACGGTCGCCGGCCAGCCACGCCGCGGCGCGCTCGCCGATGACGTAGCAGGTGAGGTTGGGGTTCGCGCTCACGTGCGTGGGCATCACCGAGGCGTCGACCACGGTCAGGTTCTCCGTGCCGTGCACCCGCAGGTACTGGTCCACCACGGCGAACGGGTCGTGGCTCGGGCCCATCCGGCAGGTCCCGACCGGGTGCCAGATCGTGGCGGAATGCTCGCGCAGGTAGTCCAGCAGGGCGTCGTCGTCATCGACCTGCCGCGCGGTGAGGGTGTCCACCGTCCCCTTGCTGAGCGCGCGGACCGGCGCGGAGTTGGCGATGTCCCAGCACAGCCGCAGCCCGTCCAGGGCGATGCGCTGGTCTTCCGCCGTGCCGTAGGAGTTGAGCACGACGCTCGGCTGGGCGTGCGGATCGGCGGTGGTCAGGGAGACCTGGCCGCGGCAGTCCGGCTTCTGCAGGACGCTCATCACGCTGATCGGCCGGTGCGTGGCCGGGACGTACCGGCTGACGAAGTAGAGCTGCATGTTGTTGAACCGGGCGGTCCCGGGGGCGGTGTAGCGGACGAGCACCTGCACGTCGGGGTCGTTCGGATCGGTGACGCCGGGCTTGGGGACGAGGCCGACGGCGATCTGCTGGTGCTCGATGAGGTTCGCGCCGACGTTCGGCGCGTCGAGGACCACGTCGATGTCCAGCGCGCGCAACGGGTCGGGTGCGCCGACGCCGGAACGGAGCAGCAGGGCCGGGGTGTTGATCGCGCCGGCGGACAGCGAGATCTGGTCGCCGTGGATCCGTTCCAGGCGTCCCCGCGACTCCACCTCGACCCCGATCGCGCGCACCCCGTCGAACAGCACCCGGTGCACCAGGCAGCCGGGCCGGATGGTCAGGTTCGCGCGGGTCCGCGCCGCGGCCAGGTAGGCGTCGGCCGCCGAGACGCGCCGGCCGCCGCGCCGGTTCATGGGAATCGGGCCCACGCCGGTGCTGCTCGGGTCGTTGTGGTCGGACACGTACCGGAAGCCCTGGTCGAGGCAGGCCTCGAGGTAGGCCCGCTGGAACGGCACGAGCTCCCGCTCGGTCCACCGCACGATCGGAACCGGCCCGCCGCGGGCGTGCGACGGTCCGTCCGCGTCCTGATCGTCCTCGATTCCGCGCAGGTAGGGCAGCACGCGCCGCCACCCCCACTCGTCGTTGCCCAGGGCGGCCCACTCGTCGTAGTCGCCCGGCACGCCGCGCAGCGCGATGGCCCCGTTCACCGCGGAGCACCCGCCCGTGACCTTTCCTCTGGCGTAGGGCAGCCGGCGACCGGGCACCACCTCGGCGTCGTAGCCCCAGTCGTGGTCGGCCACCGAGACGGTCAGCGCGTTGGCCAGGTCCGCCGGCAGCAGCGCGGGATCCGGCCAGTCCGGACCGGCCTCCAGCAGCAGGACGGTGCGGGCCGGGTCCTCGCTCAGGCGCGCGGCCAGCACGCATCCCGCGGAGCCGGCGCCCACGATGATGTGGTCGAAACCCATGATTCCTCCCGCGTTGTGAACCGTCCGCGAAGGTCGTTCGTGTGGACGAAATAGTAGTTCTCCGGTCGCGTCACGGATGCTTACCTTTTTCCGGTTCAGCTGTCCCCGGAAACGGTGACACAGCCGGTCGCCTGAAACGGGACGATGTGCCGGTCGGAACCGTTTCATAGGGTGGTCCGGTCAAGCTTTCTTCGGCGGACGAGTCGCCTGTGGAGTGCGCATTGTCAGTGCCCGTCCAGCAATTTCGCACCGATTCCCCACGGCATCGGGCGCGGCCCGTGCCGCGCCGGCACACGGCGTGGCTGGTGTGGGGTGTCGGCGTCACCGCCTACTTCGTGGCGGTCGTCTACCGGACCAGCCTGGGCGTGGCCTGGCTGGACGCGACGGCACGGTTCGGCATCGGCGCGTCGGCCCTGTCCACCTGCATGATCACGCAGGTCATGCTCTACGCGGTGCTGCAGATCCCCGCCGGGCTGCTGGTCGACAGGTACGGCCCGCGCCGGGTGCTCTGCGCCGGCATCCTGCTGCTCTGCGCCGGCCAGCTCTGCTTCGCCTTCGCCACCACCTTCCCCGCGGCGCTCGCCGCCCGCGCCGTGCTGGGCACCGGCGACGCCATGGCGTTCGTCAGCGTGCTGCGGCTGGGTGCGAGCTGGTTCCCCGGCCGGCGCAACCCGCTGATCGTGCAGCTCACCGCGCAGATCGGCATGGCGGGCAGCCTGGTCTGCACCGAGGTGCTGTCCTGGATGCTGTTCCGGGCCGGCTGGACGCCGACGTTCGCGGTGAGCGCGCTGGCCGGCCTCGGCATGCTGGGCGTCGTCCTGCTGTTCGTGCGGGACAACCCGGAGCCGGTCGTCCGGCCGGGCCGGGCCGCCCGGCTCCCGGTGCCGGCGCAACTCCGCGCGGCCTGGGCCGAGCCGGGCACCCGGATGGGCATGTGGGTGCATTTCACCTGCCAGTTTCCCGGCATGTCGTTCCTGCTGTTGTGGGGACTGCCGTTTCTCGTTCTCGGGCAGGGGTTGTCCAGGCCGGCCGCGAGCGGTCTGCTGAGCCTCGAGGTGATCGGCAACATGGCGTTCGGGCTGCTTTTCGGTCAGCTGGTCTCCCAGCGCCAGGGAATTCGAACCCCGCTGGTGCTGACGGTCATTCTGGGGACCGGTGCGTCCTGGGTGGTCGTGCTGAGCTGGCCGGGCGGCCGGGTTCCGATGGCGCTGCTCGTCGTTTTCGTGTTCCTGCTCGGCAGCAACGCGGCGGCGTGCCTGGTCGGGCTCGAGTACGCCCGCCCGGTCAACCCGCCGGAGCGGACCGGAACGGCGCTGGGAATCGTGAACATGGGCGGCTTCTCCGCGACCGCCCTGACCACGCTGGGCATCGGCGTGGTGCTGGACTGGTGGACACCCGACGGAGCGGGCTACTCGCTGCCGGCGTTCCGGGCCGCGTTCTGCGTGCTGTTCGTTCCGATGTTCCTCGGACTCCGGCAGATCCTGCGGCTGCGGCGCCTCGCCGCCCGGCGTGAAGCGGAGATCCGCGGCGCACCGTGACGTGCCTACGCGATGGTCGGGACAGCGTGGCGGTCGCCCGGGCCGTTCGGCGCCGGACCGGGGACCGCGTCGATCAGTCCGAGGGAGACCGCCATGCGCGTCAGCTCGGCCTTGTTGCCCACCCCGAGTTTGGCGCGGATCCGCTTGACGTAGGTGTCGACCGTGGCCTCCGCCAGGGACAGCCGGCGGGCGACCTGCCGGTGGGTGAGCCCCTGGGCGACCAGCCGCAGCGTGCCGATCTCGCGCGCGGTCAACGATCCCGGCACGACTCCGCAACCGGCCGCGGCCGCCCCCGGCGAGACCAGTTCGGCGTCCAGCCGCGAAGCAAGCCCCGGCGCCAGGTAGAACGCGCCACGCCACACGGCCGCGACAGCCGCCCGCAACTCCTCACCGCTGACGTCGACGCCGACCACCCCGCGCACCCCGGCCCGCACCGCCGCGGCCAACGTTCCCTCCGCACGGCCCTGCAGGACGACCAGCACCCGGTTCGGCCGGCAGTCACCCACCAGCCCGCCCAGCCCGGTCAGCCGCGCGGACCGCGGGACCACCACGACCACGTCCGCGCGGTCCCACTCCGACGGATCAAGCAACTTCAACCCCGGCCGCGACTTGATCATCACCTCTAGCCCCAACCGGAGCACCTCGTGATCCGCCCTGACCGAAACGCCGACAGCCCGGCCCGGGTCCCCCCTCGCCAAGCCACCCGGTCCAATGTCGCACTCCGCCACGCCGCCCACCCCACTTCCACGTCCCCGGAACCGCCGGCCGCGATCCACGGCCCAACTCTCTCGGACCGAACCGATCAGATGGTCAGCTGCCACCCCTCAATTGATACTCGATTTACAGATCACGCCGGCCCGAGCGGCCACCAATACATCACAAGAACGCAAAATCCCCGCCCGCGCCCGACCCGCCCGTCACCCGGCCACGTAGCATTCAGATATCCACCTCACGGCATGCACTACCGGTGTTCAGCGCGGACACCGGCACCGGGATCAGGGGCTGTCAACTTTTCGGTGTAATTAGTTGATCTCGTTACCTTGTTGATCTTGGTGGTGGGGTTTGCCAATGGCCAGTTTGTTCTGGTTCTGGCCCACTTTGCGGTGCGCCACGAGGCGCTGTTGGTTCGGATGGAGGTGAGAGACCGTCCATTGCTGGGTCGTCGTAGCGGCCTGGTGAAGCTGGAGGCAGCCTGAGCCGGGGGTCGCCGGGGAGGGTGGGAGCAGCCTCGACAAAGTCGTGTCGGTCCAGGACTGCCGGATGGGCCGGGTGCGGTGAGCGAGACGGGAAGGTATACGACAAGAAACCGGTTGTGTTACGCCTCTTGATGGGCCATCAGCTCTAACTCGGTGGATGTGGGCTGGGTCGCGGTGCGTACCCGTCCCTCATTGCGGATGGGAACTCCAAGCAGGGTCTCGAAAGTCTGGGCTTGGAGGCCACGGTAAATTATCTACGGCGTAGCCGTGGCGATGCCGCAGGAGATGTTTCGTGCCGACCGAGAACCCGCGCGCACTGTCGCGAACGGACTCATGTTTCGCGCCGGATGCTGAGCGGTCGTCGGAGGGACGGAATACCGTTGGCGCTACTCGTGCACGGCCGCTGCCGGGCGGGACGCCCGTTCCGGACTGTCGCCCGCGCTGCCGCCGAACCGTTGGCAGCGCGGGCGACAGCGGGCGCGGTGACCCCCGTCGGCGGTAGCCCGGTATCCCGCCTCGGCGAGCCGCCGGTTCGTGGTGACAAGTGGCCACTCCGACGCCTGCGGACCGGGGCTGGCCGGACCGCCACGACCACCCGCTCTGCTTGAACGGGGATAGCCCTCCCGCCGGAGTTCATCGTTGACTTCCCGCTGCAGCGCCGTGATGACGCCGGTCGTCAACCCGTCCGAGTAGTGGTTCGCGGCCATCACGCGGCCCGCCGTTGATCGGGCGGCAGCGAATTCGCCAAGTGGTCTTTGGTCCTGGCCGAGGATGCGACGTGCCACGAGCGCCGGTCGGCGGCGGCGAACTCTTCGGCGGTCACGAGCGGCGGGTGAACCCACACCTGCGACAAGACCCAGTCAGTTCGCGGAGTCCGCTTGCCGTGGTGGGTGCGTCCCCAGACCTGTCGGCCGAGGTACTTCGGGTTGCGCAGGATTGCCCGCACCATCGCCACCGTCCACCCGCCGGGCTCGCCCGTCTCGGGGTCGAACGGCGCGGGGTAGCGGGACGCGGCGAGTCGGCGACGGATCTCCGTGGTGGACAAGCGATCCTCGCCCCTCCACACGAAAATCATCCGCACCGTGGATGCTTCGACCGGTTCGATCAGCCGCCGGGTGCGCCAGCGCAGTCGTCGGCCTGCCGGAGTGACCCGGACCCGCCGGGCTCGGTAGCCGTAGGGCAACATACCGAGCAACGGCCCGCCAAGGGTCCACCGCGTCCGGGATCCAGTGCAGCATGCCGACCATCAACACGGCCAGGGGCGCTTGGAGGTCGAGCAGGCGCCGCACCGGCTCCGAGTCGAGCACCCTGTCCGTGTCGACCATGTCGGCCAGCACCACATCGACCCGATGGTCGGCCTCCAGCATCAATTCGCCGTGCGCCACCGCGACCGGATCGATGTCGACGTAGACCACCCGGCATTCCGGAACCACCCGTTGGGCGATCTCATGCACGTTGCCCACGGTGGGAATGCCCGACCCGAGGTCCAGAAACTGACGGATTCCCTGTTCGGCACAGAACCGAACCGCTCGGCCGAGGAACGCCCGGTTCTGCTGCGCCGCCCGCTCCGCCTCCGGTATCACCTCGACCAGCCGGTCGGCCAACTCCCGATCAGGCGCAAAGTTGCACGCGCCGCCAAGGAAATAGTCATAGATCCGCGCGAGATTCGGCTTGTCGACGTCGATGCTCGCCACCAGCCGGTCAGG
>NZ_DASYTH010000251.1:0-5329 GCF_036002505.1 Actinophytocola sp. | reverse complement strand
CCCTCCGTCGAGGAGGCCCTGGCGGCGATGGGCGACTTCGCCGACCTCGCCTCCCCGTACCTGGTGGGGCACGCGGCCGGCGTCGCGGAGCTGGCCGGTGCCGCAGCGCGGCGGTGCGGTTTCTCACCTGCCGATGTGGTGGCGGTCCGGCGGGCCGCGCGGGTCCACGACGTGGGACGCGTCGCCGTCCCCGCCCGGATCTGGCAGAAGGCCGGCCCGCTGACACCGGACGAGTGGGAACGAGTCAGGCTGCACGCCTACCACTCCGAGCGCATTCTGTGCCGTTCCCCGTTCCTGGCTGCCCTGGCTTCGATCGCGACGTTCCACCACGAGCGGCTCGATGGCACGGGTTACCACCGGAGTGCGACGGCGACTGCTCTCACGCCGGCCGCCCGCCTGCTCGCCGCGGCCGACGCGTACCACACCAAGACCGAGCCCCGCCCGCACCGGGACCCACTGTCGCCGCAGCGGGCTGCCGACCTGCTCGGCCGGGAGGCCCGCGAGGGACGGCTAGACGCCAACAGCGTCACCGCGGTGCTCGAGGCGGCCGGGCACTCTCCTCCCCGGCTGCCACGGCCGGCCGGGCTGACCGAGCGGGAGGCCGAGGTGGTGGCCCTCCTCGCGCGGGGCCTGCAGACCAAGCAGATCGCCCGCGCGCTGGGCATCTCCGCCAAGACCGCCGACCACCATGTGCAGAACGCCTACGCCAAGATCGGCGTCTCGACGCGGGCGGCGGCTGCGTTGTTCGCCATGCGGCACGGCCTCACCGCATGGGGAGAACTCCCGATGGTGACCGCCCGCGGCCGCTCCTAGCGTCACAGCCGAAGCACCCGGCACCGGCCGGGTGGTGGTCACAGGGAGGCGGTCATGAACGTCGCGTACGGCGCGCAGACCCGCGGCCGGGGCCCGGTTCTCCATTCCGTCGAGGTCCAACAGTGGTACGGACGCGTGCTGGCCGGAGCCTCGGTGCGCAGCCGCTATGTCGAGGTGGGCGCAGGCGATCGGGTCCATCTTCTGGAGAAGGGCGAGAAGGGCGCCAGGCCGCCGGTCGTGCTTCTCCACGGCTCAGGGGTCTCAGCGGGGTTCCTTCTGCCGTTGCTGAACGAACTCCACGGCGTCCACGCCTTGGCCCCCGACCTGCCTGGGTCGGGGCTGAGCGACCCGATCGACCTCCCACGAAAGCGCTTCCACGAGACCGCGGTCGCCTGGCTGGACCGCCTGCTCGACGCCCTCGAGTTGGAGGCGACCGCACTGCTTGGCCACTCGGCAGGCGGGGTGTGGGCACTGCGGTACGCCCTGGCTCACCCGGAACGGGTCAAGCGGCTCGTGCTGATCGCTCCGCCGGCGTTGCCGAACACCCGCTGCCCGCTGCGTACCGGCTGCTGGCCACGCCCGGAGTGGGACAGCTGCTGTCGCGGGTGCCACCCAGCCCGAAGTCCGTCCTGCGGTTCGCCAGGTTCATGGGCGAGGGGGCGACCCTCGCCGCTCACCCCGATCTGGTCGACCTGTTCGTGGTCACGGGCCGGGACCCACTCGCCGTATCCGCCCTCAGGACAGAGGTACGTGTGCTGGTCTCGCCGTTTGCGCTGCTGTCGCGTTCCGGGTGGCGGCGCGATTCGCGTGTCCGAACCGACGAGCTGCGCCAGGTGCCCATGCCCACGCTGGTGGTATGGGGCGAGCGGGAACCGCTCGGCAGCGTTTCGGTCGCGCAGGCAGTGACCGAGCTGATCCCGCACGCACGACTGCAGGTGCTGCCCACCCGGCACGGACCATGGCTCGGGCGGCCGGCGCAGACCGCCGCGACGGTCGCGGACTTCGTGCGGCGCGAGAACCGCGTCCCGCCGGGTCACCTCGACCCAGCCTGGCCGGACTGGCCCCGTACGTCCATCCACGAAGTAGGCGCGTAGCGCGCGCGACCGCGACGTGAAGAACAGCACCATGGTGCCCGCCCGCGCCGGGCAGCAGGAGGACACGCGCGGCTAGGTCACCACGTGTCCGACTGGGCCATCGCGCACTACTTCCGGCCGACCGGCTGATCTCTTTCGCGAGCGGACTCAGCTAAGCCGCTCGCGGCCGCGGAGATCGTCGGGCGTGCTGCCGTCGTCGGTCCTGGCCCCTGGGTCCGCACCGGCGGCCAGCAGCGCCTGCGCCATGGCCTGGTCACCCAGGTGGACCGCCGCGTGGAGCGGGGTGAAGCCGCCCAGCTGCCGGACGTTCGGGTCTGCGCCGTAGTCGAGCAGGGCCTGCACCAGGTCAGCCCGCCCTGCGGCCGCGGCGGCGTGTAGGGCAGTGACCCGCATCGGGTTGCTGGCCGCCTGGCTCACGTTGGCGCCGGCGTCGAGCAGGACATGGAGCGCGGCCGGCGCGGCGAAGAACGCGGCTATTTCGAGTGCGTGATAGCCGTCCGGCGCGCGGACAGCAGGGCGGAGTCCTTCTCGACCAGTTCCCGAACCCGGTCGGCGTGGTCGAGGGCGGCGGCCTCGAACACGTCCAGCTCTCCCGCGGACGCGGCCAGCTCTCGGGCTAGCTCGGGTTGGCGGTTGTAGCAGGCCCAGAGCACGGCCGAGATGCCGGCCGCGTTACGCGACCGGGCCAGCGCGGGGTCGTCGGCAAGCCGGCTCCTCACTGGAGCGGGAGTCGAGCGAGCCGGTGGGCTCGTCCGCGAAGACGATCTCCGGCCGGCTCGCCAGCGCCCGCGCCGCCGCGACCCGTTGCTGCTGGCCACCGGACAGCTCCGACGGGCGGTGGGAGAGCCGCGGCCGCAGGCCGACCGCGTCGATGATCGTGTCCATCCAGTAGGTGTCCGGCTTGCCGCCGGCCAGGCGCACGGGCAGCGCGATGTTCTCCGCGGCGGTGAGCGTGGGCAGCAGGTTGAACGCCTGGAAGATGAACCCGAGCGTGTCCCGCCGCAGCAGGGTGAGCTCGCGGTCGTTCAGGGTGGTGATGTCCACGCCACCGAGGTGGATCTCCCCCGAGGTTGGCCGATCCAGGCCGGCCAGGCAGTGCAGGAGGGTGGACTTGCCGGACCCGGACGGACCCATGATCGCGGTGAACTCGCCGGCGGCGAAGTCAATGTTCACGGCGTCGAGCGCGAGCACGCTCGCCTCGCCGATGCCGTACGCCTTGCTGACTCCGATTGCAGCGGCCGCAACGCGGCGTTCGGTTGCAGTGATCGTACTCATGAGGGAATGCCCTTCATGAGAATTCCCGTCGCGCTTCGACGGCTCCCGCCAGTGAAGCCAGCGCAGAACCTCGCGCCCACCGTGCCGGCCGCCCACCGTGTCGGCCCGGTCCGTTCGGTTCCGGTCGTGCCAACTCCAGTCGTTACCGGCTCCTCGCAGGGGGCTGGCCACACCAACAGGTTCGGCTGGGCACCTTCCCGCGGGCGGGGCGGCGCAGCAGACTGCGGCGCATGGTGAGGTGGCAGAGCGTCGTGGCCTCGAGCCTTTGCGCCGTCACCGTCCTTGGCGCCGGGGTCCAGCTGGCCATGTACGCCTCGACCGGTTTCCCGCTGCTGACGGCGGAGACCTTCCTCTCCGGGCCGGTCGCCGAGGTCTCGGCGATCTCCGCGGCGGTCGTCGGCGCGCTCATCGTGTCGCGGTATCCACTCATCCGATCGGCTGGCTCTTCTCGATCAGTGGGTCCGGCAAGGCAGTCGGAATGGCCGCCGGGGCGTACAGCTTGCGGGTGCTGAGCGGCGAGGACGTCGGACCGGCCTGGGCCGGGCTGCTGGCGACCCGGGTGGCCCTGCTCTTCGGCTCGGGTTGGGGCCTGCCGCTCTACGCGATCATCTTCCTGCTGGTGCCCGACGGCAGGCTGCCATCCCGGCGGTGGCGGCCCGCGCTGGCGCTCCCGGTCCTCGGCCTCGCTCTGAATGTCGCCGTTGTACTGTCGGCACCAGTTCGGCGCGCCAGTACCGTCGCGGCGGCCCTCGCGGTGACGGGCAACATCGTGGTGATGCTCGCCCTCGTGGTCGCCGTGGCGGCCCTGGTAAGGCGGTTGCGGGTGGCCGAGAGTGAGCAGCGCCAGCAATTGCGCTGGATCGTGATCCCCGCTGTCGTCCTGGTCACGAGCAGGGCGATCATGATGGTGGTCTCGGTGCCGCCGCGGCCCTGCGCCGGCCCCCTGTACCGTGCCAAATCTCGTGTCACGGCGCTGACCTGGCATGTAGGGGAGCGGTCAGGCCGCTCGTTGGTACTCGTTGATAACCCCTCCGAGCACCTTGCGGCGTCGAACCGGAGCATGAAGGGGCACGGTGATCGACGGGTCGTGCCGCGGTGGCTGTTGCCCGAGGCCTTGATGCGGCCGGTGCTCGTTAAAATGACGGGCATATTCGTCGAGGACCGCGATCGCGTGGGCCTCGTTGTAGATCAACATCCGGTCGGTGCACTCCTCCCGGGCGCTGCGAACGAACCGCTCGGCGTAGCAGTTCGCCCGAGGGGTCCGGGGAGGAATCTTGACGGTCTTCACGTCCGCGGAGGCGAACACCGCGTCGAACGCCTCGGTGTATTTCGCGTCCCGATCGCGGACGAGGAATCGGAAGGAGGTCGCCCGCTCACCGAGATCCATCAGCAGGTTGCGGGCCTGTTGCGCGGTCCACGCCGCGGTGGGGTGCGCGGTCACGCCGAGAATGTGCACGGTGCGAGTGCCGACCTCCATCACGAACAGCACGTAGAGCCGGCGCAGGCCGATGGTGTCCAGGTGGAAGAAGTCCGCGGCCAGCATGCCGTGCGCCTGGGTGCGCAGGAACACCCGCCAGGTCGTCCCCGTACGGCGGGGCGCCGGACCGAGGCCGGCCGCAGCCAGGAGGCGGCGGATCGTGCCGGCGCCGAGACGGTGGCCGAGCCGGAGGAGTTCGCCCTGGATGCGCCGATGGCCCCATTGTGGGTTTTCTTGTGCGAGGCGGATGCACAGGTCGCGGATGTCCGCGGCGACCGGTGGACGGCCTGGCCGGTTCGGGCAGGTCCACTTCCTTGCGATGAGCCTGCGGTGCCAGGCCAGTAGCGTGGCCGGGGTGACGATGCGGTGTTTCCGCAGTTCCCGAGGGAGAAGCCGGGTCAGCGCGGAAAGGATCGCGCGGTCTGCCCACGATGGCCGCGGCCGCCGGACCTGACGGCGCAGCACCGCAACCTCGTGGCGCAGCACCATGAGGTCCACGGTGAGCGCGCTCCTGCGACGCGCTAGCAGGGCCAGCCAGCCGAAGACGCGAACCAGGGCCAGATACAGCAGTCGAAAGACCATGAGCGGCGATCCTGGCCTACCTTGCGAGAGCCAGCGAAACCGCAGGTCGTCGGCCTACCAGAGTTCTGGCACGGTACAGGCCGGTTGC
>NZ_DASYTH010000250.1:0-25724 GCF_036002505.1 Actinophytocola sp. | reverse complement strand
CTCCCCGCCCGTCCCAGAGGCCTCCCTGCCCGTCCTAGAGGCGCCGACCCTCGCGCTTGCCGGGGCCGGGAGAAGGGGGTCGGCGACATTGCCGACGGCGGTGTTCGGCTACTGAGTCAAGCTGTCAGGTCGACCGAGAGTTGACAATACAGCTTCCTCTTCACAGGTCAGATGTGCGTTGAGGGATCTTCGATGTCATAAGGCAACCTCTTCAAGTGGGAGGCTATGACATATGACAATCCCGCCAGCAAGTGGCACACCGCAGGTCAGCGGCACTCTAACGCTGTGTCAGCGGGACACGCGGCCAAAATCCGAAAACCGGGCACAGTGATGATGGTGGATTGGACCGCCCCGGTGATCTTGGAGGCCGTTGGTTCTGGAAAGGATCTACGGCATGGCGAAGACGAGGGTCTACTCGGTTGAGTTGAGGCAGCGTGCGGTGGCGATGGTGCGGGAGGTCGAGCGTGAGCTCAGCGGGCCTGGTCGGGGGGCGATCGCCCGGGTGGCTAAGCATCTGGGGTTGAACGCCGAGACGGTGCGGCACTGGGTGCGGCAGGAGGATGCGGGGCAGCGTCCGTCGGGTGAGCGGGCGGTCGGGCCGGGGGCGGATAAGGACGCGCGGATCGCGGAGTTGGAGCGGGAGAACCGCGAGTTGCGTCGGGCGAACGACATTTTGAAGGCGGCGTCAGCTTTTATGCAGAGTCTGGGGTTATGCGGATCGGGCCGGTGAGCACGTTGTGGTTTGGTGGTCACCGGCCCGGCTGGGTCCGCATAATTACAGGTTCTCGAGGAAGGCGAGCAGGGTGTCGGGCGGGCGGTAGCGGCCCGGGGCGGTGTGTGCTGGTCGGGTGCGGGCGAGGGCGCGTTCTTTGAGTTCGAGGTCGGCGGACAGGTACATGTCGGTGGTCCGGCTGGACTCGTGACCGAGCCAGAGCGCGATGGTTGCGGTGTCCACTCCGGACTGGAGGAGTTGCATGGCGCAGCTGTGCCTGGTGACGTGTGGTGATATGCGTTTGGTGGCAAGGGAGGGGTGGGTTCGTGCCGCGGTGGCAGCGTGTTTGGCGATCAAGCGGCGGACTGTGTCACGCCCGATCGGAACGCCTCGGGGGCCGGGGAAGACCGGGGCGTCGGGTATGTCGGCGCACTCCTTGAGCCAGACCCGCAGGACCGCTCGGGTGTGGACGGTCAGGGGTGTGCAGCGATCCTTGCGGCCCTTGCCGGTGCAGTGCAGGTATCCACCAGCTCCAAGCTCGATGTCGTTGCGGCGCAGGGTGATCAGTTCGGACACACGTAGTCCGGTTTGGACGGCGAGGACCAGCAGCGCGTGATCGCGCCGCCCGGTCCGGGTGGAGCGGTCCGGCGCGGCCAGCAGCGCGTCGATCTCCGGTTGGGTGAGGTAGCAGACCAGGCCGCGGTGGCTGCGTTTGGTAGGGATGGCCAGCACCCGTTGGATGAGAGCGGCATGGTCGGGGTGGCGCAAGGCGGCGAAGTGGAAGAAGGACCGTAGGGCGGCCAGCCTGGCATTGCGGGTGGATATCGCGCAGCCGCGGTGGTGTTCCAGATGATCGAGGAACGCCCCGATCAGCGGCGCGTCCAGATCCTCAAGTTGCAGCTTGGCCGGCGGCGTTGCGGTGCTGCCGTGCACATAGCCCAGCAGCAACCGGAAAGTGTCCCGGTAGGCGGTTACGGTGTGCGGGCTGGCGTGCCGTTGGGTGATGAGCCGCTGGGTGAAGAACAATTCCAGGGTTGGTGCTAGGGCGGTCATGCCAACTCCCCTCGCGCGGTTTCGACCCGGCCAGACGCGGCGGCCAGCAGTTCCGGTGCCGCTGACAGGTACCAGTAGGTGGAGCGGGGGTTGACGTGCCCGAGGTAGGCCGATAGCAGTGGTAGCAGGGCCTGCACGTTCTCACCGTCGGCATACCAGCGCAGCAGCGTGGTCATGGCCATCGAGTGGCGCAGGTCACCCAGTCGTGGCCGGCGGCCCGAGCGCGGTCCAACGGCCGCGTGGCCGCGCAGCTCGGCGAACACTGCCCGCAGGTTGCCGGCTCGCAGCCGGGTGCCGGTTGTGGAGATGAAGAACCCAGGCGTGTGGGGGTGAGGGTAGAACCGGTCCCGCAGCCTGGCGTAGTCCTTGAGCGCGGTGACGGTGCTGGGGTGCAACGGCACCAGGCGCGACTTGCCGAACTTGGAGGTGCGCACGGTGAGCAGCCCGCTCGCGACGTCGACATCACCGCGGTCGAGGCGGATCGCCTCAGCCACCCGAAGCCCAGTGACTGCCAGCAACCCGATCAGCGTCTCCAGGGTGGCAGCGCGCAACGGGGAATACCGTTGCCCGGCTGCGGCCATGAGCGCGGTGATGTCGGCCGGCGAATACAAGAACGGCGTCGGCCTGCCCGGCCCACGCGGGATCAGGGCCCGTGGTGGGACCTCCGTGTTGGGGTTGTGGGCCTGCAGGTAGCGAGCGAATCCGCGCAGCACCCCCAACCGCTGAGCCCGCCAATTCGAGCGGGGGTTACTGGTGCTGATCGCCCAACACAGCGCCAGCTCGACGGTGACGTGATCGGCGCCGCGCGTTTCGGCGAAGGTGACGAACTCGGCCAGCAGACGGCCCGCGCGCTCCAGCTTGTAGCCCAGCGAGCGCCGCAAGGCCAGATAGTCGACCATGGCGGTCCGCAAAGTGCTCATGCTGCCGCCCCCGTCGGCCAGGGCTGGGCCAGCGTCCGCAGCCGCACCAGATCGACCTTGGCATACATCGCCGTTGCGGCCGCGCCGCGATGGCGCAGCACCTGGCCGATCTCGACCAACGACCCGCCCCGGCTCAGCATCTCGCTGGCCAGCGAACGCCGCAGACAATGCGGCGACACATACGGCAGATTCGCCTGCTCACAGGCCCGCGCGAGCACGCCACGGATCACACCGCTACCCGCCTGGAAGCCACCGGCCGGAGCGTAATGCCGCACGAACACCCGTCGGCTGTCGCTGGCCGGGCGACCATGCTGCAGATAGTCCACCATCGCCTGACCAACATCGGCCGGCAGCGGAAGCCAATCCCGCCGATTCCCTTTACCGCGCACCACGATCTGGCCGGCGCGCCAGTCGATGTCACCCAACTCCAGCGCGATCACCTCACCGGCGCGCAACCCCAACCGCGCCAACAACAACACGATGGCGCAATCTCGCCGTCCGATCGCTGTCGCGCGATCACAACCGTCCAGCAGGCGCCGCACCCATCCAGCAGGGACCGCCTTCGGCAGCGACGAATCCCACCCCGCAACCGACAGGACCGCCTGATCCAGCGCCACCCCGGTCAGACCCTCCCACCGCAGAAACCGCAGCAGCGACCGCAACGCCGACACCACCCCACGGGCAGCCGAGTGCCCCAACGGCTCACACGCTCGCGTCACAAAACCCGTCACGTCCGCGGCCGTCAACCCAGCCACATCCAGCCCATCCGGGCTCCGCCGCTGGGACAGGAATACTCCGGCCACCCGCGCATAGGCGCGGACCGTGCCCTCGACCAAGCCCCGTTCCCTGAGCAGATACACCCCGAACGCCGCCACCAGCGTTTCGACCGGGTCGGTGATCACCGGCGGCTGCGGCTCGCCGAGCACACCGACCCAACGCAGATAACCCACCAACGGCTCGGCCGACCGGCGCGTCCGCAAATACGAACTCCCCGCAGCCCGCCTCGCCTGGAAGAACGACTCGACCCGCTCCGTGGCCAACACAGCCACATCCAGGCCCTCCCACGCCAACCACCGGCTCACCTGCCCCAGCAACGCAACATGCCGGTTCGCCGCCGACGTCGAATAACCCAACCTGGCCAACTCGGCCCGGAACCCCGCCACATGGGTTGCCCACAACTCCAACCCACTCGACTGCATCGACATGCAACCTCCTGCCTCCGAACAACTCGAAGACAGAGACCGCCAACCAACCCAACGATTATGCGGAACCACCCATCCATCCCCACCACGGGTGAGCAGCCACAACGATCACTATCACAACCCCACGCCACATAACCGCGGGCTCTGCATAAAAGCTGTTATGCGGAATTCCGCATAACAGCTTTTTTCGCGCAGGAGATGAACCCGCGACCGCCGCTATGACCAGGTTCGTTGATGAGCGCCGTGACGAATACTCGGTGGAGAAGATCTGTGAGGTCATCGAGTTCCCCACATCGACCTACTACGCGGCGAAGAAACGTCAGACTCATCCGTCTCGTCGCGGTGTGACGGATGAGGACATGGTGGTCGAGATTCGTCGGGTATGGCAGAAGAGCGGGAAACGGTATGGGGCGCGCAAGGTGTATCGACAGTTGCGCCGTGAGGGCATCGAGGTGGCCCGGTGCACGGTGGAGCGACTGATGCGCCGGGAAGGCATGTCCGGGCTGGTGGCTACGCGTCGGCGGCCGCGGACCACCGTCCCGGGCGGTGCCGCTGGCCGGCCGACTGACCTGGTGGATCGGGACTTCCGGGCGCCGGCGCCGAACCAGCTGTGGGTCACCGACCTGACCTACGTGCCGCTGGCCGACGGCCGGTTCTGCTACACGGCGTTCGTCACTGACGCCTTCTCCCGCGCCATCGTCGGCTGGCAGGTCTCGGACTCGCTGCACACCGAACTAGCGCTCGACGCCCTGGAAATGGCGCTCGGTACCCGCCAAGACACCCTGTCCGCCGCGCTAGTACATCACGGCGACCGGGGTGTGCAATACACCGCGATCCGCTACGCGCAACGACTCGCCGACGCCGGAATCGCTCAATCGGTCGGCCGGAAAGGCGACTCCTATGATAACGCGTTGGCCGAGTCTGTCAACGCACTCTACAAGAAAGAGGCCATCGATCGACACGATTCCCTAAACGACACCCGTGACGTTATCCACGTGACAGCAGAATGGGTTTACTGGTACAATAACGAGAGGCTGCACTCCTGGTGCGACTACCGTCCACCACTGGAGTACGAACAGGTCTTCTGGCAAGGCCGACCCGTGCAGCCCCCGACAGCAGCGTGACAGGAGATCAGGTCTCCATCAAAGTCGGGGCAGTCCAAACCGACCACCCCGTCCCGCACCCCCATGCCGAAAAACCCGCCGGATCTGCGCACCTTCTCCCCGGCTGCCGCGGCGCGCGCGGACAGGGGCAGGACGACCGCCCTGCCCGCGCCTTAGCGCTGCCCCACGGGTCGCAGAGGCTCCGGAGTCAACGATCGCCGCGCCAACCCATACCCCACAGCACACCCCAACCACACCAGCGCGGCGACCGGCGAAACCGACGCCGAAGGCACCCTTGAAGCCGGAGAGGCGACCCCGCACAATGCGCGCCGCGGCCACCCGCCAACACCCCGAACTGCAACTCCCCGAGCCGAACCCCCAATTAGCAGCCTAACCCCGCCACTCCCCCAGCATCAGAACCATACGAATAACGCACTGTCAGGAGCGAAAGCAAAGCGTCCACACTCATCAGACAGGGATCCGCGGCGGCGGGGTATTCGTTGCCGAATACGATGGACCAGAGAGCGGATCGTTCACGAGAGCGACGCGTGCCACAGGGTTTGGGTGGTGTCGTCTGGGCCGGCGAGAAGGTAGAGCGTCGTGCCGACGGTGGTCGTGGCGGTTACCGGGCCGGTCGGGCCTGACATGGTGCGGGTGGCGTGGTCGGGTTGGAACAGTTTCACTTCGGCGCCGTCGTTGAAGACCTGGGCCAGGGTGCCGCCGATGTGGACCGGGGGGACCAGGTGGTCCTTGTCTCCTACGGCGACCGAGGGGACCTGCGGAACGCGGGCCCAGCCTTGCGTGCCCAGTTCCCAGAGGGCGAGTTTGCCGTCGACGCGGCCGGCGATGGCGCAGGTGTCGGTCCAGCAGCGGATTGACATGGCGGCGGAGCGGCCGGCGTCGGGGAGGGGCGTCACGGTCCAGCCGGTGATGCCGGAGGTGGAGCGCCAGAGGACGGGGCGTTGGACGCCGGAGGCGAGTTGCCAGCCGGCGATGAGGATGCTGGGGCCGAGGTTGGTTGCGGCGATGGGGAAGTTGAGGGTGTCGGGGGTGCTTTCCAGGGCGGTGCCGGCGGAGTCGCGGCGGGACCAGGAGTCGCCGTCGGCGGTCCACACCGCGGCGTCGAGGCCGGTGCGGGCGCTTTGCCAGGTTCCGACCAGGGCGGGGCCTACGGTCGTCTGGACGGCGGCGATCATCTCGCCGGCGCCGTAGCCGCCGAAGGTGCTGAACGCCTGCAGGTGTTCGGCGACGCCGGTGGCGGCGGAGCCGAGCCAGGCGCTCCAGCGGACGTTGCCGTGGGCGCCGCCGCGTTCACCGCCGAGGCCCACGATATGGGTGCCGTCGCTGGCGATGGAGTACCAGGCGGCCTCCTTGGCGTACGGGGTTTCGGGGCGCACGGCGACCTCGGTGGTGGTGCCGGACGCGTCGAGGCGGAGTAGGCCCGGGCGTTTGTCGTGGCGCACGCCGACGAGCAGGGCGTCACCGTCCGCCGCGAGCACCAGCGGGGCGCCGGACACGTCGACCCGGGTGAACGCCACACCCTCGGTACCCCCGGGTGGAGTGCCGCCGGCTCCGCTGCAGCCCGCGACCGTGAGGGCGGCCAGCATTACCGAGAGGAACCGAACCGGCATGCCAGCCAGTATCCACGGTTACCGCATGTAGCCGTGTTTCACGAGGCGTTTGGCGGCTTCGGCGTACAGAGCCGGGTCGGTGGGGGCGAGCGTGGCCAGGCCGTCGACGTAGCGGTTGTACATGCAGAACGCGGCTGCGATCAGCACCGTGTCGTGGATCTCGAGGTCGGTGGCGCCCTCGGCGCGGGCGGCGGCGACGAGGTGGGAGGTGACCTTGCGGCCGTCGGCCTGCACGGCGCCGGCGATGCGCAGCAGCGCGCGGAGCTTCTCCGAGACCGGCGCGGTCTCGAGGTCCGCGCGCACCTGCTCGACCAGCGGCATGCCGCCGTCGAGCTGAGCGGCGGCGAACGCGGAGTGCGACGAGGCGCAGAAGTTGCACTCGTTGAGCCCGGAGACATAGCCGGCGATCAGCTCGCGCTCGCCCGGGGACAGCGTCGGGTGCGGGTCGCGGAGCAGCACCTCGGCCAGCTCTTCCAGCGGTTTGGCGGTCTCCGGCCGGTACTTCAGCGGCCCGTTGATCCCCGGGTAGATCTCCTCGTCCACACCGAGTTCGATGTGCGCCATCAGCCCCTCCTCCTGTCCGCACGGATCAGGCCCATCGTCCAGCACAAACTGGCCGCTCGACCACTTCTGCAGTGCGCGCCGTCAGTCCGGGGAGTTCCAGAGCGTGACGTAGATCGGCGGGCGGAAGCGGGACGGGGGCACGCCGGCGCCGGGTTTGCGCATGACCCGCATCGCGGTGGCGGTGTGCAGGAAGTGGAGGAACTTGTCGGCGGCGGTGGAGCGCCGCTCAGGTGGCAACGCCGTGGCGTACCAGGTGGTTTCGACCGGGGTGATCGAGGTGTCCACGACGCGCAACTCGCCGCGGCGGACCCGTTCGGAGACCAGGTGGGCGATCGCCGGGGCGACGCCGGCGCCGTCCGCGGCAGCGGCCCAGGCGGCGGTCTGGTTGGGGAACACTCGGGTTTTGGCCTCGTTGACGTGCAGCCGGCGGAGCAGTCGCGCGCAGTCGCTGTCCGGGTCGGTGACCGACGGGTCGACCAGCCACGGCCATCGGTCGGGCGGGCCGTGCGGGAGCGTGGAGCCGGACGCGACCAGGATCAGCTGCGCGCGGAACACCGGTTCGCTGTGCAGCTCGCTGGTGCGGTCCGCGCCGAGGTTCGGCCCGATCGCCACGTCGGCGAACCGGTTTCCCACCAGCACCGGCATCTCGTCGCTGGCCGCCACCCCGGACGAGGTCTCGATCTTGCGGCCGCTCTGCTCGGCGAACGTGTCCACCAGCGGCGGCGCCACGAACTCGACGACCGCGCTGCTGGCCACGACCCGCAGCTGCTCGGGGGCGCCCTGGCCGGCGCGCACGGCGGCCTCCGCGTCGGCGCCGAGCGAGACCATCTGCGAGGCCACCGGGAGCAGCCGGGTGCCGGCAGGGGTCAGCCGCATGCCGGTACCGGCCCGTTCGATGAGCGGGTCGCCGAGGTGCTGGCGCAAGGCACTGAGTGCTTGCGAGACGGCCGGCTCGCTCACCCCGAGCGCGCCGGCCGCCGCCTTCACCGACCCGAGTCTCGCCACCAGGACGAACGTGCTCAGCTGCGTGAGCGTCATGGCGAGCATTCTGGCCCACAATCGCCGAGCCATGATCAGACCGTTAACCCATCGCTTAACCCGGCGTTGTAAGCCACCCGTGACCACGCCAGGATTCCGGCATGCAGGTTCCTGCCCCGTTCCAGTACGAGAAGGCGACCAGCGTGGAGCACGCGCTCACGCTGCTCGCCAGATACGGCCCCGAGTCCCGGGTGGTGGCCGGCGGGCACAGCCTGCTGCCGATGATGAAGCTGCGGCTGGCCCACCCCGAGGCGCTGATCGACATCAACGACCTCACCGAGCTGTCCTCGATCGGGTTGGACGGCAGCGATCTGAGCATCGGCGCCATGGTCCGGCACGCCGACCTGCTGGCCTCAGCGGTGGTCGGCGAGCACTTCCCGATCCTGCGCGACGCCGAGAAGATGATCGCCGACCCGGTGGTGCGCAACCGCGGCACGGTCGGCGGCTCGCTCTGCCAGGCGGATCCGTCCGAGGATCTCTCCGCGGCGTTCGCGGCGCTGCGGGCCCGGCTCGTCGTGCAGGGGCTGGACGGCCGGCGGGAGATCGACGTGCGCGACTTCTTCGTCGGGCCCTACCAGACCGCGCTCGACGACGGCGAGCTGCTGCTGGAGATCCGGGTTCCGGTCCGCCCGCAGGCCAGCGCCTACGAGAAGGTGGAGCGCCGGGCCGGGGACTGGGCGGTGGCCGCGGCCGCTGCGGTGCTGGAGATCTACGACGACCGGGTGATGGACGTGGGCATCGGGCTGGCCGCGGTCGGCGCGGCGGGGTTCGTGGCCCGGGAGGCCGAGGACAACCTGCGCGGCGCTCCGGTGTCCGACGAGCGGTTCGTCGAGGCCGGCCGGATCGCCGCCGAGAACTGCAATCCGAGCGCGGACCAGCGCGGACCCGTTGACTACAAACGCCATCTGGCCGGCGAGCTCACCACGCGGGCGCTGCGCCGGGCCGCCGCGCGCGCCCTGGGACAGGAGGCCTGACGTGCAGATCACCATGACGGTCAACGGGCAGGAGCACACCCACGACGTGGAGCCGCGGCTGCTGCTGGTGCACTACCTGCGCGACACGCTCGGGCTCACCGGCACGCACTGGGGCTGCGACACCTCGAACTGCGGGGTGTGCGTGGTGCACCTGGACGGGGTGCCGGTGAAGTCCTGCACGGTGCTCGCGGTGATGGCCGACGGGCATGAGGTGACCACCGTGGAGGGGTTGGGGTCGGGCGCCGAGTTGGACCCGGTGCAGCAGGGTTTCGTTGCCTGCCACGGGTTGCAGTGCGGCTTCTGCACGCCGGGGATGATGCTGACCGCGCGCTGGCTGCTCGACCGCAACCCCGATCCGTCCGAAGCGGACATCCGCGAGGCGATCTCCGGGCAGCTCTGCCGGTGCACCGGTTACGAGAACATCGTGCGCTCCGTCCGGTGGGCCGCCGAGCACGAGGCCCCCGCTGCGGAGAACCCGGTCCACGTGACGGAAGAGGTAGGAGCATGAGCGGGCCGGCGGTGTCTGGACTGACGAGCAGCGCAGGGAGCGAGGAACGAGCGACCGAGCAGCGCAGGAAGGAAGACACCGCGTCAAGGCCCGCGCACGCGAGCGGAGCGAGCCGAAAGGACGCAGCATGACCGCACTCGATGAAACCCCCGCCGGCTTCGGGTCCATGCGGCGCAAGGAGGACGCCCGGTTCATCCGCGGCCGCGGGACCTATGTGGACGATGTGAAGCTGCCCGGCATGCTGCACGCCGCGGTGCTGCGCAGCCCGTTCGCGCACGCCCGGATCGTGTCCATCGACACCACCGGCGCCGAGGCGCATCCCAAGGTGAAGGCCGTGATCACCGGCGCCATGCTGGAAGGTCTCGGCCTGGCCTGGATGCCGACGCTGTCCTACGACACCCAGGCGGTGCTGGCCACCGACAAGGTTCGGTTCCAGGGCCAGGAGGTCGCCTTCGTGGTGGCCGAGGACCGGTACGCGGCACGGGACGCGCTGGCGCTGATCGACGTCGAGTACGAGCCGCTGCCCGCGGTGATCGACGCGCGCCGGGCGCTGGACGAGGACGCCCCGGTGATCCGGGACGACAAGGAGAACCAGACCGACAACCACATCTTCGACTGGGAGGCGGGGGACCAGGCCGCCGCCGACGAGGCGTTCGACAGCGCGGATGTGGTGGTGCAGCAGGACATTCTGTACCCGCGGGTGCACCCGGCGCCGCTGGAGACGTGCGGCACCGTGGCGGACATGGACCCGGTGACCGGCAAGCTCACCGTGTGGTCGACCACCCAGGCGCCGCACGCGCACCGGACGCTCTATGCCATGGTGGCCGGCATCCCGGAGCACAAGATCCGGATCATCTCGCCGGACATCGGTGGCGGGTTCGGCAACAAGGTGGGCATCTACCCCGGGTACGTGTGCGCGGTGGTCGGCTCCATCCTCACCGGGAAGCCGGTGAAGTGGATGGAGGACCGCTCGGAGAACCTGATGACCACCTCGTTCGCCCGCGACTACCACATGCGCGGCGAGATCGCGTCCACTTCGGACGGAAAGATCCTTGCCGTGCGGGTCAGGGTGATCGCCGACCACGGGGCGTTCAACGGGACCGCGCAGCCGACCAACTTCCCGGCCGGGTTCTTCCACGTGTTCACCGGTTCCTACGACCTGCGCGCGGCGTACTGCGAGGTCATCGGCGTCTACACGAACAAGGCGCCGGGCGGGGTGGCCTACGCCTGCTCGTTCCGGGTCACCGAGGCGGCCTACCTGGTGGAGCGCATGGTCGACCTGCTGGCCCGCGAGCTCGACGTGGATCCGGCGGAGCTGCGGCTGCGCAACCTGTTGCGGCCGGAGCAGTTCCCGTACACCTGCCCGACCGGCTGGGAGTACGACTCCGGCGACTACCCGCGCGCGCTGCGGCTGGCCATGGACCTCGCCGGCTACGAGGAGCTGCGCGCGGAACAGGCGGCCAAGCGCGAGCGCGGTGAGCACATGGGGATCGGGATCAGCTTCTTCACGGAGGCGGTCGGCGCGGGGCCGCGGCGGCACATGGACATCCTCGGCCTCGGCATGGCCGACGGCGCGGAGCTGCGCGTGCACCCGACCGGCAAGGCGGTGCTGCGGATCTCCGTGCAGTCCCAAGGGCAGGGCCACGAGACCACGTTCGCCCAGATCGTCGCGGAGGAGCTCGGGATCAGCCCGGACGACGTCGAGGTGGTGCACGGCGACACCGACCAGACGCCGTTCGGCCTCGGCACCTACGGCTCGCGCTCGACCCCGGTGTCCGGCGCGGCGACCGCCGTGGTGGCCAGGAAGGTGCGGGACCGCGCCAAGATCGTGGCCTCGGCCATGCTCGAGGTCTCGCCGGACGACCTGGAATGGGAGAAGGGCCGCTGGTTCGTCCGCGGCGACCAGACCGCGGGCAAGACCATGGCCGAGATCGCGCTGGCCGCGCACTCGAACCTGGAGCTGCCCGAGGGCGTCGAGGGGCACCTGGACGCGACCTGCGTGTACAACCCGCCCAACCTCACGTTCCCGTTCGGCGCCTACATCTGCGTGGTGGACGTGGACACCGGCACCGGGCAGGTGAAGGTGCGGCGGTTCATCGCGGTGGACGACTGCGGTGTGCGGATCAACCCGATGATCGTCGAGGGGCAGGTGCACGGCGGCCTGGCCGACGGTATCGGGATGGCGCTGATGGAGGTCATCGCGTTCGACACCGACGGCAACTGCCTCGGTGGGTCCTTTATGGACTACCTGCTGCCCACGTCGATGGAGTGCCCGTCCTGGGAGCTGGGCGAGACGGTCACACCGTCGCCGCACCACCCGATCGGCGCGAAGGGGGTCGGCGAGTCGGCCACCGTCGGGTCGCCCGCGGCGGTGGTCAACGCGGTGATGGACGCGCTGAAGCCGTTCGGGGTGAAGCACGCGGACATGCCGCTCACCCCGGCCGCGGTGTGGTCGGCCATCCAGGGCCGTCCACTTCGGACGGACTTGGCGATCTGATGATGGACGTGCTCGTCCGAGCGGACGACCTGCGCACCGGCCGAACCCCGTTCGTGCTGGCGACGGTGGTCCGCGCGGAACGGCCGACCAGCGCGAAGCCAGGCGACCGCGCGCTGGTGCTGCCGGACGGCACGGTCGAGGGATTCGTCGGCGGAGACTGCGCCGAGTCCACAGTCCGGGCACAAGGCCTGCGGCTGCTGGAAACCGGCGCGTCCACGCTGTTGCGGATCACTCCGACCGAAGGCGCCGAGACCGTCTCCGAGGGTCTCGTCGTCGTCGGAAACCCGTGCCTGTCCGGCGGTTCACTGGACATCTTCCTGGAGGCGATGCTTCCTCCCATGCTCGTGTACGTCTTCGGCGACGCACCGGTGGCGCGCGCGCTGGTCGAGGTGGGCACCGCCCTCGGCCACGACGTGCACCTCCGCGCCGACTCCACAGGGGCACTGCCGGCCGATCTAGGGGCGGTGGTGGTGGCTTCGCACGGCCGCGGCGACGAACGGTCGGTCCTCGCCGCGGCCGTGCGGGCCCGGGTGCCCTACGTCGGCCTGATCGCCAGCCGCCGCCGGGGTTCCGCGGTGCTCGCGGAGTTGGACGTGCCGGACGAGCAGCGCGCCCGGATACACACCCCGGCCGGGCTGGACATCGGCGCCCGCACCGCGGCGGAGATCGCACTCTCGGTGTATGCCGAGATCATCGCCGAGCGTCCCCGAACCGGCGCCACGCCCACGGCGCACGCCGACCACCACGATCACGCGGCGTGCCACGCGCATGAGTGACCTCGCCGAGCTGGTGCCCGACGTCGCCACCCTGCGCGCGGGGCTCGCGACGTCCGGCTACCTCGCGGGCGACGCGCTGGCCACGGCGCTGCTGCTGTCCGTCCGAATGGGACAGCCGATCCTGCTGGAGGGCGAGCCCGGCGTCGGCAAGACCGAGGCGGCCCGGGCGTTGTCGTCCACCTTGGACACCGTGCTGATCCGGTTGCAGTGCTACGAAGGCCTGTCCTCGGCGGAGGCGCTGTACGAGTGGAACTACCCGCGGCAGCTGCTGGCCATTCGGCTGGCCGAGGCGCGCGGCGAGGCGTTGCGCGACGCGGACCTGTTCAGCGAGGAGTACCTGCTGGCGCGGCCGCTGCTGGCGGCGATCACGCATCCCGGCCCGCGGCCGGCGGTGCTGCTGATCGACGAGGTGGACCGGGCCGACGACGAGTTCGAGGCGTTCCTGCTGGAGCTGCTGGCCGACGCCGCGGTGACCATCCCCGAGCTGGGCACCCGGCGGGCCGTGCTGCCCCCGGTCGTCGTGCTGACCTCCAACCGGACCCGCGACCTGCACGACGCGCTCAAGCGCCGCTGCCTCTACCACTGGATCGCCTACCCGGAGACCCAACGGGTCGCGGAGATCATCCGGCGCCGGGTGCCGGCCGCGTCAGGATGGCTCGCCGAGCGGGTCGCGGTTGCCGTGCACCGGTTGCGTGGCCTGCCGTTGACCAAGCCGCCGGGCGTGGCCGAGGCGATCAACTGGGCGAACGCGCTGCACGTGCTCGGTCTGTCCACACTGGACGAACTGGCCGTGGAGAGCACGCTGGGTGCGGTGTTGAAATACCCGGAGGACGTGGAGACCGTGCGGGCAGGTGAGCTTTCGGCGTTGGTGCGCAATGCCTGAGCGTGCCGCAGGAAAGCAACGTCACGTTGCCACCCTGGAGGGAAAGCAACGTCACGTTCACTCCCACGATGGAAAGCAACGCCACATTGCTTCCCTCCCCGACCTCGCCGCCGTGTTCGGTTCGCGGCTGCGCGCCGCCGGGGTGCCGGTGAACCCCGAGCGCTCCGCCCGGTTCGCCGAGGCGATCATCGTGGTGAACCCCTGCACTACCAAGGAGTTGTACTACTGCGCGCTGGCCACGCTGGTGAGCGATCCGGACCAGGTGCCCACGTTCGACGCGGTGTTCGCCGCCGTGTTCGAGGGCCTGGTGGATCCCGCCGGGCAGCGCGGGCAGAGCCGACCAGTTGGCGCGGTGGCCGGCCCGAAGGGAACGGCGCCCCGCCCGGACGCGACCCGGGCGGGGCGCCAGGACCCCGAGCGCGAGCTGGCCACCCCAATGCTGGCCAGCGCCGGAGAACGGTTGGCCGGAAAGGACTTCGGCGACCTGACCGCCGAGGAGCTGGCGCTGCTGGCCGGGCTCATGCGCCGGTTCACGCTGAGCACGCCGGTGCGCCGCTCCCGCCGGCACCGCCCGGCCCCGCACGGCCCGCGGGTGGACCTGCGCGGCACGCTCGCCCGCGCCCGGCGCACCGGCGGGCACCCGCTGCGCCTGGTCCGGTTCGCGCCGAAACCCAAGCCGCGCAAGCTGGTGGTGCTCTGCGACATCTCCGGCTCGATGGCCCCGTACGCCCGCGCCATGATCCAGTTGCTGTACTGCGCGGCCGGCGGCGCCCGCGCCGAGGTGTTCACGTTCGCCACCCGGCTGACCCGGCTCACCCGCGAGCTCGCCCGGGTGCGCCCCGCGGTGGCCCTGGAGCGGGCCGGCCGGATCGCCCCCGACTGGTCCGGCGGCACCCGCATCGCCGGCGCCCTCGCCGAGTTCCTGCGCTCCCACGGCCGCCGCGGCCTCGCCCGCGGCGCGGTCATCCTGATCATCTCCGACGGCTGGGAGACCGGCGACCCCGCCGACCTCGCCACCCAGCTCGCCGCACTGTCCACAATGGCGCACCGGATCGTCTGGGCCAACCCGCGCGTCGCCCGCGCCGGCTACCGCCCCCTGGCCGGCGGCATGGCGGCCGCCTGGCCCTACTGCGACGCCGTGGTCAGCGCGCACAGCCTGGACGCCCTCGACGACCTCACCGCCGCTCTTGCGGACACCTGAATTGCCCTGAAGGCCACGCGGCCTTCAGGGCATTCAAGTCGTCCGTGGTTACCCGCAGTCCTCCTGGCACACGATGGACTTCACGGCCGGCCACATCTCCCCGTTCGTGAGCGGTCCCCTGTCGTCGGACGAACGCTCCGCGTACTTGTACATCTTGTTCCGGAAGGCGAACATGGTCACTTTGTCCATGAGGAGCACGGACGTGATTCCCGTCGGTGCGGGTGCGCTGTTCAGCCGGGGGTACCGGGTGAGGACGTCGTCGATCTTCCCCTCGATCCGGTGGGCGTTCGGGTCGGCGGTACGGACGTAGGTGATCACCTTCCCCTTGGCGAAGAAGTAGAACGTGGCGCTGTCGGAGGTGTAGTCGGCGCAGACGCACGCGTCGATCTTCCGCGCGAACTCCGTTCCCTTCAGTTTCGGCCACCGCTCCTCGAGCGTGCCGGATTCCAGGCTGGTATCGCCGGCCGTGTCCGTTCGCACGCAGTCGGTGTCACTGAAGCACCAGAAACCCTCCTGCTTCCCGAGCGCGGGCGTCCACGCGATCGAGTCCACGTGGTCACTGAACTTCCTCTCGAGAGCCCGCCAGCGGCCCGGGCACTTGAACGGCCGCCCGTGCTCCATGACGGTCTTACCGTCCTTCGAAATCTTGGCGGACCATTTGCCGCTGGTAAGCCAGATTCCACCGCCCCACTCGACCGACGAGTCGATGAGGTTCTCGAAGGGCGTGGTACCTTGGAGCGCCTCGGATCCCACCGGTTGCTTCATCCGCGTCATTTCTCGGCTCCTTCCCAGACAAAGGGCCCCGACGGCCCGCCCACCTGTCTACTCGGGACGGTCGGCGGCCGGAAGGCTGCGGCGGGTACACCACACGATCGTTGTCGCGATCTCACGGAAAGTCGCATGTGCGGTCACTCCTGACCGTGGCTTTACCCTTTCGGGGGTGCCACTCAGCGACGCTGTAACCCCTCGAGCATCATCCGGGTTCCCGTCGACATCCACCGCTGGCGCAGCTCGGCGGACATCTCCGCGGACGCCGAGCGGCGCATGACGTCGAACATGATGGCGACGAGGGCCTGGCCGGCGATCTCGGTGTCGATGTCGGGACGGAGAAAGCCCTTGGTGATGCCGTTGCGCAGGAGTTGTTCGGTGTAGCCGAGGAAGCCGTCGAGGGCGAGGCCGAGGCGGGTGGGATCGGTGGCCTGGCGGTAGAGGAAGCGGATCAGGTAGGGCTGGCGGTCCTGGAGGGCGAAGAGTCGCAAATAGACACGTTCGATCTGGGCGTGGAACTCGGCCAGGGTGTTGCTCGACGAGGGATCCTCCTCCTCGAGCACGGACTGGCCGATCCGGCGCACCGCCAGGTCCATGGCCTGGCCGACGATGTCCTTCTTGTTCTCGAAGTAGCGGTAGAACGTGCCGTGGCCGATGCCCAGATCGGTGGCGATGTCGGCGATTCCGGCCTCGTGATAGCCCTTCTCGGCGAACACCCGCGCCGCCGCGTCCAGGATCTGCTCGCGCCGGCGGGCCGCCGCACCGCCATCGCTGCTGGTCACGACCGCATGATACGACGTGATGGGGAATTCTCGAGGGAAGGCGCAGCGCGGGACATGACGTGTTGCATCAGCGTGATGAGGACCTGCTTGGTGGACTCGCGCTGCCGGGCGTCGCAGAGCAGCATAGGAACCTCGGCCTCGAGGTCGAGCGCGTGCTGGACCTCGGCGACGTCGTAGGGCTGCCGGCCGTCGAAACAGCTCACCCCGACCACGAACGGAATGCCGCGGCGCTCGAAGAAGTCGATGGCGGCGAAACAGTTGTCCAGCCGGCGGGTGTCGGCGAGCACCACCGCGCCCAGGGCGCCGCGCGACAGCTCGTCCCACATGAACCAGAACCGGTTCTGGCCGGGCGTGCCGAACAAGTACAGCACCAGCGCCGGGTTGATGGTGATCCGGCCGAAGTCGAGCGCCACGGTCGTGGTGGTTTTGCCTTCCACGTCCCGGAGATCGTCCACGCGGCGCTGGTTTCGGTGATCACCTCTTCGGTCCGCAGCGGGGCGATCTCGCTGACCGTGCCCACCATGGTGGTCTTCCCGACGCCGAACCCGCCGGCGACCAGGATCTTGACCGAGACCGCGTCAGAGGTTGCGGATCCCATTGAGCACCTTCTGCATCATGTCCAGGTCCGGAGTGGCCGGCTGCCAGCTCGACCGAAATATGATGAAGTTGCGCCCGATCAGGTCGCTGATCAAAACCTTGGCGACCCCCAGCGGCAGGTCGAGGTGCGCGGCCACCTCGGCCACCGAGGACGGGTTCGTGCACACCCGCAGCACGTCGGCGTGCTCGGGCTCGACGAACGGGATGTGGTTCTCCGGATCGACGGCCACCACCAGCGTGATCAGATCGAGGTCGTAGCGGGCGGGCCGGGTGCGCCCGCCGGTGACCGCGTACGGCCGTACCAAGGGACCGGCGGCGTCGTCGTACCACGCCTCCTGCGTCTCGGTCACGGTGCGTGCCCGCGCGGCGCCGTGGACAGCCATGCGCCGACCCGGGCCACCATCAGGTTCGTCTCGTAGGCGAGCATCCCCAGGTCGGCGTCCTCGGTGGCGATCAGCGCCAGGCACGCGCCCGCGCCGGCGGCGGTGACCAGCAGGAAGGCGTGCTCCATCTCCACGATGGTCTGCCGCACCTCGCCGCCGCCGAAGTGCCGCCCGGCGCCCCGGGACAGGCTCTGGAACGCCGACGCCACCGCGGAAAGGTGCTCGGCGTCCGGAATGGACATGTTGCGGGAGCGGGCCATCAGCAACCCGTCGGCGGACAGCACGACCGCGCGGTCCGCCCCGGCCGCGCGGTCGATCAGCCCGTCCAGCAACCAGTCCAGCTCAGCCGTGCCAGCTCGCACCGTCATGCCCGCCCTCACCTCCACCCGCTCCGTTCGTCGACCGCCCCTGCCTGGTGCCCTGCTGGAACGCCGACATCGATCTGCGCAGCCGCTCCGACCGGCGGATTAGTTCACCCTCGTCAACCGTCGGCGGGGTGGCGGGGCTCCCCTCCGGCAACGCACCGGTGAGCTGCGGCGCGAGGTTCGCCTGCCGTTCCCGGCGGGGCAGCGGCGGCTTGACCGCACCCGCCCCGCCGACCATCCGGGTGCCGTTGCGCACCGGCTCGAACTGTTGCGGCACCGCGGGTTCCGCGACCGGCTCGGCGTTCGCCGGCCCGGTGGCCACCAGCCGCCCGGCCGGGATCAGCACGATCGCCCGGGAGCCGCCGAAGTCCGAGTCCCGCAGCGACACCTTGATGCCGTGCCGCTCGGCCAGCCGGGCCACCACGAACAGGCCGACCCGGGACTCCGTGGACAGCGCCATCACGTTGAAGTCCGGCGGGTGGTGCAGCATCGCGTTGAGCTGCTCCAGCAACTCCTGCTCCATACCCAGGCCCTGGTCCTCGATCTCCACCACGACCCCGCGGCCGACGACGTGGCCGCGAACCTCCACAGTGGAATCCTTGGGCGAGAACTCGGCACCGTTGTCGATCAGCTCGGCCAGCAGGTGCACGATGTCCGCCACCGCGGTGCCGATCACCGACACCTCGGGGATCTGCGTGGTGACCACCCGGGTGTACTGCTCGGTCTCGGCGATGGCGCTGCGCACCACGTCCCGCAGCGGGATCGGGTTGCGCCACTGCCGGCCGGGCTGCTCGCCGGCCAGGATGATCAGGTTCTCGGCGTTGCGCCGGCTGCGGGTGGCCAGGTGGTCGAGCTGGAACAGGGTCTGCAGCTGGTCGGGGTCGTCCACCGAGCGCTCCGCCTGGTCCAGCAGCTTGAGCTGGCGGTGCACGATCACCTGGCTGCGCCGGGCGATGTTCAGGAACACCGCGCGAACCCCTTGCCGCGTCTCGGCTTCCCGCACCGCCGCGCTGATCGCGCTGCGCTGCGCGGCGTTGAACGCGTCGGCGACCTGGCCGACCTCGTCGCCGCCGTAGTCCAGCTTGGCGACCTGCTTCTCCACGTCGATCGGGTTGCCGGCGCGGATGCTGGCCATCAGCTGCGGCAGTCCGGTGTGGACCATGTCCAGGGTCTCCCGGCGCAGCCCGCGCAGCCGCCGGACCAGACGGCGGGACAGCCGCAGCGCGATCACGATGGAGATCAGGGCAATCAGCAGGATGGAGGCGCCGGCGACGATCGAGGCCAGGAACGTGGAGCTGCCCCGGCCGGTGGCCAGCGACGCCGCGTGCCGGGAGTGCGACTGGTACAGCGCCATCAGCGCCTCGCCCACCTGCTGCGCGCCGTTCTGCCAGGTGGGCACGTCGAACGTGGGCTTGGCGAACGTCGGTCCGCGGAACATCAGCGCGTTGTCCCCGGCTACCAGCGCGCTCCACCCCGGGGTCTTCTTCAGCGCGGCGTAGGCGTCCTTCTCCGGCGCGGTCATCCGCGGCACCACGGACTCGACCTGCTCGTGGTACATGCCGAGCTGGTGGGCGAGCTCGTGGAACTGTGTGCCGTCCACGCCGGAGGCCACCGCCTTGGCCGCCATGGCGTGCGAGCGCGACATGGCCTCGGCCGACTTGAACAGGTCGTAGCTGATCATCTGCTCGAACGCGACGTCCGCGTCCGAGGCGGACCGGGCGATGCCCTGGATCACCACGCCGCACAGGTCGAGCAGGTCGTTGTAGTTGTGGTAGGCCTTCCAGGCGTCGATCACGCCGCCGTCGACCTGCTGGCGCATGGCCGGCAGCCCGTGCGTCGCTTCGGTGAGCCGGGTGAGCGCGCCGCGCAGGTCCTCGGGGGCGCCGTCGGAGATCCGGTTGGCGGCGTTCTCCAGGTCGGTCATGGTCTCGTTGACGCGGGAGCGCTGCGTCTCCAGATCCTGCACGCTGGTGCCGCCCTGGGATCCCAGGGAGCGCAGCATGGTGAGCCGGCGCTCCTCCTGGGTGCTGGTCACGAACCGGGAGATCGGCTCGTACGCGGCGTGGACGTCGCCGGCGAATCCGCTTACCGCCAGGCCCTGTCTGACCAGGTACGCGGACGCCACCGCGCCGACGATCACGACCGCGATGCTCGGTACGAGCGCGATGAACAGCACCTGGGTCCAGATGGTGGTGCCCTTGCGCCGCGGCTGCTGTGCGCGCATCCAGGTGTCCCGACGCCTTTCTGCTCCGGTAGCCGTCCACAGAGCGGGATTGAGCTCTCCCCGAGCCCAAGCGATCATGTGAGATTAGGGAGACACCACCTTATCGTCAACAAGATCGAGCGAATCCCTAAGAATATGACGTTCCGTCGTTAGGGGATTAGGGGATCGGCCCCGCGTGTTCCCCGCATGCACCCCCACCCGGTTGCGGGGTAACCCGCGCAGGTCTAGCGTGCCCGTGACTGAACCGTCATTCCGCGCTCGATGCGCAGCGAGGAGCGCTGGTGATCGACCAACGAACCCCAGCCCGCCAGCGTGCGCTGCTGACCAGCGCGGAACGGTGGAGAGCCGCGACCCGGGCCATGCCCCAGGCCTGAACCGTGGTTCCGCGACGTTGCCGCCGGTATGACCTGCCGGCGGCGACGCGTCGCGCTTTTCTGCGTTGTTGTCACGCCAGTATTTACATTTACGGCTAAATAGGAGCACGATGCCGAACCCGCACGCGTCGCCGGACCAGGACGATTCCCCGACCCCGGCGGAGCGCGACTCGCGGGCCCGCATTCGCCGCCGGGGGCTGCTCGCGTTCGCCGTCGCGGCGCCCACGCTGACCGTCGCCGTGCGGCTCGGCATGGGCGCGGACGCGGCGCCCCTGCCGACCGGGCTGCCCAGCCTGCCGGGCCTGGCGGACTTCGTCGACCTCGGCGACCTGCTGACCACGATGGCGCTGCCCACCTCGCGCCTACTGGTCCTGGAGGTCACCCCGGAGAACCGGGTCGTGTTGCAGTTGCCGCGCGCCGAGGTCGGCCAGGGCATCAGCACCGCGATCGCGATGCTGGTCGCCGAGGAGCTGGACGCCCGGCTGTCCGATGTGGACACCCCGCTGGCGGATGCCCGGCCGGCGCTGCTGTTCAACCAGATGACCGGCGGTTCCAACTCGGTCCGCTCGCTCTACGAACCGGTGCGGGCGATGGCCGCGCAGGCCCGCGCCCGGCTGGTCACCGCCGCCGCCCAGCTCTGGAAGGTCCGGGCGGACACGCTGATCACCCGCGACACCAAGGTGATCGCGCCGGACGGCCGCACCGCGACGTACGGCTCGCTGTCCGCGTCCGCGGCCAAGATCGCCGCGCCGGCCGTGCCGGACAAGCCGAAGCCGGCGACCAAGCACAAGGTCATCGGCCGCCCCACCACCCGGCTCGACGCCCGCGACCTGGTCACCGGCAAGGCGAAGTACGCCCTGGACCTGGCGGTGCCCGGCGCGCTGCCGGCGGTGGTCCGGCGCCCGCCGACGATCGGCGGCACCGTGGTCTCGGTGGACGACTCCGCGGCCCGCGCGATGCCCGGCGTGGTCGCGGTGGCGGCGATCCCCACCGGCGTCGCGGTCGTCGCTTCGACGTTCGGCGAAGCCATCGCCGCGAAGGACGCGCTGAAGGTCACCTGGGGCAAGGGCCCGGTCGACCAACTGTCCGATGAGGACATACGAAGGAACCTGCGCGCGGCGACGCTGCCGCTGGGGCCGCTGTCCTCGCTCACCCCGCACATCGACGCGGAGTTCGACTTCGCGTTCGTGCCGCACGCCCCGATGGAGACCAACTCCGCGGTGGCCGACGTACGGCCGGACCGGGCCGAGATCTGGGCCGGGCTGAAGACGCCGATCATCGCGCAGGAGACCATCGCCAAGGAGGTCGGCCTGCCGGTCGACAAGGTGACCGTGCACGTGACCCGCGGCGGCGGCTCGTTCGGCCGGCGGCTCTTCTTCGACGGAGCGCTCGAGGCGGCTCAAGTGTCCAAGAAGGTCGGCCGGCCGGTGAAGCTGATGTGGACCCGGGTAGACGACATCCGGCACGGCCGGGCCCGGGCGGCCACCCACCACAAGATCCGGGTGACGCACCTGGCCGGGCAGGTGCTCTCCTACGAGCACCGGGTGGCCAGCGTCGAGACCGACTTCCGCACCGGTGCGGGCGAGGCGCTCTCCGCGGCGTTCGCCAACCTGCTGCCCCCGGCCTTCCCGCAGGCGGTGTTCGCACTCACCGAGAAGGTGCCGTACAACTTCGGCCTGGTCACCGAGTTGCTGAACGAGGTGCCGCTGCGGATGAACACCGCGAGCTGGCGCTCGGTGTACTCGGCGACCGTGCGGGCGTCCGAGGAGATCATGGTCGACGAGGTGGCGCGGCGTCTCGGCCAGGACCCGCTGGCGTTCCGCCGCGCGGTGCTGAAGTCGGCGCGGGGTAAGGCGGTGCTCGACTGGGTGGCGAAGAACGGCAAGTGGGGTCGTTCCCTGCCGGCCGGACACGCGCAGGGCGTGGCGTATCACGAGGAGTACCAGTCCTGCACGGCCTGCCTGGTGGAGCTGGACGCCACGGACCGGAAGAACCCGCGGGTCACCCGGGCGGTGATCGCCGCAGACGTCGGCCGGCCGATCAACCCGCGGGGGGTGGAGGCGCAACTGCTCGGCGGGCTCACCGACGGGATCTCCACGATCCTCACCGCCGGCGTGCACATCCAGAAGGGCCTGCCGCTGGAGGGCACGTTCTCCCAGTTCCACTACGCGCGGCAAAGGAACATTCCGTCCCAAGTGGACATCCACGTCATGCCGGCGAACGGCGAGCCGGGCGGCGCGGGCGAGCTCGGCGTGCCCGCGGCCGCCGCCGCCGTGGCCAACGCCTACGCCCGGGCCACCGGCACCAGCCCGCGCAGCTTCCCCATCAACTTCCCGGTCGACTTCGAACCGTTGCCGCGATAGGAGAACTTCGTGCCCCGCTACACGATGACGGTGAACGGGAAGGCCGTGACCGTCGAGGCACCGGCCGACATGCCGCTGCTCTGGGTGCTGCGTGACAAACTTGGCATCACCGGCCCGAAGTACGGCTGCGGCGTCGGCGTGTGCCGGGCCTGCACGTCCCACGTGGACGGTGAAGAGGTCCAGCCGTGCGTGACCCCGGTCGCCGACTGCGCCGGCCGGGCGGTCACCACGATCGAGGGGCTGGCCAAGGGAAACACGCTGCACCCGGTGCAGCAGGCCTGGCTCGACGAGGACGTCGCCCAGTGCGGCTTCTGCCAACCCGGCCAGATCATGGCCGCGGTGGCGTTATTGAAGCGCACCCCCAACCCCACCGACGAGGACATCGACAAGATCGAGAACGTGTGCCGCTGCGGCACCTACTTCCGCATCCGGCAAGCGATCAAGCGGGCGGCCGGCGCCCAGTGATGCCCTGAAGGCCGCCTTCAGGACGTTCAACGCCCTGAAGGTCACCTTCATGGCATTGCCACCCCAAGGAGGACCACTTGTCCACACACCAGCGGATCCTGCTCGCCGTCCTCGGCCTGGTCGCGTTGATGGCGCTAACCGTGACCGCCGTATGGGCAGCACCCCCACCGCCACCGAGCGCAGCCGTCACGCTGGCCTGGGGCACATTCGAGCGGTTCACCCCGTCGGCCACCGCCGTCACCTACTCGCCTTCGCTGGTCCCCGAGGACGCCCGGATCTCGGTGGTCAGCGTCTCCGGCCCACACGGCACCCTGCTCATCCTGGCGCCGCACGGCCTCCTGCCCAACCGCGAGTACGGCGCGCACGTGCACGCCCGGACCTGCGGGGCGTTGCCGTCGGACTCCGGGGCGCACTTCCAGAACGTGCCGGACCCGTTCCAGCCCTCGGTCGATCAGGCGTATGCCAACCCGGCCAACGAGATCTGGCTCGACTTCACCACCGACGCCGCCGGCAACGCCATCGCATCGTCCACAGTAGACTGGACGTTCGCCGGCCGGGACGCGCACTCCGTGGTCATCCACGAGCACCACACGCACACCGGTACTGGCCAGGCCGGCACCGCCGGCTCCCGCCTCGCGTGCCTCAAAGCGAACTTCAAATAATACTCCAAAAGGCGCAACCTAGGGGATTCCCGGTGCCCTAGCGTCCGGGGTCGAATGGTCCGGCACCTCGCGCGGACCCACGATCTCCGGGAGACCCCATGCGCCTGCGTCGCCTCACCACGGCGGCGGCCTGTGCCGCCCTCGTGGCGTCCCTGTTCGGGGCGACCACCGCTCAAGCAGCACCCGTACCCGACGGTCTGCGCCTCATCGCCACCCACGAGTCCGTCCTCGCCACCCACTACTGGTACACCCAGACCCTTAACGGACATACCGTCCTCGGCGGTTATTACGCCCGCCACGTCGACAAGGCCACCGACGCCGAAACCATCGACGACGGCCGCGTGCCGGTATCCGGTTTCGCCGCCTCCGCCACCCCCCAGATCGCCGCCTCCCAAGCCGCGGGGGCCGCGCCGGGCTCCATCCGCCGCAACGAGCTGGCGGTATCCCGCGACGGAAAGCTCGTCTACTCGGTGGTCTCCGACGCCGGCCACGGCTCCGTCCGTACCCTTGTCGACGCCGCCACGGGTTCCGTCCTCTCCTCGGAAAGCCTGATCAAGAACGTCGACGGCACCGGCCGCGTCTTCTCCCCCAACCCCGTCGCCACCCTCCAGAACGAGAACCTCGTCGACGACAACGACCGCAACTCCGCCGTCCCCGACTCCGCCTACAAGTCGGTCCGCCTGACCAACCTCGACGGCTCCGGCTTCCTCCACGGCTCCTTCGCCACCATCATCGACCCCCGCGGCCAGCAAGCCCGCTCCCGCACCAACGACTTCAACTACAGCCGGCGCAGTGACTTCTTCGAGCAGGTGATGTCCTACTACAGCATCACCGAATCGGAGAAATACATCCAAGGCCTCGGCTTCAACGACGTCAACAACGAGCCCCAGGATGTCACCACGACGGGCTTCACCGACGACAACTCCTTCTACGACCCCGAAGTCGACGGAATAACGTTCGGCACCGGCGGCGTAGACGACGCCGAAGACGCCGAAGTAATCTGGCACGAATACGGCCACGCCATCCAAGACGCCCAAGTCCCCGGCTTCGGCACCACAATCGAAGCCGGCTCCATCGGCGAAGGCTTCGGCGACTGGTGGGCCATGATCATGTCCGCCCCCGTCCAACGCGACACGGCGGTGACCCCCTTGGCCTGCATCGCCGACTGGGACAGCGTCTCCTACACCGACACAACGCCACACTGCCTCCGCCGCACCGACGAAAACCTCACTGTCGCCGACTTCAACGGCGAAGTCCACCACGACGGCCAAGTCTGGTCCCGCGCCCTCTTCGACATCTTCAACTCCCTGGGCCGCAACAAGTCGGCAAAGTTGATCCTCGAATCCCAGTTCTCCTACCGCCCCGACACCACCATGGCCGCCGCCGCCAACGTCACCGTGTCCATGGCCCGAGCAATGTTCGGCGCCCGCGACGCCCGTGCCGTCACCGCCGCCTTCCACGCTCGCGGCATCATCTAACCTAGGAGTATGGCCGACAGACCGCCGCCGCCACGAAGGGTGTTCATTTCACACACCTCCGAACTGCGAGAACACGGCTTCGTGGCGGCGGCTGAGTCGGCCATCGGCAGCGCAGGCGACAGCGTTTCCGACATGAAGTACTTCCCCGCTCGCGACGCACCAGCGGCCCAGGTCTGCCGAGAGGCCGTCCAAGAGGCCGAC
>NZ_DASYTH010000249.1:0-3968 GCF_036002505.1 Actinophytocola sp. | reverse complement strand
CGCCGACCTGGCCGTCCATCATCCCGCTCGGCCCGAGCAGGTGCGCGCCCGCGTCGGCCTGCGCCACGGCCATCTCGCCGTAGATCCGCAACGTGGCGTCGTTGTCCACGTTCCCGTCGGCGTCGAGGACCCCGCAGTGCCCGTGATCGGTGAACTCGTCCAGGCACAGGTCGGACATCAGCACGGTGCCGTCGCCGAGATCGGCCCGCAGCTCGCGCAGCGCCACGTTGAGGATGCCGTCCGGGTCGATACCGCCAGACCCGACCGCGTCCTTGACCAGCGGCACCCCGAAGATCATCAGCCCGCCGACGCCGGCGTCCACCGCCTCGTGCGCGGCCTTGCGCAGGCTCTCCCGGGTGTGCTGGACGACGCCGGGCATGCTGGAGATCGCGACCGGCTCGGTCGCGCCCTCCCGGACGAACATCGGCAGCACCAGCTGGTTCGGCCGCAGCGTGGTCTCCGCGACCATGCCGCGCAGCGCCGGGGTCCGCCGCAACCGCCGCGGCCGCTGAGTGGGGAACATGGCGAACTCCTTTCCGGAGCCGGAATGCCCTGAAGGTGACCTTCGGGACACTCAATGCCCTGAAGGTCACCTTCAGGGCACTCAACCCTACCGGCGTGCGCGCTTCGTCTTGCGAGGCGGCGGAAGCGCACCCTCGGCCCGCAGCCGCGCCGCGTACTCGGCCAGAGCGTCGACCAGCGCCGGCACGGTGGCGTGCTCGGGCTGGACGTCGACCCGCAGCCCGAACTCCCGCGCGGTTTCCGCGGTCTTCGGCCCGATGCACGCCACCAGCGTCCGGGTGTGCGGCTTCCCAGCGATACCAACGAGATTGCGCACCGTCGAGGACGAGGTGAAGCACACCGCGTCGAAACCGCCGGTCTTGATCATCTCGCGGGTCTCGGCCGGCGGCGGCGCGGCCCGCACCGTGCGGTACGCGGTCACGTCGTCGATCTCCCAGCCCCGGTCGCGCAGCCCCGCCGCCAGCGTCTCGGTGGCGATGTCCGCGCGCGGCAACAGCACCCGCTCCACCGGGTCGAGAATGTCGTCGTACGGCGGGAACTCCTCGAGCAGGCCCTCACTGGACTGCTCCCCGGACGGCACCAGCTCCGGGTTGATCCCGAAGGAGCGCACCTTCTCCGCGGTCGCCTCGCCCACACAGGCGATCTTCACGCCGGAGAACGCCCGCGCGTCCAGGCCGAACTCGGCGAACTTCTCCCACACCGCGCGCACCGCGTTGGTCGAGGTGAACACGATCCACTGGTAGCGCCCGTCGACCAGGCCCTTGACCGAGCGCTCCATCTGCGCCGGGCTGCGCGGCGGCTCGACGGAGATCGTCGGCACCTCGGACGGGATCGCGCCGTGCAGCCGCAGCCGCTCGCTCATCTCCGCGGCCTGGTCCTTGGTCCGGGGTACCAGCACCCGCCAGCCGTACAGCGCCCGGGACTCCCACCAGGACAGTTTGGACCGGTGCGAGACCGCAGCGCCCACGGTGACCACCAGTGGGCCGGCGATCTCCCCGGCGTCGGCGTGCAGCGACGCCAGCGTGGTGTCGATGGTCCGCTGCGCCGCCCCGGTGCCGTCCACGGTCACCGCGACCGGGGTCTGCGCCGCGAGCCCGTGCTCGACCAGCGCGGAGGCCGCCTCGGCCAGATGGCTCGCGGTCGCGTTCAGCACGATCGGGCCGGGGGTCGCGGCCAGGCCCCGCCAGTCGATCTCGCCGCGCACGTCCACCTCGGTGTACGTGGCGCCGAGCGCGATGCCGGCGTACGCGGGGACCGCGGTGGCCGCCGGCACGCCCGGCACGATCTCGAAGGCCACGTTGGTGCGGGCCACGGCCTGCGCCTCGGCCACCACCCCGGAGTGGATCAGCGGGTCGCCGGCGACCAGGCGGACCACGAGCCGGCCGGCTTTCGCCTCGTTCACCAGGTCCCTGGCCACGTCGCCGGGGTCGCCCACGGCCGGGCGCACCTCGGCGCCGGGGTTGGCGGCGTCCAGCACGTCGGACGGCACGTCCGGGTCGGTCACCAGGAGCTCACCGCGCTCGAGCAGGTCCGCGGCCCGGACGGTGAGCAACCCGGCGTCACCGGGACCGGAGCCGACGAACGCCACGCGCCCGGGACTCTTGCGTACACGGGTGGTCATTGAAGCCACACTTCCTCGTTCAACTGCCTCTTACGTCTCTGCCGGCCCGGACAGCACGCCGGCGCCGAGCTCGAGCAGCTCTGCGGCCACCGCGCGGCCGAGCTGCTCCGCCGCGGTCAGGTCTCCGGTCGCGGACGCGCGGATCAGGTCGACCACGCGGCCGTCCACCAGCGCCGCCGCGACCCCCCGCAGCGACAGCCGATGGACCACGCGGTCGACACCGTCCACGGTCTCCAGATCCTCCACGACATCCGCCAAAGCTCCAACCGGAGCGGTGCAGCCCGCCTCGAGCGCCGCCAGCAGGGCGCGCTCCGCGGCCACCGCCGCCCGCGTCGCCGGATCGTCCACAGTGGACCGAAGCAGGTGCTCGGTGTCCATGTCGTCGACCCGGCACTCGACGGCCAGCGCGCCCTGCGCGGGCGCGGGCAACATCTGGATCGGCTCGAGCACCTCGGTGATGACGTCCAGCCGGCCCAACCGGTCGAGGCCCGCGCGGGCCAGGATCACGGCGTCCAGCTCGCCGTCGGTGACCTTGCGGATCCGCGTGTCCACGTTTCCCCGGATCGGCACGACCTCGAGCCCGAAGCCCAGCGCGTCGAGCTGCGCGGCGCGGCGCGGTGAGCCGGTGCCCACCCGCGAGCCCGGAGGCAGCTCGCCCAGCGTCAGCCCGTCCCGGGCCACGACGGCGTCCCGCGGATCGGCCCGGAGCGGCACCGCGGCCATGGACAGCCGCGGATCCGGCGCGGTCGGCAGGTCCTTGTACGAGTGCACGGCCACGTCCACCGTGCGGTCGGCCAGCGCGTCGCGCAGCGCCGAGGTGAACACCCCGATGCCGATCTCCGCGACCGGCGCGGACGAACGGTCCCCGGGGGTGGACACCGTGATGATCTCCACGGTCACCCCGGCCCGCTCCAGCGCGTCGGCCACGATGCCGGTCTGCGCCAAGGCGAGAGCGCTCCCCCTCGTCCCCACCCTGATCGTGCCGCTCACCCAGCCTCACCGTCCGTCGACGGCCGGGTGATCGCCGCGGGCACCTCCGGGTCGAGCTGGAACAGCTCGCGCAGCGCGTCGGCGTAGCCGGCGCCGGCCGGGCCGGAGGCCAGCTCCTTGACCCGCACGGTCGGCGTGTGCAGCAGCTTCTCCACCACCCGGCGCACCGTGCGCGCCAGCTCGTCGCGCACCGCCGGGTCCAGCGCGGGCAGCCGGGAGTCCAGCCGCAGCATCTCCGCGTCGACCACCTCGGCGGCCCGCCGGCGCAGCGCCGTCACGGTCGGGGTCACCTCGGCCGAGCGCTGCGTGGCCAGGAACCCGCGCAGCTCTTCGGCCACGATCGCGGCGGCCCGCCCGGTGTCCGGCCCGCCCGGCAGCTCGTCCAGCCGGCGCCGCAGGCTCTCCAGGTCGACGACCGTCACCCCGGGCAGCGCGGCCACCCCGAGGCTCACGTCCCGGGGCAGGCCCAGGTCGCAGACCACCAGCGGGCGCTGCGCCGGCCGCGCCGCCACCATGCCGTCCACGATCACGGTTCCGGTCGCGCCGGTGCAGGACACCACCACGTCCGCCGCGGCGATCCGCTCGGCCAGCCCGGTCAGCCCGACCGCGGTCGCCGGCACGCCCTGTTCCCGCAGCGACTCCGCCAGCCGCGCCCCGTTGTCCGTGCTGCGGTTGGCGATGACGACCTCACCGATGCCCGCCCGGCGCAGCGCCGCCGCGCTCAGCGCGCCCATCGACCCGGCACCGACGATCAGGGCGCGCTTGCCGGCCAGCCCGCCCAGCGCCGCCCCGGCGTCGGCCAGCGCCTCGGCCACCACCGAGCGGCCGGCCTGGT
>NZ_DASYTH010000248.1:0-13983 GCF_036002505.1 Actinophytocola sp. | reverse complement strand
GGGGACGGTGCCACACCGCGCCAGCTTCTGGAGCGTCGAACTCACGGTCCTACAAACCGCACCTCAGGGGAACGTGACGGCGCCCAGCCACGGTTCACCCGCCAACCGCACCATCGGCTGGAACGCAACCGCATCAAAAATTCCGGAGAGGCGGACTGCCGCCGTGCCAGCCCTGGTCGTCGACGCCGCCGGGGACCGGGGCGGTGGGGTCGTAGGGGGTGCGGGTGAAGATGAACGTGGCCAGGTCGAGCGCCGCGGGGGTGCCGTCCGGGCGGTGGATCACGCGCAGGGTCTCGCCGGAGTAGTAGCCGTCCAGCCCGGTCCACGTCCCGTCCGGCTCCGGGCGGAAGCGGGAGGCCCGGCCGGAGCCGTTGACCGGCCGCAGGTTCAGCCAGCCGTTGGGCATGAGGTGCAGCGCGTACGGGGTCGGACCCCAGTACCACGGGCCGGTCAGCGCCATCAGCGTCGGATCGGCCCGCTCCATCGGCAGCCACTCCGCGGGCAGCGCCGGCTCGTACTCGTCGACCAGCTTGAGCAGGTCCAGCGCCACCGTCATGACGCCCACCCCGGTGGTGCTGTTGGTCAGCACCAGCGCCCCGGTGGTGGTCCGCGGGTCGGCGACGACGCTGGCCAGGAAGCCCGGCATGGAGCCGCCGTGCCCGGTCAGCCGCCGCCCGGAGTCCCGGAACGCCTGCAGCCCGAGCCCGTAGCCGGCCGTCCAGGCATCGCCGTCGTCCACGTGCGCCGGCTCGCGCATCTCCGCCACGGTGTCCGGGTGCAGCACCTCGCCGGTGTCGCCGGCCAGGAACCGGGTCCACCGCGCCAGGTCGTTCGCCGTGGACCAGAGCTGGCCGGCCGGCGCCATCGCCCCGGAGTCCGGCGTCGGCTCGTTGAGCAGCACGTCGGCGTACGGGTGCACGGCCCAGCCCAGCGCGTGCGGTGCCCGCGGGTGCGGCGTGGTGCGGGTGAGCCCGAGCGGCTCGAGCACCTCCGCGGACAGCGCCTCCAGCCAGGTCACCCCGCGCAGCCGGGCGACCAGCTCGCCGAGTACCCCGTAGCCGACGTTCGAGTAGTGGAACCGCGCGCCGGCCCGGTGCCGCAGCGCGCCGTCGGTGAGGCTGCCGGCCAGCGCCTGCCAGTCCGCGCCCTCGGCCCGCTCCCACCACGCGCCCGGCGACTCCGAGGTGAGCCCGCCGGTGTGCGCGAGCAGCTGCGCCACCGTGAGGTGGCCGAGGCTGGTGCCCGGCACGTGCTTGTCCAGCGGGTCGTTGAGGTCCAGCCGGCCCTCGTCGCGCAGCCGCAGCACCAGCACCGCGACGAACGTCTTGGTGATCGACCCGATCCGGTACTGGGTGTCCGCGCTCGGTCGCGCGCCGTCGACCCGGCCGCGCGCGCCGGTCCACAGGGTCTCCCCACCCCGGACGACGGCGGCGATCAGCGACGGGGCGCGGCTGTCCGCCTGCTCGACGGCGACGCGGCGCAGCAGGGCTGACGAGGTGGTTGGGAGCATGGGGGCATTCTGTCCGACGACGCGCATACCTTGGAGCCTTCACGTTTACCGACTGGTAACCGACCCTAACCCAGCAGCCCGCGGGCCATCGCGGTGGTCACCGCGGCCGTGCGGTCGGACACATCCAGCTTGCCGAACGCGCGCAGTAAATGCGTCTTCACGGTGGCCTCGGAAATGTGCAGCGCCGCACCGATTTCCGCGTTGGTCATGCCCTTTGCCACCAAGGCGAGGACTTCGACCTCACGGGCGGACAGGGTCGGCCCGGCCGGCTGTCGCATCTGCCGCACCAGCCGCCCGGCCACCGACGGTGCGAGCACGGTCTCACCCCGGGCAGCGGCCCGGATCGCCCCGGCCAGTTCCGCCCGGGTGGCATCCTTGAGCAGATACCCGGCCGCGCCCGCCTCCACCGCGCGCAGAATGTCCGCGTCGGTCTCGTACGTGGTGAGCACGACCACCTTGCTGCGCTTGGTTTCCGCGAGAATGCGCTCGGTAGCCCAAACCCCGTCGGTGCCGGGCATGCGCAAATCCATGAGGATCACGTCGGGGCGGGCGACCCGGGCCAGCGCCACCGCCTCCGCGCCGGAACCCGCCTCACCGACCACGTCGAGGTCCGGCTCGGCCTCGAGCATGCCGCGCAACCCCGCCCGCACCACGGGGTGATCGTCCACCAGCAGCACGGTGATCATCGCGGCACCTCGAGCTCCAGCCGGGTTCCCTTACCGGGCAAGCCGTTCACCACCAGCGTGCCGGACACCTGCTCGGCCCGGGCCCGCATGCCGCACAGCCCGAACCCCTCGGGCGCGGTGATCCCGACCCCATCGTCCACAACGGACAGGGTAACGGCGTCCTCGGCGTACCGGAGGGTGACGGTGACATTCGCAGCCCGGGAATGCTTGCGCACGTTGGCAAGCGCCTCCTGTGCCGCGCGGAGCAGCACGACCTCGACCGCGGTCGGCAGCCCACCCGGCGGGCCCACGGTCCGGTACGTCGCGGCGATCCCCGCCTCCTCGCCGAGCCGCTGCGCCAGCCGCTGCACCGCGTCCTCCAGCGACCCACTGTCCAAAGCAGACGGGGTGAGTGCGGCGACGAGGGCCCGCGCCTCGGCCAGGTTGTCCCGGGCGGTCCGCACGGCCAGCGCCAGGTGCCCGCGGACCTTCGGTTGCTCACCGTCCAGTTCGGACTCCACGGCCTGCAGGAGGGTCACGATGCTGGTGAACCCCTGCGCCAGCGTGTCGTGGATCTCCCTGGCCAGCCGGGCTCGTTCGGCCGCCGTGCCGGCCTCGTGGGACAGCCGCGCCACCTCGGCCCGGCTCGCTTCCAGCTGTTCGATCAACGCGCCCCGCTGCAGGGTCTCGTTGATCGTCCGGTTGATCAGCGTGCCCATGACGATCGAGATCACCATGCCGACCAGCGGCGGGATCAGGCTGTCGCCATGGGCGCCGTCCAGCAGGAGCAGCCCGGCCTGCACAGCGCTCGCGCCGATGACGGACGGCAGGGCTACCCGCAGCGGCACCGCCATGAAGAACATCGGGTACAGCACGAAGAGCACGAGCGAGTTCCGCGGCAGGAGCACGAGCTCCACGCCGAACAGCACGAGCACCCCGGCGATGAACACGTGCGCCCGGAAGCCTTCGTCGCCGCTTCGGATGACGCGCCGGCCGTAGAGCTGGTACCACAACACGATGCAGGTCAGCACCCCGGCCGCGCCGAGCCGCCGGCCCGCCGGGGTGCTCACGTTGGAGACCATCACCACCAGGGCGACCAGGTACAGCGCGAGGATGTAGGCGTCCCAGATCCAATACCAGCGTTCGGCGACGCTTTCCCTCACCCGGCCCGGCGGTTCGTCCACCGGAACGTGGTCAGGCACAGCACCAGCCCGATCACGCACCACGCCGCCAGCACCAGCGCCGTCGTCCCGTGCTCCCATGATCCCGCCGCCTCCGTGGCCTGCATACCGTCCGGCAGGAACACCGACCGGAAGCCCTGTCCCATCCACTTCACCGGAAACACCGACGACAAGTGCACCATCCAGGAGGGCAGCGCCGTGATCGGGTGCACGAAGATCCCGGAGATGAACTGCAGCGCCACCACCGGCACGTTCAGCACCACCCCGGCACTGCGCGCGTTCGTCGCCAGCGAGCTCGCCGCGATCCCGAGCAGGGTGCAGGCGGTCACCGACAGCGCCAGCAGCCAGGCGAACGTCAGCCAGTGGTCCGTACCGGTCGGCAACGGCATGTCGAACACCGCCATGGCGACCGCGAGCATCAACACGACCTCGCCGACCACCGACACCGCGACCAGGATCAGCTTGCCGACGAAGTACGACGCCGCCGGGATCGGCGTGCCGCGCAGCCGTTTGAGCGTGCCGTCCTCGCGGTCCACCGAGATCCCCACCCCCATCGTGATGAACGATGTGGACACGATGCCGTAGGCGATCATTCCGGCGGAGAACACCTGGCTCGAGCTCACGCCGACGTCTTTGTAGGTGCCGTTGAAGATCGATCCGAGCAGCACCAGCACCAGCGCGGGGAAACCGAAGGAGAAGATCATGGCTTCGCGGTTGCGGATGAACTGCTTCAGCTCGGCCCCACCCCGCGCGAGGCCCAGCCGACTGGCGCTACGCCATCGAGCTAACAAAGAAGTCACCGTGGAGGGCAGGGCGGCCGTCGTCATCGGACCTCTCCGATCAGCTCGAGGTAGGTGTCTTCCAGGCTCGGCCGGCTGACCGTGAGCTCGTTGAGAACCGCGCCCGCGGTGTACCGCTCGTGGATCAACTTGGCCGGATCGCTGGTGGACAAGGAATGCCGGCCGTCCCGGTCGACCCAGCTCACGGTCGTCTCGGCGCTCGCCCGGCCGCCGAGCGTGGCCGGCGTGCCCTCCGCGACGATCACGCCGCGGGCGATGACCGCGACCCGGTCGGCGAGCGCCTCGGCCTCGTCCAGGTAGTGCGTGGTCAGCAGGATCGTGGTGCCGTCCCGGGCCAGCAGCCGGATCAGCTCCCAGAACTGCCGGCGCGCCTCGGGGTCGAACCCGGTGGTCGGCTCGTCCAGGAAGATCAGCTCCGGCCGGCCGATCATGCCCAGCGCGACGTCCAGCCGCCGCCGCTGCCCGCCGGAGAGCGTGCGCACCCGCGAGCCCGCCTTGTCGGTCAGCCCGACCTGCTCGATCACCTCGCCGGCGTCCCGCGGGTTCGGGTAGTACCGGGCGAAGTGCCGCACGGTTTCCGACACGGTCAGCTCCGCCGCGTCGGTCGCGGTCTGCAGCACCATGCCCAGCCGCGCCCGCCAGGCCCGGCCCGCCGTGCCCGGATCCTCGCCCAGCACCCGCACCTCGCCGCCGTCCCGGAACCGGTGCCCCTCCAGGATCTCGACGGTCGTGGTCTTCCCGGCCCCGTTCGGCCCGAGCAGCGCGAAAATCTCCCCCCGCGCCACGGTCAGCTCGATCCCGCCGACCGCGGCGGTGCGCCCGTAGCTCTTCGTCAGCCCGCTGACGGTGATGGCGTCGTCCATGGCCACCACAATGCCGCCGCGACACCGCTTGGCGGGACGCCCGCACGGCTGAACCCGACTGTCAACCGTTCGGTGGACTCAGCGGAGAGGCGGCAGAGCGTCCCAACCTTCGACGGTCTCGGGGATGCGCGGGCCGGGGCCGACGTAGCGGGCGGACGGGCGGACCAGGCGGCCGGTCCTCTTCTGCTCCAGGATGTGCGCGCACCAGCCGGCGGTACGGGCGCAGGTGAACATGGCCGGCATCATGTGCGGCGGCACCTTGGCGAAGTCCAGGATCACCGCGGCCCAGAACTCGACGTTGGTCTCGATCGCACGGTCCGGGCGGCGCTCCCGCAGCTCCGTCAGCGCCGCCTGCTCGAGCGCGATGGCGACCTCGTAGCGTTCGGCGCCGAGCTCGCGGCAGGCCTTGCGGAGCACCCGGGCGCGCGGATCCTCGGCGCGGTAGACCCGGTGCCCGAAGCCCATCAGCCGCTCGCCGCTGTCCAGGATGTTGGCGACCACCTTCTGGGCGTCGCCGACGTTCTCCACCTGCTCGATCATCGGCAGCACCCGGGCCGGCGCGCCGCCGTGCAGCGGGCCGGACATCGCGCCGATCGCGCCGGACATGCACGCCGCCACGTCGGCGCCGGTGGAGGCGATCACCCGCGCGGTGAACGTGGAGGCATTCATCCCGTGCTCGGCGGCCGACACCCAGTACGCGTCGATGGCCTGCACGTGCGCCGGGTCGGGCTCGCCGCGCCAGCGGGTCATGAACCGCTCGGTGGTGGTGGTGCACTCGTCGATCCGCCGCTGCGGCACCGCCGGCCGGCCGATGCCGCGCGCGGACTGGGCGACATAGGACAGTGCCATCACCGAGGCCCGGGCGAGCTGCTCGCGGGCCTCCTCGTCGCTGACGTCGAGCAGTGCCTGGTAGCCCCAGATCGGCGCCAGCATGGCCAGCGCCGCCTGCACGTCGACCCGGACGTCACCGGTGTGCACCGGGATCGGGAACGGCTCGGCGGGCGGCAGCCCCTGGCCGAACCGGCCGTCCACCAGCAGTGCCCACACGTCGCCGAAGCTGACCCGGCCGACCAGGTCCTCGATGTTGACCCCGCGGTAGCGCAGCGCGCCGCCGTCCCGGTCCGGCTCCGCGATCTCGGTGCGGAACGCGACGACGCCCTCGAGGCCGGGGCGGAACCCGTCATCCGGATCAAGCTGCGTCGGTACCACGGGAGCCTTTTCCCTGTGCTGCACTACGCCGTGCATTCTCATCGCCTTCCACGCCAACTGCCCCGACTGAACGCGCGGCGGGGGCTGGCGACAAACACGGGCCACCGGCACCGGGCACCACTGCGCGGCTCGAATCCACCATGCCTCCCGTACGGCCCCCAGGCAATTGTCAACCGCGGTGTCGTCCGTCACGGTTAAGTGATCGATTCAGTTTGTAGGGTGTCTCTCATGCATCTCTCGCCGCAGGAGCGGGACAAGTTGTTGGTCCATGTCGCGGCGGACGTTGCTCGCCGCCGCCTTTCCCGCGGGGTGTTGCTCAACCACCCCGAAGCGGTCGCCCTGATCACCGAGCACGTGCTGGAGGGTGCCCGGGACGGTCGGGGCGTGGCCGACCTGATGGAGTCCGGCCGGTCCGTGCTGCGCCGGGATCAAGTTCTGGACGGAGTCCCCGAGCTGATCGACTCCGTACAAGTGGAGGCCACATTTCCGGATGGCACCAAACTGGTGACCGTCCATCACCCCATCGTGTAGGAGCGGGCAGTGCGACCTGGAGAGATCATCACCGGCTCGACGCCGGTGCCGCTGAACCCCGGCCGGCACCGGGTACGGCTGCTGGTGCGCAACACCAGCGACCGGCCCGTGCAGGTCGGCTCGCACTACCACTTCGCCGCCACCAACCTCGGCCTGGAGTTCGACCGGAACGAGGCCTGGGGGCACCGGCTCGACATCCCGGCGGGCACCTCGGTGCGGTTCGAGCCCGGTATCGAGCGCGAGGTCGACCTGGTGCCGATCGCCGGTCGTCGCGTGGTACCCGGCCTGCGCCACGAGTTCGCCGGGGAGTTGGACAGTGGACTCGATTGAGCGGGCGCGGTACGCGGAGCTGTTCGGACCGACGGTCGGCGACCGGATCCGGTTGGCGGACACGGACCTGCTCATCGAGGTGACCGAGGACCGCAGCGTCGGCCCGGCCGGCTCCGGCGACGAGGTGATCTTCGGCGGCGGCAAGGTGATCCGCGAGTCGATGGGCCAGAGCATGGCCACCCGCGCGGACGGCGCGCCCGACCTGGTGATCACCGGAGCGGTCGTGCTGGACCACTGGGGCGTGATCAAGGCGGACGTCGGCGTGCGGGACGGCAGGATCGTCGGCATCGGCAAGGCCGGCAACCCGGACACCATGGACGGTGTGGACCCGGCGCTGGTGATCGGCCCGTCCACGGAAGTGTTGGCGGGCAATGGAAAGATCCTGACCGCCGGCGGGGTGGACTGCCACGTGCACTTCATCTGCCCGCAGCTCGCGGACACGGCGCTGGCCTCCGGGCTCACCACGCTGGTCGGCGGCGGCACCGGGCCGGCCGAGGGCAGCAAGGCCACCACGGTCACGCCGGGCGCCTGGAACCTGGGCCGGATGCTGCGCGCGATGGACGGCATCCCGCTGAACATCCTGTTGCTGGGCAAGGGAAACACGGTCAGCACGGACGGGCTGTGGGAGCAGCTGCGGGGTGGCGCCGGCGGGTTCAAGCTGCACGAGGACTGGGGCACCACGCCGGCCGCGATCGACGCCTGCCTGCGGGTGGCCGACGCCTCCGGGGTGCAGGTGGCCATCCACACCGACACCTTGAACGAGGCGGGTTTCGTTGAGTCCACTGTGGACGCCATCGCCGGCCGGTCGATCAACGCCTACCACACCGAGGGCGCCGGCGGCGGGCACGCGCCGGACATCATCCGGGTGGTGGCCGAGCCGAACGTGCTGCCCTCGTCCACCAACCCGACCCGGCCGCACACGGTCAACACCATCGACGAGCATCTGGACATGCTGATGGTGTGCCACCACCTGAACCCGTCGGTGCCGGAGGACCTGGCGTTCGCCGAGAGCCGGATCCGCCCGACCACCATCGCGGCCGAGGACGTGCTGCACGACCTCGGCGCCATCTCGATGATCAGCTCGGACTCGCAGGCGATGGGCCGGGTCGGCGAGGTGATCATCCGGACCTGGCAGACCGCGCACGTGATGAAGCGCCGCCGCGGCCCGCTGCCGGGCGACGGCGCTGCGGACAACCAGCGCGCCCAGCGGTACGTGGCCAAGTACACGATCAACCCGGCGATCGCGCACGGCATGGCCTCGGAGATCGGCTCGGTCGAGGTCGGCAAGCTCGCCGACCTCGTGTTGTGGGATCCCCGGTTCTTCGCGGTGCGCCCCAGCGTCGTGCTCAAGGGCGGCTTCATCGCCTGGGCGGCCATGGGTGACGCGAACGCCTCGATCCCCACGCCTCAGCCGGTGCTGGCCCGCCCGATGTTCGGCGCCGCACCGGGCGTCGCGGTGGTGAGCAGCCTGCATTTCGTCGCCCCGGAGGCGATCGAGGCCGACCTCGCGGCTCAGCTCGGCACCGCCACGCCCATGATGGCGGTGGCCAACACCCGCGGTCTCGGCAAGTCCGACATGGTCGGCAACTCGGCGCTGCCCGACGTCCGGGTCGACCCGGACAGCTTCGCCGTGCAGGTGGACGGCGAGCTCATCGAACCCATGCCGGCCACGGAGCTCCCGATGGCCCAACGGTATTTCCTGTTCTGATGGACATGGTCGCGCTCGCGCTCGCCGACTCCCGGTTCCCGGGCGGCGGGCACGCGCACTCCGGCGGTTTGGAGGAGGCCGCCGCGCGCGGGCTGGTGTCCACTGAGGACGATCTGCCTGGGTTCCTGTGGGGACGGTTGCGGACCGCGGGCGAGCTGTCCGCGGTGTTCGCCGCGGCGGCCGCGCACGGGGCTCGGCGGGGAGCGGGTGCGGGGTTCTGGCAGGAGTTGGACGCCGAGTTGGATGCGCGGACGCCGTCCGCCGCCCACCGCGATGCGTCACGGGCGCAGGGGAGTGGGGTTCGGAGGGCGATGAAGGGGGCCTTTCTCACCCTGGGCGTGAGCAAGGCCCCCTTCATCGCACGCCCCCACCACGCCGTCGCGCTGGGTGCCGCGGTCGGCTTGGCCGGAGGGCTCCCGGTCGACGCCGCACTCGCCGCCGCTTACTTGTCGGTGAGCGGCCCGGCGAGCGCCGCGGTCCGTCTCCTCGGGCTGGACCCGTTGCGAGTCAACGCAGCCGTGCTCAGACTGGCCGTCGAGGTGCGCGGTGTGGCCGAGCGGGCGGCCGCAGTGGCCGCGTGCGAGCCGGCCGAGTTGCCGGCACCCGGTGCGCCCGGGCTGGACCTGCTCGCCGAGGCGCACAACCGCAAGCACGCCAAGGAGGTGCGGCTCTTTGCCAGCTGACGGGTTTCACCATGATCCGCACGACCACGCACCGCGGGACGGGCGGGCGTTCCGGGTCGGCGTCGGCGGTCCGGTGGGGTGCGGCAAGACGGCGCTGGTCGCGGCGCTGTGCCGGGCGCTCCGGCCGGAGATCGACCTGGCCGTGGTGACGAACGACATCTACACCACCGAGGACGCCGACTTCCTCCGCAAGGCGGGGGTGCTCGAGCCGGAGCGGATCACCGCGGTGCAGACCGGGTGCTGCCCGCACACCGCGATCCGCGACGACATCACCGCGAACCTGGACGCGGTGGAGGACCTCGAGCACCGGTTCGCCGGGCTGGACCTGGTGATCATCGAGAGCGGCGGGGACAATCTCACCGCGGTGTTCAGCCGCGGCCTGGTGGACCGGCAGATCTTCGTCGTCGACGTGGCCGGCGGCGACAAGGTGCCGCGCAAGGGCGGTCCCGGCGTCACCACCGCGGACCTGCTGGTGATCAACAAGATCGACCTGGCCATGCTGGTCGGCGCCGACCTCGAGGTGATGTCGGCCGACGCGCACCGGGTGCGCAACGGGCTGCCGGTGGTCAGTCAGTCCCTTGTGGACACTCCGGACGCGCCGGACGTGGCGGCCTGGGTCCGGAAGCAGCTCACGTGAGCGAGCTTGCGAGCGAACCAATGTCACAGGGCGACGTGAGCGAGCTTGCGAGCGAACCAATGTCACAGGGCGAGCTTGCGAGCGAACCATCAAACACTGCCCTGCCGCTGAGGGACGAGGCGGCAGGGGCGCCGTCACCGAGCTTGCGAGGTGGCGGTCCTGCGAGCTAGGGCCCGGCTGGTGGTCGAGCTGGATGGGCGCGGGCACAGCGTCGTCCGGGGTCTCCGGTCGGCCGCCCCGCTGACCCTCGTGCCGGCCCGCGCGCACGGGCCCGGCCCGGTGACGGTGCGCCTGGTCAACTCGGCGGCGGCGCCGCTGGCCGGGGACGATCTCGAGCTGACCGTCGAGGTGGGGCCGGGCGCCGCGCTCACGCTCGAAGGGGTCGCGGCCACACTGGCGCTGCCCGGGCACCGGTTCGAGCCGAGCCGGTTCACCATCGGGATCACCGCGGGTGCCGGCGCGGCCGTGGCCTACCTGCCGGAGCCGACGGTGATCACCGCGCGGGCCCGGCACGAGTCGGTGCTGCGGGCCGACCTCGCGGCCGGCGCGGAGTTGCGCTGCCGCGAGGTGCTCGTGCTCGGCCGGGCCGGCGAGTGCCCGGGGCACCTGGCGAGCGAGGTCCACATCGTCCGCGGCGGGTGCCCGGTGCTGCGCCAGCGACTCGCGATCGGCGACCCCGCGCTGGACCGGGGCGCGGCGCACCTCGCCGGACACCGGGTGCTGGCCAGCGACATCCTGGTCGACGACCGGCCGGCACCAGCCGCGGACGGCGGGGAATGGTGGTCGCTGACCCCGCTCGCCGCCGGCGGCTCGGTGGCCACGGCCCTGGCCGGTGACACGATCACGGCGATGCGGCTGATCGGCCTCGCCCGCGGCTGATTTCCGCATTCCGGTCGTTTCGCGTTTCGTTGATCGGTTTTTGTCAAGAATCCTCGCCCGATCGGGTAGCCGGCCCTGTCAATTTGCAAAAGGAGCGTTACCTCGTGGCCACTTTGTGTGTTGAGATAGTGGGCGCAGCGAGGAGGAGATCGAATTGTCGCAGGATGTCGTAGCTCAGCCCCGGACGTACGCCGGGATCGAGACGGAGCAACGCCGGGCCGAGCGACGGGATAAGCTGCTCGAAGCCGCTCTCGACGAGTTCACGTCGAAGGGCTACCACCGCACCAAGATCTCGGACCTGTGCACGCGGGCCGGGGTGTCCACCCGGAACTTCTACGAGAAGTTCGCTAGCAAGGAAGCGCTGCTGCTGGAGCTTCACGCGCAAATCAATCGAGTTGCGATGAAGCGCATGCTGCCGTTGCTGGAACGCCTGTCCGACGCCGACGCGATCACCCGGGTGACCACGCTCGTCGACGCATTCGTCGAAGCAGTTACGTCGGATCCGCGGTACCCGAGGCTGAACTACGTGGAGGCGCCCGGGGTGAGCCCGGCGATGGAGCGCCAGCACAAGGACTGGTTCGCCCGTTACACGGAGTTCATCGAGGCCGAATGCGACCGGGCGGCCGAGGCCGGGCTCGCCCCGCGCCGGGACTACCACCTGACCGCGATCGGCCTGGTCGGCGCCATCACCGGGCTGCTGCGCGAGTGGCAGGCGCACGAGCCGCCGGTACCCCCGAAGGCCGTCGCCGACGAGATCCGGGCCATCATCATTGCCTCGATCACCCGTCCGGTGAACTTCACGTAACGAACCTCACCATCCAGATCGATTCGGTGTGCGTTGTCACCGCTCCGGCGGTTTCCGTTCGTCGCAACTACCCGTAACGTGCAAGGGAATGACGCGCGAGGCGACCCCTACACGTGGCGAGGAGCTCAGGATGGCGGAACGCGAGCTGACCACGAGCATCGCGGTGGACCTGCCGGCGATGCGCGTTTCCTACGAGCAGGGCACGCTGCACGAGTCGGATCTCGCCGGCACCTGGCACGCACAGCTCCAGGTGTGGCTCGAGGACGCTCGCCGTGCTGGTGCCGCCGAGCCCAACGCCATGGTGCTGGCCACCGCCAACGCCGACGGTTTCCCCTCGTCACGCACCGTGCTGTGCAAAGGCATCGACGGACGCGGCGTCGTGTTCTTCACCAACTACACCTCGGCGAAGAGCCACGACCTGTCCGCCACCCGCTACGCCTCGGCCACCTTCCCCTGGTACGACCTGCACCGCCAGGCCACCGTCCGCGGCATCGTGGAGAAGGTGAGCTCCGAGGACACCGCCCGGTACTGGGCCAGCCGCCCCCGCGGCTCCCAGCTCGGCGCCTGGGCCTCCCCCCAGTCCAGCGTGGTCGCCAGCCGCGAGGCCCTCGACCACGCGCTGTCCAACATCAAGCGCCGGTTCGCCGACACCGACGTCGTCCCGGTCCCGCCGCACTGGGGCGGCTGGCGCATCCGCCCCGAGGTCGTCGAGTTCTGGCAGGGCCGTGCCGACCGCATGCACGACCGCCTGCGCTACAAGCTGCTGCTCGACAACTGGCAGGTGGAGCGCGTCGCGCCCTGAGATGATCATTCCGGCTGCGTGCCGAAACACATTGCGAGACCGTTAGTTAGCCGAGCTAAGCTCGGGCCGTGAGCGAGCCTGCGAGCGAACCATTAGGCACTGCCCCGTCGCCGAGCTTGCGAGGGGACGGGGTCGCCATCACCGAGCTTGCGAGGTGATGGATTGAGCGTCGACCGGGGTGACCGCACGAAGGCGCGCCCGCGTACCGCCCGGGGGGTGCTCGGCCGGATCGTGATCGACACCCGGCCCCTGCGGATCCCGCAGTACCGGCGGCTGTGGAGCTCCTCGGCGGTGATCGCGGTCGGGAGCCAGCTGACCGCGGTGGCGGTGCCCAAGCAGGTGTACGACCTGACCCATTCCTCCGGGTACGTCGGGCTGACCGGCGCGGTCGGGCTGATCTCGCTCATCGTGTTCGGGCTCTGGGGCGGGGCGATCGCGGACGCCGTGGACCGGCGGCTCCTGCTGGTGGTGACCGGGATCGGGGTCGCCGCGGTGTCCGCCCTGCTGTGGGTGCAGGCGTTCACCGGGCTGGGCTCCGTCTGGGTGGTGTTCGCGCTGCTGGGCGTGCAGCAGGCGTTCGTGGCCATCGACATCCCGGCGCGCAACGCGGTGATTCCGCGGCTGGTGCCGGGCGAGCTGGTGACGCCGGCGAACGCGCTGAGCTTCACCGTGTTCATGTTCGGCATGGTGTTCGGGCCGCTGGCGGCGGGCGCGCTGATCCCGGTGGTCGGACTGTCCACTTTGTACCTGATCGACACGGTGGCGCTGACCGTCGCGGTGTTCCTGGTGCTGCCGCTGCCCGCGCTGCCCCCGGAGAACGGCGGTCCCAGCCGGGCCGGGCTGCGCGAGATCGCCTCCGGCTTCCGTTACCTGTCAACGCAGAAGGTGCTGCTGGCCTCGTTCCTGGCGGACATCGTCGCGATGGTCGCGGGCATGCCGCGGGCGCTGTTCCCGGAGATGGCCGAGCGGACCTTCGGCGACCCGCCGGGCGGCGGTTTCGCGCTGGGGTGGCTCTACGCGGCCATTCCGATCGGGGCCGCGATCATGGGCCTGTTCTCCGGGTGGATCACCCGGATGCGGCGGCAGGGCGTGGTGGTCACGCTCGCCGTCGTCGCCTGGGGCCTGTTCATGGCGGTCTTCGGCGTCTCCCAAGTGCTCTGGCTCGCGGTGATCTTCCTGGCCCTGGGCGGCGCCGCCGACCTGGTCAGCGCCATCCACCGGGGTGCGATCCTGCAGACCGCCGCGACCGACGAGATGCGCGGCCGGGTGCAGGGCGTGTTCACCGTGGTCGTGGCCGGCGGCCCGCGGCTGGCCGACCTCACCCACGGCTGGGGCGCCGAGGCCCTGGGCACCGCCGCGGCCACCACGGTCGGCGGCGTG
>NZ_DASYTH010000247.1:0-3356 GCF_036002505.1 Actinophytocola sp. | reverse complement strand
TGATCGTCATGGGCGGGCTGGCGCTGGCGCTGGCGTTCACCGGCCCCGGCATGCCCAGCGGCGGCTGGCAGACCGCCCTGAGCTCCTGGCTGCAGCACCTGGCCAGCGTGGTCCGGGACGCGCTCTCCTGGCTGCCGGGCTGGGTCCTCGCGCTCGTCCTCGCGTCGGGGTTCGCCCTGCTGATCCGCCGCGCCCGGCGCACCCGCCGGCCGGTGACCGAACCCGCAACCCTGGAGGAGCACGCACGTGAGCAGCGGCAGTAGCACCCGAACCCCGGCTGGCAAGCGGGCCCCGCAGATCCGGACCCGGCAGCGGCAGCAGGCTTCCCGGCTCGCCCGCGAAGCTCGATCAGTCCACGGTGGACGTTCGGATCGCCGCCCGGTGTGGATCGTGCTGGTGGTCCTGGCGGTGGTCGGGGTGGTCACCGTGCTCTACCTCATCTACCAGGACTCCCGGACCGACCCGGACGCCGTGACCGTCGGCGGCAGCGGGTTCCGGCACGCGGTCGGCCAGCCGGGTATCGGCGCCGCGGCACCGGCGTTCACGCTCGCCGCGCACACCGGCGGGCGGGTGAGCCTCGCCGACCACCGCGGCAAGAACGTGTTGCTGTACTTCCAGGAAGGGCTGATGTGCCAGCCATGCTGGGACCAGATCCGCGACCTGGAGAAGAACGCCGGCGCTGTACGGGCCGCCGGCGTCGACGCGGTCATGTCGATCACCACCGACCCCGCCGATCAGATCAACCGCAAGATGACCGACGAGAAGCTGACCACCCCGGTGCTGTCCGACCCGGACTTGCGCGTCTCCCACGCGTACACCGCCAACCAGTACGGCATGATGGGAACCAGCCGCGACGGCCACAGCTTCGTCCTGGTCGGCCCGGACGGCACCATCCGCTGGCGTGCCGACTACGGCGGCAAGCCCGACTACACCATGTTCGTCCCCACCGACAAGCTACTCACCGACCTCCGCGCGGAACGCCGGCCATGACCACCCCGGTCGAGATCACCCTGCTGACCCAGGAAAACTGCGCCTACTGCGACCATGCCAAGCAGGTCCTCGGCCGGGTGGGACACGATTTTCCGTTACGGGTCAACGAGATCGACCTCGCCAGCGAGGAAGGCCGGCTGCTGGCCAGCCGTGCGGGTGTCCTGTTCGCCCCCGGCGTCCTACTCGACGGTGATCCGTTCTCCTTCGGCCGGCTCTCCGAACGCAAACTCCGCCGAACCCTCGGCAAGCGTGGTGCGGCAATGGGTCTTGATCGTCATCAGTAGACGGTCAAGGCTCGGGCGGCCTCCGGTCACGAGCGTTTCCGTGCCCGCAGCGCCGGTCGCACGCAAGAGAAGTAGGTCGCGGTTGCGGCGGCCAGCGCGATGAGCGCGGCGGACCAGGTCGTCACGATGCGGTCTCCGGCGGGTGCCGTTCGGCCTTGAGGTCCTCGATCTCGGCGCGCAGCGCCGCGACCTCGGCGGCGCCGCCGTTGTCAGCAGCTGGCCGACGGCGGCCCATCATCCACATCATCACGCCCATTCCTACCGGGCAGGCGAGGGCGGCGAGGCCGAGAAACAGTGACGCCACGGTACATCCTCCTGGAGCTCCAACGAATCTCTCTACTATCTACGTACGGAGATAGTAGATTGTTCCCGGGCTCCCGAACCAGGAAGGCCGATCAGGTCCGCCAGGTCGTCGGAGACCAGGTCCAGCGGCTCCTGCTCGACCAGGTAGGCAAACGAGGCGTAGCCGCGCCAGATCCGCCGCCAGTGCGTCCGGACCGCGCCCGATCCGCAGGTCATCGCCACCTCGTCCAAGTAGTCGATGATGATCTCGGCTGCGTGCCTGGCCTGACCGGCCGGGCTGCACTGGACCGGCGCCGGTGTGTCCTCGCCGGCCGCGTCGATCCAGTGCCGGCGCAGCCCGCGCAGCTTGCGGGCGCGGGTGAGCCCGAGCCCGAGGGTCGCGATCCCCAGGTTGAAGCCGAGGATCTCGTCGTGGCAGGTGTCCGGGAACAGGGAGAGGCTGAGCTGCTGGATGGCGAGCTCGTACCGGTGCTCCGGGAGGTCCTCCTGGTCGAGGAAGGCGGCGTCCCGGATGTGCGGGACGCGGATGCCCATCCCGCCCAGCAGGCGGTAGGTCATCGCGATCTGGTTGCCACGCGGGTCGCCCCGGCCCAGCGCCTCGGCGTGCATCGAGTACAGCCTGCCGTCGCTGCGGCGGGCATAGCGGCCCACGGTGCCGGTCCGGTGCGTCCAGGCTCCGTCGATCATGCTGCCGAGCGCGACCGACTTCGGCCCGAAGGCGGCTTCATCACTCAGCTTGTCCCGGCAGATCCGGTCGACCCGGGCCAGCAGTGCCTCCGGGGTGTACTCGAACCAGCTCGCGTCGGTCAGCATGCCGATGGCGCCGTGCTCGAACAGCACCTCCTCGGCGATGTCCAGCACCACGGTGGCGTGGTCCCGGGCCGGCCCGCGGGTGTTCGGGTAGTTCTCGATGTTCACCAGGCGGTGGAAGAACTGCCGGTCGTCGGGCACATCGGCACGGCGCAGCAGTACGTCTGACGGCAAGTCGAGAGCCAGCGCGCGGCGCCACCCCGCCGCCGCGCGCTCGCCGATGCGGTGTGCGGACAGCTCCGGCGAGCGCCCGGCTCGCCAGGCCGCCAGCCGCGCGAGCAGGCCGGCGTGCTCCAGCTCGAGGGCCAGCGCCAGCTCGACCGCATGCAGCACCCGCGCACCCAACTCGGGCCGGTCCCCCGCCAGGTTCAGATACCCGCCGAGCACCGACCGCAGCTCGGACTCCGGCAGCGCCGGCGGCATACCGAGCAGAAAGTCGTCCACGCCGAGCGCGGCCACGGCATAGTGCACGCCGACGACCTCGGGCAGGAAGTTCGCCGGAAGCTTGGCCAGGGACAGGTAGAAAGCGCCGTGCAACGCGGTCAGCGGCAGGGCCTCGGCGGTCCGCATGAAGTCCGTGGCGCCGATCTCGGGCAGGTACACCCCGGCCGTCTCCAGTGCCCGCGCCCGCAGGTGGTGCAGCCCGCGTCGTGGATTTCCCTCTCCCCGCAACACGAACTGGTGCTGGAACAGCCGGTTCGCGATGGTCGCCGGCTGGGTCGCCGGCTGCGACACGGTGTCCAGCCAGCAGCCGCAGAGCAGGGCCAGCGGCGCCCGCTGGCGCAGTACTGCCTCGCGTACCGCCGGCTCGGACCGGGGCAGGTCCTCGAACATCGCCATGATCACCGCACGTACGCCGGCGACCCGCTCGGCGATGGCGTCCGGATCGGCGGATGGCCGGTCAGCACCGGGCACGGGGCGCGACAGGAACCCGTGCAGTACCCGGCGCGCGGCCAGCAGCACCGCCTC